>CAYFUB010000156.1:0-3312 GCA_964346195.1 uncultured Pirellulales bacterium
CCGAAAATAGGCATCCCGCCGCTCCCTTAACACTTTTCGCACCCTTCTCACTCTCCGGCCTTACGGCCGAGGTCTCAGGCGGGGGCCTGCTCGAGCACGGCGCTGGCGATGGTGATGCCGTTGAACATGGCGTGCATGAGGATGGGTCGAAAGAGCGAGCCGCTCTTCTCGTAGCTGTAGCCCAGTCCCATCGCCAGGACGAACAGGGCCGGCCAGTGCTCCGGGTTCGCGTGCGTCATCGCGAACAGCAGGGAGGTGGTGGCGATGGCGGGCCAGGGCCGGCGCAGGTAGGAGCGGACCACCGTCTGAAACAGCCCGCGAAACAGCATCTCCTCGACCACCGGGGCGATGACGACGGCCAGCACGATAATCAGGACCTGAAGGGGCAGGGCGGGAAACTGCGCGATCAGCTCCAGGCCCTCGTGCTGCGGCATCTGGAAGTCCTTGCCCCAGAAGTACTTCCAGAAGAACTGGCCGAGGGCCATGGTGACGGTGATCGCCGCCAGGACCAGCGGCCAGATTGCCAGCAGTTCCAGGAAGGCGAGGATCGCGTCTTTGGGAATCGTTCGGGGTCTGAGGCCGAAGCCGCGCAGGCCGCGGGCGAAGTCCAGGCCGGCGATGACCAGGATCAGACCAGCCGTGGCTACCGAAACAGCCGAGAAGATGAGGTTGTCCAGGAACAGGCTGCGCCAGCCTTCAACGGTCCCGACGACGGCGTGGGCGACCGGCCGAAGCAGTGCCACGCCCATCAACCACAGGAAGAACGGGATCAGCGGCGTGTACGGGGCCATCCGGTTGCGACGCGGTTTCGAATTGACCAGGGCCTTGCGACCCAGGGAGGTGTCGAAGAGCCATAGGGCGAACAGGCCCACGCCAATCAGGACGACCACGTGTGTGGCGGTAATGCCGGTGGCTGACTGTTCGGAAGCCCAAACGCGATACATAGCGTCTGGGAGGGAGTCCCCCACGCATGATTCCGCGCAGGGGGCCCCGAGCCCTTCAAGTCCTTCCGTCGCAACTGACAATGGCATTCCCCCGCCCATACGGGCGAATCATCATTCGGGTTCCCCGAGAACCGACGCGCTGAGGGCCCTGGCCCGTACGGGCGAATGATTATTCGCCCCTGCCGTCGGATACGGTTTGAGGCCCCAAACGCGGTAGACCGCGTTTGCGAACCCTTTAGGATTTACAATTCAACATTCTTACGTACGATTGCCGAATAACTATGGGAGACCACACATCGAGTTGTGCGATGCTCCTGTGCAAATAGTAAATCGTAAGTCGTAAGTCGTAAATCGCAAAAGTATGGATGTATTTCAGATTGAAGGGCCGGTGCGGCTGGCCGGCCACGTCGAGGTCAACGGTTCCAAAAACGCATCACTGCCCATTATGGCCGCCGCCCTGCTGGCTCCCGGGCGCTCGACGCTCCTCGGCGTGCCCCGGCTCGCCGATATCAGCGTTTTCAAGGATCTGATCGAGCAATTGGGCTGTAAGGTCGAAAGACAAGAGGATGGGCTGCTCGCGATTGACGCGACGACCATCGACAATCCCGTGGGGCCGTATGACATCGTCCGCAAGATGCGGGCGAGTATTTGCATCCTGGGTCCGCTACTGGCCCGGTGCGGGCGGGTCGAGGTCTCGATGCCCGGCGGTTGCGCGATCGGCGACCGGCCCATCGACCTGCATCTGACCGGCCTGAAGCGCCTCGGGGCGCAGATTCACCTCAAGAGCGGCTACGTCATCGCCGAGGCGCCGCAGGGCCTCCGGGGCGAGAGCATCTTTCTCGGCGGTCCGTTCGGATCGACGGTGCTCGGCACGGCCAATGTGATGATGGCCGCCACCCTGGCCAAAGGCCGGACCATTATCGAATCGGCCGCCTGCGAGCCGGAGGTCGCCGACCTGGCCAACTGCCTCAACGCCATGGGCGCCCGCATCAGCGGCATCGGCTCGCCGCGACTGGTCATCGACGGCGTCAAGCACCTCCACCCCGTGCAGTACCGCGTGATTCCCGACCGGATCGAGGCGGGAACCCTGATGACAGCCGCCGCCATCACGGGGGGCGAAGTACACATCACCCACTGCCGCCTCGAACACATGATGGCCGTGGTGGACCGCCTGCAGAACATCGGCGTCATGGTCGAGCCCAACGGCGACGGCTGCACCGTCGTCGGCGCCGAGCACTTTCGACCCGCCGACATCACGACGCAGCCCTACCCGGGCTTCCCGACCGACTTGCAGGCCCAGTTCATGGCCATGCTGGCCCTGGCGAACGGCAACAGCGTCGTGGTAGAAAAGGTATTTCCCGACCGTTTTTTGCACGTCGCCGAATTGAACCGCATGGCGGCCAACCTCCGCAAGGAGGGCCCGGCGGTGATTGTCGCGGGCGTCGAGAAACTGGTCGCGGCCCCCGTGATGGCCTCGGACCTGCGTGCCTCGGCCGCCCTGGTGGTCGCCGGCCTGGCTGCCGAGGGGACCACGACGGTCAACCGCGTCTATCACATCGACCGGGGCTACGAGCGCATCGAGGAGCGGCTCAACCGCCTCGGCGCCAAAATCACCCGCGAAGAAGGCGGAACCGTCTGAATTTACGATTTACGATTCTCTATCTACGATTTACTCTGGATGGGATAGAGCGTCGCATACCTGGCGCATCTCACGGGCAAGTCCAAATCGCAAATGGTAAATCGTAAATAGTAGATCCTAAGGGGGGCAAGAGAGATGAAGAAGCTGGTCAAGACAATCCTGTTCGTCATCATCGTTGTCGTTGTTCTGGTCATCGTTGGTGTTGTCGGTGTCTTCCTGTTTGCCGACCGAGTCGTTCACGCGGCGGTCGAGAAGGCCGGCGCGCAGACCCTGAACGTACCGGTGGAAGTCGAAGACGCCGACGCCTCGCTCCTGGCCGGCTCGGTCAGGCTGCAAAACACCCGCGTGGCGAACCCGCCGGGCTACGACGGGGCGTCCCTGCTGACCCTGCAAAGCGTGAACGTCACGGCCGACGCCGGCTCGCTGCTGACCGACGAGGTGCACATCAAGGACATGAGGCTCGATAACATGGAAGTGTTCGTCGAACAGAAGGGTTTGCAGAACAACCTGTACGAGGTCATCCAGCCGCTGCGCGAGCCGCGCGAGCCCACCGGTAAGCGGCTGATTATCGACGATCTCGAAATCGCGAACATCCTGGTCCACGTCGATGCCGCCGTGGTCCCGGGCCGGCCGCAATCGGCGGAGTTCAAGATCGCCCCCATCCGCATGACCGACCTGGGCCGTGACGAACGGATAGATACGGCGATCCTGATCGGCAAGGTCCTGCTG
>CAYFUB010000157.1:0-4887 GCA_964346195.1 uncultured Pirellulales bacterium
CCCGCCACCCCCGTAGAACAGGTCGGGTGCTGTCCCCAGCGCCTCGACTGGCGGCAGGGACGCCAGATGATCGGCCAGGGTCTCGCAGGCCTGCATGCTCCGGACCTTGTCATAGCCGGCCGATTCCGGATCGAGCCGAACGACCAGCGTGTCCTCCAGGTGGAACCGCGGGTCCGGCCGCGCTGTCTCCAGGGCCGTGCGCAACAGCAGCGCAGCGCCGAGGACCAGGACTACGGCCAGCGTGATCTGGCCCGCTACCGAAAGACCGCCGCGCTTGCGGTGGGCGGACCCCAGCACACGACCGGCGGATCCCTTCATCTCCTCGGCCAGATCACGCCGGGACAGCCTCAGAGCAGGTCTTAGACCGAACAGCAGCGTAGCGATCAGGCAGAAACCCAGTGTGCCCATCAGAATGCGAATGTCCAGGCCGACTCGGATAGCTCTCTGCACTACCCAATCGGCACCGGCGAACCATACATTGAGAATCCGCATCCCGCAGACAGCCAGCAGAACACCGAGAACTCCTCCCAGCAGCGCCAACAGGGCAGACTCGACGAGCAACTGCCGAACGATCCGCAGGCGGCCTCCGCCGACGGCCAAGCGGATGGCGATCTCACGGTGGCGCGAGGCGCCCTGCACGATCAGCATGCTCGCCAGGTTCAAGCAGACGATCAGCAGGGTGACCACGGACCCGGCCATCAGGATCAGACTGTATCCGATAAAGTCCGGACGGAGGAGGGGCTCATTGTCGATCCGGTCCGGCGGGCGAAGAGCAAACGAAGCATTGGCCCGCCATCCTTCCGGGTCCTCTGCTCGAAAGCGCGGGATCAAGGCCTGCAACTGCGCCTGGGCAACCGACGTGCTCACGCCCGGCTTGAGTCGTCCGATGGTATGAAGCGTCCAAGGATAGCCCCAACCGGCCCCGGCGTCGGCGGGCCGAGTCCGTCCCCGCATCCGAATCGATACGAAGATGCCCATCGGCCCCCAGTTGCCCATCGGCACCCAGAGGCCGGGCCCCAGGAGCGAGGTGCCGGTGAACCCCTGCGGCGCCACACCGACGACCTGACAAACAGTGCCGTTGACGTTCACATACTCGCCGACGAGCTTCGGATCGCCGCCCAGTCGCTGCCAGAGGGGATAGCTCAGCACCACGACCGCAGCGCTGCCTTGCTGGTCTTCGGCGGGCAGGAAGCCCCGCCCCAGGACCGGCGCGACTCCCAAAAAAGAGAAGTAGTTCGACGAAACGTACGTGGCCGTGACGTGCCAGGCCGCATCCCCACGAACCACAGTGGCCTCTCCTTCCATATTGTCGGGAGTCTGAGCCATGACATCGCTGAAGGCCAAGACGCTGTCACGGATGGTGATGTAAGTTGTATAATTATCAGACCCATTGCGGACATCGCAGTACGCCAACTGCTCGGGGTTCTTCACATGTCTGGGCTGAAGAAATAGCAGCCAATCGGCGATGCTGGACATCAACGTATTGGCCCCGATGCCGATGGCGAGGGTAATCAGGGCAATCGCCGTGAACCCCGGCGCCTTCCTCAGCATCCGAAACCCATATCGAATATCATACCATATCATTCTCATGAGCCACTCCCGATTGATCTGTGTCTTCTTTGAGTATGGGACTCGTTTCACCCAATAGCAACCTGTTTTTGCACAGCCATTTGCAGTTCCACAAGGAGGAGTCCAGTTCGCTCCAATCTTACTTAGAGTCAGACCTACACCTCTCTCTTTTGCACTGGTGAGACCGCAAACTACGTGCCTCGCGAGGTCTACTCAGTAAGTTTCCTTATGTGGATTGAAAACCAATCCTGCTGGCCTCCAAAGAGCACTTCTCCCGCTGAACTGTGTGTGACTGATATTGCCACCCGCGTCCGGTCTTGGACTAACGCGCCCATATCTGGACACCTGCCGCTATGAAAATCATATTCGCCGTGCGTACGACATGCAAGTGCGCCTGTTCATCGGGCATCCTGTCTCAAGACAGAGATCCGTGCTTGTCAAATACCTCGGAGTCTCACTGGCACATTGCCAAACCTCCGCAGGTGTTATCCTTCACTCGTACCCTGCCATTGTAGCAGGAAGGTATCCAAAAGGCAAGAATGCAGCGGGAGATTGGATCGCCTGATATTGGGTGCCATGCTTACGCTCGCGTAAGCATGTCTTTCCCTTCGGATCGGACCTGTGAGGGTTACCCTGACTGCCTATCCCCGGCACAGATTTGTCACCCTGGCTGAGGCAAGGGGCTGGCCGCAGCAGGTCCACCATGAGACTGTCCGACTCTCTTTGCCAACGGTTCCCCGTCGCACCGGGCCGGATTTTGCCGCATGCAGGTGTAACGTGAGCTCGTGATGCGCAACAGAGATTACGGTGATTTTCAGAGCCATGAACGAGAGTTCTTGAACGCATGGCTCACGAAGATGTGACGACGGCCGGACAGAGCCGAACGATCGCAATAAGGAGAGACTGCCATGAGCGAAGAGAAATGCTGTGTTCCGACGGAAGATTCCAACAGTGGGTCGGAGAAGGCCCTGGACCGGCGCGATTTTCTTCACGGCGTGGCCGCCATGCCGGTGCTCGGCCTGTTCGGCTACGGCGTATATAAAGAAAGAGCCTACCAGCGGGCGCAAACGGCGGCCAGGCTCGGAACCGCCGCCTCTGCGGGCAACCTTCCCGAACTGAAGGTGGCCTTGATTGGCGCGGGAGCTCAAGGCTCCGTGCTGCTCGACGCCATGCTGAAAATACCGAACATACGATTCTGTGCCGTCTGCGACATCTGGACCGAGTACAATCTCAGGCGAGCGGTCAATCATTTGGGCAAATACAAATTCGACGTCAACGGCTACGAAGATTACCGCGAGATGCTGGAGAAGGAAAAGGGACTCGACGCGGTCGTCATCGCGACGCCGGACTTCTGGCACAGCCGGCAAACCGTGGACTGCCTCAGGGCCGGGCTGCACGTCTACTGCGAGAAAGAGATGTCCAACACGCTGGAAGGCGCCCGGCACATGGTGCTCGCGGCCCGCGAAACGGGCAAGCTGCTGCAGATCGGACACCAGCGCCGCAGCCATCCCCGATATCTGCACTGCTATGAGAAGCTTCTCAAGGAAGCGAATATGATCGGGCGGATCGTAACAGTCAACGGGCAATGGAACCGCTCCGTTCAGCAGGACCTCGGGTGGCCCAGCCGTTACCCGATTCCCCAGGCCCGACTCGAGAAATACGGATTCAAGTCCATGGAGCAATTCCGCAATTGGCGGTGGTGCAAAGGGCTGGGCGGCGGGCCGATCGTCGATTTGGGCTCGCACCAGATCGACATTTACAACTGGTTCCTGGAGGCCCGGCCCAAAGCGGTCCTGGCCAGCGGTGGCATCGACTACTACAGCAGAGAGTCGCACGAGTGGTACGACACGGTGATGGCGATCTATGAGTATGAGACCAGCCGCGGACCCGCCCGAGCATACTACCAGACGCAGACCACCAACGGCAGCCAGGGCTATTTCGAGAACTTCATGGGCGATCAGGGCACTCTGGTGCTCTCGGAATCCGAGGCGGGCTACCGCGGCTCGATCTACCGTCAGCCGCAGGCCCCGCCGTGGGATGAATGGGTCCGGCTCGGCTACGTGAGTGCCCCCAGGGTCCAGGTGGCCAAGCGCGAACTCGAAATCAACGCCTTGTTGGATGTGCGAGAGTCGGTATCGCCCGACGAGCACCAAATCCCGGTCGAGTTCCACGAGCCGTATCACAAGCCGCATCTGGAGAACTTCTTCAACGCCGTGCGCGGCATCGAATCTCTGAACTGTCCGGCGGAAGTGGGCTATGAAACCGCCGTCTCCGTGCTCAAGGTCAATGAGGCCATCGAGGCCGGAAAACGCCTGTATTTCAGCGAGGACGAATTCAAGGTCTAAGAGTGTGAGAAGTCCGTCAATTGACCTTCTGTGAGCGATGGGTGGCAGCGTCAAGGCCGAAGGCCCCATTCGGCTTCGCTCAGGGCAGGCTTTGGCGATGGCTCGTCCGAATGAACAAAAACCATCGCCAAGCTCCGCTTGACGCTGCCACCCGGAGAAGATAGGGCTTCTCATACACCCTCCAAGCCGCGCGGATAGTCGTTATCAGCGTCGATTTCTCGCGAAAGGGACACGACTATGGAAGCACAAAGATACTACCGTGTGCAGATGCTCGCCCTGGTGTTTCTGCGGGTGATGATCGGGTGGCATTTCCTGTACGAAGGGGTCGCCAAGTTTCTGAAGCCGCACTGGTCCGCGGCGGGGTACCTGATGCAGTCCCGGGGATTGTTTGCCCCCGTATTTCATTGGATGGCCGATACCCCGAGCGTTCTGACGATTGTGAACCAGATGAACATTTGGGGCCTGATGGCCATCGGGCTCGGCTTGATCGTCGGCTGTCTGACGCGCCTGGCGAGCGCCGCGGGCATCTTCCTGATCCTGCTCTACTACGCCTGCAACCCGCTGCTCGTGGGCTACTACTACTCGATTCCCATGGAGGGCAACTATCTGATCGTCAACAAGAACCTGGTCGAGATGGCGGCCCTGGTCGTCATCGCCGTGACGTTCAACAGCAGCTATGTGGGACTGGACCGGATTCTGTTCAAGCTGTTGCGCCGCGTCACGGACCGCCACCCGCTTCTGAGGGTCCTAGTCGGCGCCCGCCCCAATACTGATAGCGTCTGAGGATACTTCCCCCGGCACGGTGCTCATTATCGCCCTGAAGCTGCGTTGATCCACGCACTTCCGACGGACCGCAGTGGTTGACGAGGCGACGGACCCCCGGATACATAGAGCGCAGGTCGATAGACTCCGGGTGGCAGCGTCAAGCGCAGCTTGGCGATGGCGACTTTCTCATGCACAGTACCATCGCCAA
>CAYFUB010000158.1:0-3950 GCA_964346195.1 uncultured Pirellulales bacterium
GGGGCGGGGGCGGATTTGCCGCGGTAGACGATGACGCCGGTGGGGCACTTGTTGTAGGCGGCTTCGCTCCGGCCGGAGGGCTCGTATCTCGCGTGGTTCGGGCGGGCGTGGTTGTCCTCGACGGTGAACGTGTCGCTCTGCCTGCCGCCGAGGCCATCCTGATCTCCGCCGGCCCCGGCACGGCGATCACCGGTCAGGGATTGGCTACTTGAACAATAACGGTGCCATCAGAAGCATGCCGGTGACGTTCAACAAACAATGCGGGATCATCCCCAGGTATATGTTCTTTTTCCATTGTATGATATAGACGCCCGGCAGCAGAGCGAATATCCGTTCCACGTTCCTCCAGGGTGTAAAGAAGTGATAGATTGAGAACAGCACGACGTTCAGCAGAGGCGCCCAGCCTTTGAGGCGAGAGATCCTCGGGAGCAGATATCCGCGGAAATACAGTTCCTCCACGACCGGGCCGGCAATACCGTTAAAGAGAACGCCCAGAATCCATGTGGCCCAAAGGACGGATTTCGATGATTGGGCGAGATTGTGGTCCAAGAAAAACCAGGCCGGGAGCCAGGAGAAATATTCGCTCCTTAAGAAGCCCTGTATTGGCGGAGCAATGACAAAGTATGCGACCAGCGCCCATGCTAAAAACGGGGGGATAAGTGCGAAGTACTGCCATAAAGGCAACTTGTGGCGATAGCGGACAATTCCTTCGAGCGAGAAGTTCTTGTTCTGCTTTCCGGCCTGATAGAGAATGTATCCCAGCTCGAACGGAATCAGAACGACTGCGACCGCGAGAAAGAGGCAGAACAAGGTCGGATATCCCTCTCTTGCCAAAAGAGGTGTAAGGACGAGAAAGAAGGCCAGGATCATAACTCCAGGCAGTAGATGGAGGATGGCAGAGACTGCCAATGGATGCTGTTCAGTGTCAACTGTGTGTGTCGAAATATGGTTTTCCATAATCTGTAGCAGCCACTACTTGCTCTGGAGGCCCCGTCAGGCCTTGCCGGCGGCGGGTTGTTTGGCTTTTGGTTCGCGCGGGGCGGGGGCGGACCTGCCGCGGTAGACGATGACGCCCGTGGGGCACTTGTTGTAGGCGGCCTCGCTCTGGCCGGAGGGCTCGTATTTGGCGAAGTCCAGACGGGCGAGGTTGTCCTCGACGGCGAAGGCGTCGCTCTGCTTGACACACAGGCCGCAGGCAATGCAGCCGACCTGGCACATCGTGCGCGTCACCTTGCCCGATTCCCGGCTGCTGCACGCGACCGTCATCATCGGGTCGTGGGCGAACGGAACCATGACGATCAGGTTGCGCGGGCAGGTCCGTGAGCAGGCGCCGCAGCCGGTACACTTCTCGTAATCGACGGTGGACAGGCCGTCCACGACGTGAATCGCGTCGAACTTGCAGGCGCGGACGCAGTCGCCGAAGCCCATGCAGCCGAACTTGCACGCCTGGGCGTTGGCCAGCGCGTTGGCGGAGGTGCAACTCGCGATGCCCTCGTAGGTCGCGTAGTAGGTCCGGTCGGCGGTGTGGGCCCGGCAGCGGACGATAGGCCGATGGGGCGGGCCGGAGTTGCTGATCTGGAGGTTCAGGATGGCGGCGATTTTGGCCGCGGCGTCCGGGCCGCCGGGCGCGCACGTGCCCAGCAGTTGCGGGTCGGCCTGCACGGCTTTCGCGTATCCGCTGCAACCGGGATACCCGCAGGCGCCGCAGTCGAGGTGGGGCAGGGCGTCATAGATTGCAACGAACTTCGGGTCGGCCGGGACTTTGAGCCTTTCGCTGGCGATGAGCAGAATGATCGCGAAGGCCGTGCCGAGCCCGAGCATGATCAAGCCCGCCAGCCACGCGCCGCTCCACGACTGAAGAAGGAGAACGGACGACTGATGGTTGGAAAGGAACGATACGTGCGCCTCTGCAAGAGCGGACCCGGCGGACACCAAATCGTAAATCGTAAATCGTAAATCGTAAATCGCCATCGTCATCTGATCATTCCTGCAAATCCCATGAAGGCCAGGGCCAGCAGGCCCGCGGTGATCAACGTGATCGGCGCCCCTTGCAGGGCTTTGGGCACATCGACCATCCGGAGGTTCTCGCGAATTCCGGCCATGATGCATATCGCGATGGTGAAGCCGATGCCGCCGCCGAAGCTCAGGACCACCGCCTCGATCAGGGTGCCGACGCCCCAGACGACGAGGAACAGGCACAGGCCCAGGATGGCGCAATTGGTCGTAATCAGAGGCAGGAAGATGCCGAAGCTCTCGTACAGCGGCGGGAAGAACTTTTTGAGGTACATCTCCACCAACTGCACGGCGGCCGCGATCACCATGATGAAGGCTACGTAGCGGGCCACTTCGAGGTTCAGGGGCATGAGGAGCCAGTGGTCGATCGTCCAGGTGAGGGTGCCGCTGAGGGTCATGACGAAGGTGACGGCCAGGCCCATGCCGAAGGCCATGTCGATGCGGCCGGAGACGCCGATGTAAGGACAGATGCCCAGAAACTTCGTGAACACCAGGTTGTTGATGAACACGACGGAGATGAACGCTGTTATGAGCAGATAAACCGTATCCATTGTGTCGGCCTTCAGCTTCGCTTCCTCGTTATCAGATTGATCGCTCCGAGCACGAACCCGAGCGTCAGGAACGCGCCCACCGGCATGCCCATCGCCGCCCACGCGGGGAAGGCGTGGGGCAGGACCTGGACCTCGAAGAGCCGGCCGGTGCCCAGGAGCTCGCGGATGGTGGCCAGGATGCACAAAGCGAGCGTGAATCCCGCCCCCATCGCGAGGGCGTCCACGATGCTCAGCAGCATCGTGCTCTTGCTGGCCCGGGCCTCGGCCCGCCAGATGATGATGCAGTTGACGATGATCAGGGGCACGTAGGGGCCCAGCGCCTCGCTCATCCGCGGCACGTAGGCGCGCAGAAACAGGTCGGCAATCGTGACGAACGTGGCGATGGTCAGGGTGAACATGAGGATGCGCACGTGGGGCCGCAGCGCCCCGCGCATCAGGCTGACCATGACGTTGCTGCAAACCAGCACGAAGATGACGCACAGCCCCATGGTCAAAGCGGGCTTCAGGGCGGCGGTCACCGCCAGAGTCGGGCACATGCCCAGGATCATGCGAAACACCGGGTTTTCCCGCCACAGGCCGGCGGTCACAACCTCTGTATAGACCCCCATCTGTCCGTCAGGGTTGGTTGCCATTGCCGATCAGCCCTTTCTGCTGCAGTTGCTCTTTGATTCGCGGAAGGTAGTGATTCATGGCCTCCACGACCGCGGTACTGCTGACCGTTGCGCCGCTGATGGCGACGATGGTCGCATCGATCTGCTCGCGGTTGCCCGTCTTGGCGAGGGTAAAGGGGGCGACCGGGGCCCCGACGAACTGGTCGCGGAAGAGCGGCTCCTTGATCTGGCTGCCGAAGCCGGGCGTCTCGTTGCTGGTCAGCACGTCAAAGCCGGCGAGTTTCTGGAACGAGGCATCGGCCGCCACGACCAATTCGATCTTATCGGCAAACCCGGAGCCCACGACCCGGAAGACCCAGCCGACGACCCGGTTATCCGCCAGAGCCTTGTACACGGTGGCCGGCTCGGTCCTGCCGGACGGCGACTTGACCTCGAGTGGTTCCTGCACCGGAGTGAACGTCCCGGCCTCCGGCAGCAGAGTTTTCGCGAGGCCGGTCAGCTTCATGATTTTATTCAACTCGATCCGTTGCGACAGCGCGGCATTCGTGGCGGCCAGCAGGAGCCCGCAGACGAACGAGCCGGCGATCAGCAGCCAGCTTTCCTGGAAGAAGCGTTTCAAGTTAGGCAGCACGGGGCTTCCCTCCCACCGGCACGCGCCGGAAGAGCCTGTCAATCAGAGGCGTGACGCCGTTCATCAGCAGCACGGCGAACATGAACCCTTCCGGGTATTCGCCGACGATTCGTATGAGCATGGTGACCGTCCCAACGCCCAGGC
>CAYFUB010000159.1:0-6507 GCA_964346195.1 uncultured Pirellulales bacterium
AGCGTGAGGTCCCATGCATTTGAGCGCATGTCGTGCCGAAAGTACGAACGTGCTGTGACAACGATCAACCGCTTGATAGGAAAGGACCGGTTATGAGGAATCGATTCCTGTTTCTTGCCGTTGTGCTGCTGGGAGCGTGCGTGGCGGCCGGCATGGTCGAAAAGGACTCGTCGTCTCGAACCGCGGGCGCGACCCGGTGGGACTACGGCATCCTGAGAGTAGACGATCTGGAGTGGCGCGAACGGGGCCGAATCGTGGAGCAGAAGACCGGGCCCGACTTCGCGACGGCTATGAACGTCCCCTACTCCAACCTTTCCGACGTTTTCGAAATCAATCTGCTCACCGGCCTGGGAGACCAGGGCTGGGAGCTTGTGGCCGTGCCGCGGGGCACGACGTACGTGTTCAAAAGGCCCAGGTAGGGACCGCGCCGACCGAAGACGCTGGGACGGCGCAGAGGGAGTTACATCATCGTGAGTCTGCGCGGCGTTCCGGCGTCAGAGCAACGGTGCGCGGCCTGGCCTGCACAACGGTAAATCCCAGGGCCGGTCTGTAAGCCGAGTTCTGTTCCCGCCTGGAGGGCGGGCGGCGGTCATTTATCTGGACCAGCCGTTGCCGACTGGCTCTCCCGTCATGCGGGAAGCGACCTACCCGCCGGCCGAGCGACCGAGGCCGCTCGTACCCGGGCCAGGTACGACTGAGGCACCCAGCGCGACGTTGCGCGCTTGGAGACCCTTGCGCCGACCGGCTGCTTGGTCTTGCAGGCGGTGGGGTTTTCCCTGCCGGCGACGTCACCGCCGCCGCGGTGCGCTCTTACCGCACCATTTCACCTTTGCCTGTGCCCCGAAGGGCCATCGGCTGTGTGTTTTCTGTGGCACTTTCCCTGGGGTCACCGGCCCCGTTTCTGCGGCAAGCCGCACCGCGGAAGCCGGCCCCCGGTGGCCGTTAGCCACCACCGTGCCCCGGGGCCCTCGAACGCGATAAATCGCGTCGGGAGCCCGCTGTCCTGCTCGGACTTTCCTCCCTGCCGCGCTGAACACACGACAGAGCGACCGCCCGACCAGCCCTGGGATTTACTATTTACGATTTACCATGTACGAATGAACGCCACGGGTATTGTAGCACATTTGCCGTCCTGGTTCCACCGTCAACATGAGCCACCCCTCGCGCGGCGCATGCCATTCGCCTTGACGCTGTGTCGCGCGCGCTCTACACTGCCTCGGCAACGCAAAAACACAAGAGGGCAGTGCATGCGAAATATCGTTATAGTCGAGCTCGGAGGGTTCGCGGGGTCGATCCTTCGCTACCGCGTTTCCGGCTGGGTCCAAAGACTATCAGGCAATCCTCTTTTTCCATACGGCACGCTGGGCGTCAATGTTCTGGGCTGCCTGGCGATCGGGCTGCCGGGCGGACGGGTCGAGAATGCCGAGCTGTTCAGCCCGTCCACACGGCTGTTCCTGCTCCTCGGCGTGCTGGGCGGCTCTACGACGTTCTCCACGTTCGGCTACGAGGCAATGGCGCTGCTGCGCGACAGCGAGCTGGCAGCCGCCGCGCTATACGTCGGCCTGCACCTGGTCCTCGGGTTCGCCGCCGTGGCGCTGGGGTATGGATTGTCGAACTTGAGGTGATGAGTCATGTTGCCGAAGGAAGGACAACTGCTGAGAATCTTCATCGGCGAGAGCGACCGGCACGGGGGTCTGCCACTGTTTGAATGGATCGTGCGCACGGCGCGCGAGCATCACATGGCCGGGGCGACGGTCCTGCGCGGCCTGGCGGGCTTCGGTGCCCGCAGCCGGATGCACACGGCCAAAATCCTGCGGCTCTCGCAGGACCTGCCTATCGTCATCGAGCTCGTCGATACGAAGGAGAAGATCGGCGGCTTTCTGGAGATCGTCGATGCCGCCATCCAGGAGGGCATCGCTGCGCTGGAAGATGTTGACGTTCATTTCTACCGCGCCGGCCGGCAGGAGCCGTCCGCCGCGCCTGCGGACGAGGTACTGCCCTGATGGGACTGCACCAATGACGACCAACCAGACGCGCGTGATTTGTACGACGGTGATTTGGGCGGCGACTGCGGGCATTTTTGTGTTCGGGGTCTTCCGCTTCCGATGGCAAGGGCTCGGGGCGGGCTTCCTGTGGGCGGTGGTGGCCGTGGCGATTGCCGCGGCGGCGGCCGCAGGTACATGGGCCGTCTGAGGATATGCTTCGCGGCCGGAGAAATCGAACGACCGGCCCGGGCCGGCTCAATAGCGCTACATCATCCGGGAGGACAACCATCATGAAGAAACCTGCGTGTTCGGCATGGAGCTACCGCTTCACATTTCCGCTCGTCTTGTGCCTCATTGGCCAGGCCCTTGGCCAGACGTTCTCGCGCGACCGGCAGGTCAATGTCACGGTCAACCAGATCGGGTTTGCTCCGGGGGCGTCGAAGCGATGCGTGCTCAAGTCCCCCGGCCCGGAACGGTTCGAGGTAATCCGCACGAGCGACCAGCGGGTGGCGTTCGCCGGGGCGCTGGTCGAGTCGAAGGGCGATTTCGGCAGCTTCCTGGTTGGGGATTTCACCGCCGTGAGAGAACCGGGGACATATTACATCAAGGCAGGGCCGTCGCGCTCGTATCCGTTCCGGGTCTCGCCCGGCGTTTACGACGACGCCATCAGGATGATCGTCGGATATTTTGGCCTGCAACGGTGCGGACCGAGCACGACGGGGTATTTGGCCCCGTGCCATTGTGACGACGCCGTGCGGCTCGACAACGGCAAACACCAGGATACAACCGGCGGCTGGCACGATGCCTCCGACCTGCGCAAATGGGTCGGCGCCACCATCCACGGCATGATTGGCCTGGCGCGCGTCTATGAACTGACAGAAAGCGAAGCGCTGCGCCGGCGAATCATGGACGAGCTGCGCTGGGGCAACCGGTACTTCCTCAACATGCAGGAGCCCGCCGGCTACGTGATGAGCCACGTCGGCGGCGACGCCCTGCGGCACGGGGACGGCAACCGCTGGACGGACAACATCGTCGGCCCGGAGGGCGGCGAGCCCAATACCATCGACCCGGCCCCGGGCGGCTCCACCAGCAAGATCACCATCGTCGGCGACAAGGACGACCGCGTCATCCAAACCCGCCCACTCGATCGCATCGGCCAGTACAAGTTCATCATCGCCCAGGCGCTAGCGGCCCGCCTGACGAAACCGAGTGACTCACGGTACTCCGCCGGGTGCCTGGAGGCCGCGAAACGCGGCTACGACTGGTGTGTCACGAACGGGCCGGAAAGGACCGCCGAGAACCTCGGCGGCGCCCTGGCGGCCGGCGTCGAGCTCTACAAGAGCACGGGACAGGAGCGGTATCGGGACGACGCCATTGCCTGTGCCTCCCGGCTCACGGGGCTTCAGGTGACCGAACCACTGGACCCAAATGACCCTGTCCGCGGCTTCTATCGGCGGACTGGCAACAGCCCCGAGCCGTATCGTGACATCCGGCACGGCTGCTGGCATCTGTTCGGGTTGTGCGACCTTATCGAGTTGTTCCCCGACCACATTGAAGCCAGTAACTGGCGCAAGGCCATTCGCCTGCACGCCTGCGATTATCTCGCGGCGCTGTCCCAGCGCAACAGCTTCGGCATCGTGCCCCACGGTTTTTACACGAGGGAGGACCCCGGCGGCAACCGCAGAATCGGCGACTACTGGTATCGTTATTTCATGAAGCCGGAGAACTGGTGGGTGGGCGTCAACGCGAATATCACCTCGGCGGGCATCGGCCTGCTCCGGGCCGCCCGGGTCCTCGACGAACCCGCGCTGCGCGCGACGGCCCAGCGCCAGCTCGACTGGGTGGTCGGCTGCAACCCGTTCTACTCCAGCACGGTGGAGGGCATCGGGCACAACCACCCGCCGCAATTCGTCAACGGCAGCGAGTTTCGCCCCGCGACGCCCCGGCTGCCCGGCGCCGTCATGAACGGTCTCGGCGGCACGGCGGACGACCAGCCTTTCCTGGGCGACGGCGTCTATCACGTCTCCGAGTACTGGACGCCGATGGTTTCCTATACGCTGTGGCTCATGGCCCTGTTGCAACAGAATTGACGGGCGCCCGACGACTTCATGGCGGAATTCAGGCATGATCTTCTGACGCGTTTCAATGCCGGGCTCTACCGCGGCGGGACGCAACTCAAGGTCTCGCCCCGGGAATGGATGGAACATCGTCTCAGGCTTTTTGCGACGATTACCCTGCCGTCCATCGCGGGACAAAGTTGCCGGGACTTCACCTGGCTGGTTCTGATGGACCGCCAGACCCCCGCGCACGACATCCGAAGGCTCGAAGCCATGGGATGCCCGAACATGAGGCTCATCTATCCCGTGCCGGGGCAGAACCCCTGGCTGCCGGGCTTCGCACCCGGGCGATATGACCTCATCACCACGCGCATCGACAACGACGACGCCCTTCACCGGGACACCATCGGGACTATTCAGAACGCCTGGCGCGCCGAGCATTCACGCCGCACAAACCCTGGGTGATTGCGTTTCCGTTCGGCCTCATCATGGACCTGGCGCGCCGGCAGGCCTGGGTCATGGAGTACCGGCTCAACAACTGCCCGGCGCTGGTGGAGGACGCGCAGAACGCCGGCACCATCTGGCAGTGGGACCACAGCCAAATCCCGCAGGAAGTGGACAGGTGCGGCATCAACGACAAACCCTATTGGCTGCAAGTGGTCCACGGGCAGAACCTGCGCAACGTGCTGCACAGCGCCAACCCGGGCAGGATCGTCTACGAACAATTGCCCGCCCGTCCCGAGCACCTGCGGCACTTCAGCATCGACGCGGCCCACCTGCCGGCGCGATGATTCGGCCTGTGTCCCCGGGGCCCGACGGCATCAGCCGGCCCGGATGACTTCGATATGCTTCTTGAATTTCTTGTCGTCGGTCTGCGTGTGGTCCATCCGGTAATGGACGCCGCGGCTTTCCTTGCGCAGCTCGGCACCGTGGGCCATCAGCAACGAGACCGTGAGCACGTTCTGGCACTCCCAGCCTTCGGGCGCGTCGAAGACCTTGTCCATCACGTAGCGCTGCCAGAAGCGGATGATCTCCTGGGCCTCGGCGAGCGGTCCGGTCTTGCGCGTAATGCCGACGTTGCGCCACATCAGCGCGCGCAGCGAGTTGCGCACGTCGGCCGTATCCAGCCGGCTGCGGTCGGAATGCGGGATCTCGTACTTGATCGCAGGATGCTTCAACGATGTCAGGTCCATCGCCTCCTGCGCGGAGACGGCCTGGCCGGCGATCTGGCCGAACACGAGACCTTCGAGCAGCGAGTTGCTTCCCAGCCGGTTCGCCCCGTGCAGGCCGGTCGAGGCGACCTCGCCACAGGCGTAGAGATTCTCGATGCTCGTGCGCGCCGCGGCGTCGGTCTTGACGCCGCCGATCATGTAATGGGCGCTGGGCCGCACCGGAATCAGGTCGTGGCGCACGTCGATGTCGAAACTCTCACACAGGTCGCTGATGAGCGGGAACCGCCGGGCGAAGTACTCCTTATCGAGATGGCGCACGTCGAGATAGACGTGCGTCGAGTCGGTCTTGCGCATCTGGGCGAGAATAGCCCGGCTGACCACGTCGCGCGGCGCCAGCTCGCCCTCCTCGTCGTAGTCCTTCATGAACCGTCGGCCCTTGATGTCGAGCAGATGGGCCCCCTCGCCGCGCAACGTCTCGGTAATCAGCGCGCGTGACGCGCCGGCGATATAAAGCGTGGTCGGGTGGAACTGCACGAACTCCAGGTCGCGCAGGACCGCCCCGGCTCGATAGGCCATCGCCAGCCCGTCGGCGGTGGCGACCGGGGGATTCGTGGTCTCGCGGTACAGTTGCCCGCCACCACCGGTGGCGAGAATCGTGCTGGCCGCCCAAACGATCTGGAGACCCCGGTCCTGGTGGCGGCCGATGATGCCACTGCATCGGTTTTCCTTGTCGGTGAGCAGATCGATGGTGAAGAAATTCTCGATGACCTTGATATTCGGCCTGCTCTTGACGGTCTTGGTCAGCGCGTCGGCGATGGCCCGCCCGGTCTCGTCGCCGTGGGCGTGGATGATACGTGCGTGGGAGTGGCCGCCTTCGAGAGTCGTATCGATCCGGCCGTTCACCCGATCGAAGCCCGCGCCCCAGTCCTGCAGTTGCCGGACCAGCTCCGGCCCCCGGCGGACAACCTGCTCGACCACCTCGCGCTCGGCGAGCCCGCAGCCCGTCCGGAGAGTGTCGGCCACGTGGGCTTCGAACGTGTCGTCCTCCCGCAGCACTGAGGCGATGCCACCCTGGGCCTTCCAGGTGTTGCTGTCCTCCAGGGAACCCTTACAGACCACGATAATGTTGGGGTTCGGGGTTCCCAACGCATGATTTCGCGGCCGGGGTCCCGCCGCCCCGGTGCGGTGGTCGGCGGCCTCGAGAGCGGCCCGCAGCCCGGCGACGCCCGCGCCCACAATCACGCAATCGGCGAAAAGCTGGTTCGTCGAAATCGAGTCGATATTGACCAGGTA
>CAYFUB010000160.1:0-15145 GCA_964346195.1 uncultured Pirellulales bacterium
GTGCTGGACTTCGGTTTGGCCAAGCCGGTCCGCGAAGCAGCAAACCGCGACACGACTATCACCCGGGACGGGCAACTGCTTGGTACGCCCACCTATATGAGCCCCGAGCAGATCCGCGGCAAGCCGGTCGACCACCGCACGGATATCTGGTCGTTTGGCTGCGTCCTGTATGAGATGCTCACCGGCAAAGCGCCCTTCCAGGGTGAGACAGTCTCCGACACAGTGGCTCATATTCTCGAACGCGAGCCGGACTGCCAGCTACTCCCGGTCGAGACGCCGCCCAGTATCCGGGGGCTGCTTTGCCGCTGCCTGGCGAAAGACCCGCGAGACCGCCCCGACTCGATCCGTGACGCGGCCCGTGAGATTGGCAACATGCTGAGTCCTCCGGCAATCATTTCCTCCGCGGGTGCACGGACAACGCCGCTGCGTCAGTCTCTATCAATGAAACACTGGCGTCGTATTGCTGTCCTGCCCTTTGTCAATATGAGCGCCGACGCAGAAAACGAGTATTTCGGGGATGGGCTCGCCGAGGAGCTGATCAATGCATTGGCACAGATTGAGGGGCTGCGTGTGGTCGCCCGGACATCGGCCTTTCAATTCAAAGGTCAGACGCTCGACGTCCGCGAGATCGGCCAGCGCCTCAATGCGGAAATCATCTTGGAGGGCAGTGTTCGCAAGGCGGGCAACCAGTTGCGGATCACGGCGCAGCTCATCGATGTGGCAGACGGCTACCACATCTGGTCGGAGCGATACGCCCGGGAATTAGCGGACGTGTTCGCCATTCAGGACGCGATTACTGAGGAGATTTCCGGGGCATTGAAGGTCGAGCTTGCTACAAACACCAAGAGGCAACTCGCCAAACGTCATACCGAGACCGTTGAGGCTTACAACCTGTACCTTCGAGGGCGCTTCTACTGGAACAAGCGTACGTCGGACGGTTTCACCAAAGCGGTCGCGGCGTTCGAGCGGGCGCTGGAAATCGATCCTCACTACGCCATGCCTCAGGCCGGCCTGGCGGATTGTCACGCCATGACGGGTATTTACGGTCTGTTGCGCGGTCGTGACGCGATGCCCAAAGCGAGGGCCGCAGCCCTGAGGGCGCTGGAGATCAATGATACACTGCCGGGTCCCTACTGTGCCTTGGGGCTTGTCAGTGCGATCCACGACTATGACTGGCAGGCAGCGGAACGCCACTTTCAACGTGCCCTTGCGCTTGATCCCGATGACGCCGCCGCGCACGCCTGGCGGGCCTGGTTCGTCCTCATTCCAACCGGGCAACTCGAGGAGGCCGAGACGGAAGCCAGACATGCCCTGGCGCTGGACCCGGTCAACCCTGCCATTGACGTGACGCTGGGCTTCGTCTATCACATGCAGCGCCGCGACGACGAGGCCGTTAAAGCCTACGAAGGCGTGGTCGAACTGGATCCGGATCATCCCGCCGCGAACCTCTGGCTGGGAGAGGCGTACGTCGCGCTGGGCCGATATGACGAAGCGGCTGCGGCTTACCAACGACTCGAAACGCTGCCTCGGGCGATCGCCGGGCGCGCCCTGGCCCTGGGCCTCTCGGGCAAACGGGACGCGTCGCAGAAACTACTGGATGGATTGACAGACATCACCCAGGATGGGGCTTCGGGAACCGCAATCTGGATCGCAAGGACCTATGCCCAGCTTGGTGAAATTGATCTCGCGTTCGAATACCTGGAAAGGGCCTATCAGGATCGCGACGCCCAGGTCATATGGCTGAAGGTCGACCCATTCTGCGCATCCCTTCGCTCCGACCCCCGCTTCACATCTTTGCTGCGCCGGATGAATTTGCTGCCGGCCGCAGTGCCGACAACCGCGCCCTCGCCGCTCTCGGTTGAGGCAAAGGGTGGTGTCAAACGCAAGCCGTGGAAAATCGTGATGGTTGTTGTCGCGGTTGTGCTTGCTATCTTGGCCGGCATCGCTTTGTGGTCTACCTTGGTCAAGTAGCATCACCTCCCCCCAAGGAGATACGGCTGGTGGTCCTGCCCTTTGAGAATCTTGGCCCTGCCGGCGAAATGTCCGTTCCCTTGCTGCGACTCGACCCGGTTTGGGACCCTTGGCGCGACCACGCCCGCTTCAAGAAACTGATCAAGGCGGGTCCGTGAAGCCTGGCGGAAGTCTTCCGAACGGCTCAGAGCTTTGCGGGGTCCAGGACCACGTGCTTGATGCTTTGTCGCAGGTACGTGTAGGTGATGTGCATCCGGCCATCCGAGGCCTGGATGACGGCGGGATAGGAATACTCGCCCGGCTGGTCCTCCAGAGTCAGGACGACCTTCCACTCCTCAGCGTCCGACGAAAGAGCCACGTTCAAAGGCGTGCGGCCCTTGGGCGTATTGTTGAAGACGAGCAACTGCCGGCCGTCGCGCAGCGTGACCGCGTCAATTCCCGAATTGGGGTTGGGCAATGACATGAGTGTCATCTCATCCCAGGTCCGGCCGGCATCCTGCGACCAACTCTGGGCGATGAAGCCTTTGCCCCGCGTGCGGCACAGCATCTGGAGTCGTCTATCAGGATACGTGAGAATCGTCGGCTGGATCACGCCAATCTTCGCGGGGTCATTCAGAGGACCGGTGGCTTCCCAATCGCGGAAATCCCGTGTGACCTCCAGATGCGCCCGCCAGCCGGCGTGCTCGCTGCTGGAGGGACACAGGACCCGGCCGTCCTCCAGTTGCACCGGCTTGTTCTTGATCGGTCCCATGACATGCGGAGGCAGGCGTCGGCGGTCCTTCCAGGTCCGGCCGCCGTCTTCGGAGACCATCATCTCGCCCCACCAGCCCGCCGGGGTTGGCCCCACCTTCAAGAAGAGCACCAGCGGCCCTTCACGCGGCTGAAACAGCACGGGATTCCAGCACGGGTAGCGCTTCTGGAGCGACATCACGCCATTGGCGACCTCTACGGGCCTCGACCACTGGCCGTTCTCCAGGCGTGACACCCAGATGCCGACATCGTCTTCGCCCTCGTCCGTCCCGGCGAACCACGCGGCCAAGAGCCGGCCATCACGCGCCTGAACCACAGTCGAGGCATGACACCCCGGTGTCGGCCGGTTATCCAGTGGGAAGATGAGTTCTGCCCGCACTACCGCCTGCCCCGTATCCGAGTCGCTGTCTTCCGTCATGGCCGTGGCCCTGCACCCAAGAACCAGAACAAAACCGAGAAGCCATCCATATCGTCGCATCGCGCACACTCCCAAGTCGTGTCCCCGACCCCGGGCGAAGGCCCTTAGCCCCACCCGGCCCGTACCATCGTACTGCACCGCCCCGCCCACGTAAAGCGCGGGGACGACTCAACAGAACGGACGACGGGCGGCTCGGTGTGAACCGATACTGGTCCACGCTTCATCGAGCGGGCCGGGAGCACGGATTTGCACAACCGGACAGCGTTCGCTACAATAGTCGTATCCATGGTCAACACAAGGGTCATGACATCCGAGACAGGTTCCGGACCGGCTGCGACCGGGTATATATTCGACATCAAGCGGTACGCCATCCATGATGGGCCGGGGATTCGAACGACGGTGTTCCTGAAGGGCTGCCCCCTGCGGTGCCGCTGGTGCCACAATCCGGAGAGTTGGAAGGCCCGGCCCGAGGCGAGCCTTCGTCGGAGCCGGTGTATCCGCTGCGGCCGGTGCGTGGAGATATGCGCGCGACACGCCATCTCCCAGGCCCAGGACGGCCCGGTGACGGACCCCGAGAAGTGCGCCGTCTGCGGGGCGTGTGTGTCCGCCTGTCCGGCCAACGCCCGGGAGATCATCGGCCGCAAAATGACCGTTGCCGAGGTATTGGCCGAGGTAAGGAAGGACGTGGTCTTTTACGACCAATCCGGTGGAGGCGCGACCTTCTCGGGCGGCGAGCCCCTGATGCAACTCGAATTCCTGCTTTCCTTACTGGCCGCGTGCCGGGCCGAGGGGGTCCGGACCGCCGTCGATACAACGTGCTACGCCGAGCCTCAGGACCTCGCACGGGTCGCCCAGGCGGCGGACTTGTTCCTCTGCGACGTCAAACACATGAACTGCGAGCAGCACGAGCAGTATACCGGTGTGGGCAATGGGCAGATATTGGACAATATCCGGATGCTGGCCCGGACCGGGAAAGTCATCATTCGGTTCCCGATCGTTCCCGGCTTCAATGACGATCAGGCCAACATCACGGCGACGGCACGCTTTGTGCAAGGGCTGGAGACCGTGCGCAGGGTCGATATCCTGCCCTACAATCGCGGCGGCCTGGAAAAAGCCGTACGCCTCGTGGGCGAGGTCGATTTGATGCCGGCCCAAACCCCGGATGATGGTAAAATGAATGCGATTGCCGCAACCCTTCGGGGTCTCGGATTCGAAGTCAAGACCGGCGGCTGAAAAAGGAGGACAGAATACGGAGGACGGAAGACAGAGAACAGCACTGTCATCAGTCTTCCGTCCTCTGTCATCCGTCTTCCGTTCTCCAACAAGAGGGTATAGATGATGAACGAGCGAGTGGCGAAGCTGCGGCAGCAGAGTGTCGAAACGAAACCGTACATCCCTGCGGAACGTGCCGAGCTGATGACCGCATTTTATCAGTCCGACGTTCCCTTGCGCGAGTCGGTGCCCGTCTGCCGGGCGCTGGCTTTCAAGCACCTGATGGAGAATAAGACGGTCTATATCGGTGACGGCGAACTGATTGTGGGTGAGAAAGGCCCCGCGCCCAAAGCGACGCCGACCTATCCCGAGTTGTGCTGCCACAGCATGCAGGACCTGCAAATCCTCAACGACCGCGCGAAGATCCCGTTTGCCGTCAGGGACGAGGTCCGCCGGGTGTACCGCGAGAAGATCATCCCCTTCTGGTCCGGCAAGACTATGCGGGAGAAGATTTTCCGGGCCATGGACGAAAGCTGGCTGGCGGCTTACGACGCCGGCGTATTCACCGAATTCATGGAGCAGCGCTCCCCCGGCCACACGGTGCTCGACAACAAGATCTACAGCAAGGGCATGCTCGACTTCAAGCGGGACATCCAACACGGCCTGGAGAATCTCGATTATCTTAACGACCCGCAGGCCCACGCTAAGCAGCAAGAGCTCCAGGCCATGTTCATCTGCGCGGACGCCTTGATCCGTTTCGCCGAGCGCCACGCGGAAAAGGCTAAGGAATTGGCCGGGCGTGAGACCGACCCGCAGCGCAAAGCCGAACTGGAGCGAATTGCCGACGTCTGTTCGCACGTCCCGGCCCGCGCCCCGCGCGACTTCCACGAGGCACTGCAATGCTACTGGTTCGTACACCTGGGCGTGACCACCGAGATGAACCCCTGGGACTCCTTCTGCCCGGGCAGGCTGGACCAGCACCTGTATCCGTTCTATAAGAAAGGGCGGGAGAAAGGGACGTTGACCCGCGCGCAGGCCGAAGAATTGTTGCAGTGCTTCTGGGTCAAGTTCAACAACCAGCCGGCCCCGCCCAAGGTCGGCGTCACCGCCGCCGAGAGCGGCACGTATACGGATTTCGCGCAGATCAACAACGGCGGTCTCAAGGCGGACGGGTCCGACGGCGTCAATGAGGTGACGTATCTCATCCTCGATGTCATCGAGGAAATGCGCCTCGTGCAGCCGAGCTCGTCCATCCAGGTCAGCAAGAAGAACCCGGACCGGTTCATCCAACGGGCGGCCCGCATCATCCGCACCGGCTTCGGCCAGCCTTCGGTGTTCAATACCGACCTGATCGTGCAAGAACTGATCCGCATGGGCAAGTCCGTCACCGACGCCCGCAACGGCGGCTCCAGCGGCTGCGTCGAGGTCGGCGCCTTCGGCAAGGAAGCCTACATCCTGACCGGCTACTTCAATCTGCCCAAGGTGCTGGAATTGACCCTGAACGATGGCGTGGACCCGAGGACGGGCCGGCGAATCGGCATCGAGACGGGCAACGCGGAGCAGTTCGGGAGCTTCGAGCAGCTTTTCGAGGCCTGGCGCCGGCAACTCAACTACCTGATCGACGTCAAGATGCGCGGCAACAACATCGTCGAGCGGCTGTATGCCACGTACATGCCCGCCCCCTTCCTCTCCATCCTGATCGACGACTGCATCGCCTGCGGCCGGGACTATCACGACGGCGGCGCGCGCTACAACACGAACTACATCCAGGGCGTCGGCGTGGGAACGATCACGGACGCCCTGACCGCCCTCAAGTACCACGTGTTCGAGCACAAGACCTTCTCGATGCCGGAACTGCTGGCCGCCCTGAAGGCGAACTTCGAAGGGCAGGAGGGGCTGCGGCAGACGCTCTGGCAAAGAACTCCCAAGTACGGCAACGATGACGACTACGCGGACGACATCATGCGCTCGGTCTTCGAGACCTATTTCCAGGCCGTGGACGGCCGACCCACCATGCGAGGCGGCCGGTACCGCATCAATCTCCTGCCGACCACGGTCCACGTCTACTTCGGCTCGGTAATCGGCGCCACGCCCGACGGCCGCAAGGCGGGTTTGCCCGTATCCGAGGGCATCTCCCCCGTCCAGGGCGCGGACCGCGAAGGCCCCACCGCGGTCCTCAAATCCGCCGCCAAGATGGACCACGGCCGCACCGGCGGCACACTGCTCAACATGAAGTTCAATCCCCAGGTCCTGGAGGACGAGGACGGCCTGGAGAACCTCAAAGACCTGATCCGCTCCTACTTCCGGCTCGACGGTCATCACATCCAGTTCAACGTCGTCGACGCCGAGACCCTGCGAAAGGCCCAGGCCCGACCCGAGGAGTATCAGAACCTGATCGTCCGCGTCGCCGGATACAGTGACTACTTTGGCGATCTGGGCGTGGACCTGCAAAACGAAATCATCGCCCGCACCGAACAGAAGTACATGTAACCGGTGCTCTTCGGCACTTGCTCTCTACGGCCATTTGCGGGACGTCACCAGGTCCTCCGAAGGGCCAGGCACAGGCGACGTGCAATCCGGGTCCGCGCCGATGGCGTACAAGACGTCGCGGGCATCGTCCAAGCCCGGCCCCTTTTCACCGACGACCAGGAGCAGACCTTCCGCGGCGACCACCGGACAACTCAGAGGCGTATCGCTTTCGAACCTGCTCACCTGCCAGCCCTGGGCGTCCACGACGTAAAGGCAACCATCCTCACTGGCGGCATAGACGTATCCCTGACTGTCCACGGCCATCGTGAAGCCGCGATCGGCGCCCAGGCGGGTGACCCACTTGATCCGTCCGGTCGCCGGATCAACCGCTCGAACAAACGGATCATTCAGGCAGGCGTAGACGGTCCCGTCGGGTCCAAGGACCGGCTCGGACCAGCTTTCCACGCCCAGGACGTTTCGATCCAAAGTCACGATGCACGGGTCGGCCAAGTCCGTTCTCCAGGCGAGCTGACCGGTCTCTGCATCGATGGCGTACAAATGACTGTCGTCCATGCAGGCCTGATAGACCAGGCCGTTTTTACCCACGGCCGGGCCAGCAAAGGATCGCCCCTGGGACTTGGAGACGAAACTCCATTTCATAGCTCCGGAATCCGGGTCGAAGGCATACAGGCCGGGCATGTCCCAGGCGACGGCGTACACAGTGCCGTCCGATCCCAACGCCGGTGAGGCAAATGTCAAGGTCTGGTTCTGTGCCCAGAATCTCAGGAAGCTGCCTGTGGAGAGATCCAGAATGCCCGAGCCGAGGGCCAGCCTGCCGTGCGCGAGAATCGCGGGCGAGTCATTCGCCGGGCTGACGTTGTAGGATCGTCTCAGCAGCCCACCGGGTGCGATCTCGTAAACGCGACCGCCATCGCTGCTGGCATACAAAGTCCCATCGTCCGCCACGGTTGGACTGCCCCAAATCGCGTCGTGTATGTCACAGGCCCAGAGGGGTCTTCCGTCGGCGTCCAGGGTACAGACCTGCCCTTGGTAGGTGGCTAGGTGGATCCGCCCATTCAGGCCAACGACAGGTGCGCAGGTGATTGCCGTCCCCGCGTCGAATCGCCAACGGAGACAGCCAACCGTCGGTCCCGCCTCCCGGCTGCGGCCAGTTCGCTGGAAGTCGGCGCTCCCGGTCCTCCACTTGGACGCGATATCCGCCTCGAAGCCGGCCGGATAGACTGAGAACAGATCACTGTACACGACCTCCAAGGGCGATGAAGTGGGTATTGGTGTTGCTCGAATGAGACAGGCGTCCGATTGGACGGTCCGGGGAACCTGCCAGGTGAGCCGGCCGGAAGGCGGCGCATTGGCATCGAGAGTCTGCCAGTGGTCTTCGCCGTCGGCGCTGAACTCCAGGTGCAGCCGGCGCTGGGAACTCCAGCTTTGCCAGATAACTTCCTGCGTGGTTCCGCCGATCAGGATGTCGCCGTCGCGAGGGCGCAGGATGGCGACCCCTGAAGGACAGAACTCGTCCACCCCGATCTCGACGATCCTACCCATCTTCCGCGGCTGACCGTCGAGGTCTGTGGCCCAGGACGAAATGCGGGCCGCCGGGTCCCCGGCCTGGATGCAGGGTGACATCGGCTGCAGGTGCGGATCGCCGAAGTCGTCGTTGAGGCTCTCGTCGACATCATTCGTATCGGGATTGTCGCCCCAGCCGTCGCCGCCGTTGTCGGGCCACCGCACCAGGAGTGGATCAGCGGCAAGATTATGACTATCCGCCGGCTCATTGGGATCGATGCCCCGGATACAGGAGTAGGTGGCCTCCGCCGGGCCGCGGATTTGGGCCGTCAGTCCGGAGCCTGCGAGGTCCTCATTCTGCCAGATAATGGAGCTGTTGATCAGGCCGTAGATGCTCGGCGTGGCGTCGGACTCGAGTTCCTGCAGAAAGACACCGCCGACCTCTCCACCAGCCAGATTGCCCACCAGCGTAGACCCT
Organism: uncultured Pirellulales bacterium; assembly: GCA_964346195.1. Classification (GTDB taxonomy): domain Bacteria; phylum Planctomycetota; class Phycisphaerae; order Sedimentisphaerales; family Anaerobacaceae; genus PLanc-01. The sequence continues at coordinate 8,823 of CAYFUB010000160.1, forward strand.
CTGATGATGATCTGCGGGACCCCCAAATCTGCCACGTTGCGGACGCACAGGGCTCCGCCGTAGCGGGCGGCCCAGTTGCCGGCGAGCCAGGAGTCCGCGAGGGTGGCGGCGGTCTCGTGGAGCCAGATGCCGCCGCCATCCCACTCGGCCCGATTGCCCAGAATGTTGTTGTTCTCCAGGTCGGCGACCGTGAAGTCGCCGGCGATGCCGCCGCCGTTGCTGGTGGCCCGGTTGCTCTCGATCGTGCAGCCTCTCACGAGAACGCCGTCGGACGAGGCGTAAACGCCCCCTCCCATCCACGCCGTGTTGCGTTCGATCCGACAGTCGAGAATATGGACGGTAGCGCCGTCGCCATTGGGCGGACAGCTCAGCGACTCCTCCTCCCAGAGCCCGCTGCAAAAGACCGCCCCGCCGCGATTGGCGGAACAGTTCAAGATATGGCATCGAGACACCGTCACAAAACCCAGGCATTTGACGCCGCCGCCATTCACACCTCCCCGGGCGCCGGTGATCGTCACACCCACCAGGGCAATCCCGGGGACCTGCCCGATCAGGACAAAGGCTTGATGAGGGACCTCCTGCGGATCGTTACAGTTGATCACCGTGGCATCGACCACAGAGGGATCATTCGGACCGACACTGCGAATGGTAATAGCCTTGCCGCGGACCTCGATGTCCCGGTTACCGGCCCCGGTATAGACTCCGGGCTTGATTTCGACCGTATCGCCGTCCCCCGCTGCATCCACCGCGGCTTGAATCGTGGCGAACTCCGCGGGGCCATCGTCGTCTACGGCAATGATTCGGGCGTTCCCAACTACGGCCGGTCCCAGGAGCATCAGGGCCACGATGGGTCTTGTCGCTGAAATCATGACAGTTCCCTCCGGTCAGTCCGTCCTGCCTCAGGCAAAAATGAATACCTCGAATTCGCTGCTGTCAGTAGTATACGGCGCTGCCGCCCGTCAAGCAAGCACAATCCGGCATCTGAGATGGGCGGTACGATTGTGCTATCTCGGGGTCAGGGACATCGTGTGTGCGGCGTCTCCGTGGCTCTATCACAGACCGCCCGAACGGACCGATACCAAGGTCATCATCGCCTGTATTTTGGGCTTATCCCAACACACGCCTATCATTACACGTTCTCAGCCGGTTGTGCGACGCATGTCGGATTTTAGCATGCGGTTGACGACGCTGGATACGTCACATCGTTTCTTCCTTGCAACGCCTTCCACAAAGCGGCGGACATCCGAATCCAAGTATATCGGCAGATTGAACTTGGCGTCAGGCCTGTAGAACTTACCGCGCTTGGCTTTCGAGAAATCGTATTCCCGTTTCATTTGTTCGTCGGCTCCCAATATTGCCTGATTTCACGTCGTGTAGCCTTACGGCTTGAAAGGACACGAATCTGAACCGTCGTAGGGTCGATCTGTTTGAACGTATGACAGACCACCAACACTCCACCATTCTCCGATAACCCGAGCGTGATCCATCGATCCTCTGGCTCGCTGTGTCCTTCATCGTAGATGGAAGCCGCTCTTGGGTCACGGAATACGGTAGCTGCCTGCTCAAAACTGATGCGATGCTTTTGTTTGTTAGATCTGGTTTTTTGGGGGTCCCATTCGAAGTTGAATTCCACAGCATCGTCCTTTCAGCACTGCGCTGTTATCATACGCCGGTTCGGCAACCCTTGTCAAGGCGGCTGGACAGATCTGTTTGGCAAACAAGGCTTGGACTGGGTTGCAGTGCACCGGGTGAATGCTGCTGAGGCTTCCACAAGGCGTGACTATGCGTTACAATCACGGCTGGCTGGTACATCACGATTCCAGAACTACCAAGGGGAGATGTCCTATGAGAAAACGATCAGCCTTGTGGTTTGCGGCGTTTGTGCCGACTCTCTCTCTGGGTTGTGCCTCGAATTCCTGGCAGGAGGGGTGTACCCGGTTCATCCGGGCTCACGTGGCTGAAGTCGAGCCGCTCAGCGCCAGGGCCAATCTGGTGTATTGGGAGGCAGCCACGACGGGTAAGGCCGAAAAGTTCGAAGAGCTCAAACAGCTCCAGTTGCAGATTCGGCGGATTTACAGCGACCCGAACGATTTCGCCCGTATCAAGGCGTTCAAGGAAGCGGGGCATATTCGCGACGCCCGGCTGGCCCGGCAGGTGGACAAGCTCTATTATGCCTATCTCCAGAACCAGATTGAACCTGCCTTGCTCAAACAAATCGTGGAGCTGGATACGAAGGTCCAGGAGACGTACAACAATTACCGTCCGACCGTGGACAGCCGCAAGGTCACCATGAGCGACATCTACACTATAATGACTACGGAGGAGGACGTCGCCCGGCGCGAGGCGGCGTGGCGGGCTGCCAAAGAGGTCGGCAACGTCATCATCAAAGATTTCCTCAAACTGATCCGCCTGCGGAACGAAGCGGCCCGCCGGCTCGGCTTCGAGAACTATCACGCCATGACCATCGTCGTGAACGAGCAGAGCAGCGCGGACCTCGACCGTATCTTCGACGAGCTCGACCGACTGACGCGGGAACCGTTTGCACGGCTGAAGGAGGAGCTCGATGCGATTCTGGCCGAAGGTTATGGGGTCGCGCCCGACAAGCTGATGCCATGGCACTATCACGACCCGTTCTTCCAACGGACGCCGCTTGTATACCAGTTGGACCTGGATCAGTACTACAAAGGCCGGGACGTCAAGGAACTGGCCCAGCGGTACTATGCAGGCGTCGGCCTGCCCGTGGATGATATTCTCGCCCGCAGCGATTTGTACGACCGGGAGGGCAAGTATCCGCACGCGTTCAGCCACGACGTGGACCGCAAGGGTGACGTCCGCGTCCTCGCGAATCTGCAGGACACCGAGCGGTGGATGGAGACGATTCTGCACGAGCTGGGGCACGCGATCTACAGCAAGTACCACGACATGAACGAGCCCTGGCTGCTGCGCGAGCCGGCCCACAGTTTCACGACGGAAGCCGCGGCCATGTTCTTCGGGCGGCTCAGTCGCAATGCCGCCTGGATGCAGGAGATGCTGGGCCTGTCCGACGAGGAGACAGCAAAGATCAAGCAGGTCAGCGATAAGTATCTGCGGTTCCAGCAGGTCCTGTTCGTCCGCTGGGCGCTGGTGATGTACCATTTCGAGAAGGCCCTGTACGCCGACCCGGACCGGGACCTGAACACGCTCTGGTGGGACCTGGTCGAGAAGTATCAGCTCGTGAATCGTCCGCCGGGACCGGCCGATGCCGGCTGGGCCTCGAAGCTGCATTTCACGACCGCCCCCTGCTATTACCACAACTACATGCTGGGCGAGTTGCTGGCCTCCCAACTGCACCACCACATCGTTCACCGCGTTTTAAGGCTTGAATCCGACGAGGGGCTCAGCTATGTTGGCGACGAACGCGTTGGCTGGTACCTGCGTGATAGCGTATTCGGCCCCGGTGCCCGGTATCCCTGGCCGACAATGATCGTCCGGGCCACCGGCGAGCGGCTGACGCCAAAGTATTTCGTCGAGCAGTTTGTGGAGCCGTAAGGCCAAAGGAGGTATCGCCGCAAGAAGATTTGTGGCTGAGCCCGCCATTTGTCAACCTGTGGTGTTTGTGAGTCCATGATCTATTTGATTTCCATCCTCGCTTATCTCTTCACCTTTACCGCCCTGGGGATCTACAAATCCCGCCAAGTCAAGACCGAGGACGACTTTGTCGTGGCGGGTCGCAGCCTGTCGCCGTGGAATATGGTCCTGACCATGCTCGCCGTGTGGATCGGCACAGGCTCCATTCTGGGGAATGCGGAGCAGACCTACAAGACCGGAGCGGCGGCCCTGATTATCCCGTTCGGGACCTTTGTCGGTATGATCCTGCTGTCGCTGATTGCCACGCGGGCCCGCAATATCAAGGTCTCCACCGTTCCTGAGATCATCGGAACGCGGTACGGGACGGTGGCCCGGCTCCTGGCCGTCAGTTCGCTGGTCATAGCCTACATGGTCATTGTCAGTTATCAGTTCAACGCTGGCGGAGCGGTCCTGGAGGTCATCGCGGGAACGAAAGAACCGGTGGCTTTGGCGTCGGGCGCTCCGCTGACCCGGGCTCAACTGACAAAAGGGCGCGTCGTCTTCACGCCGGAGCCGGGATTCACAGGAGAAACCTCGCTGACCGTGGCGCCGGCAGGCGATCCGGCGAAGGATTTGTCGCAGCTAATCAACGTGGTCCAGACCGACCGCGCTCATCCGGTCCGCTATCCGCTCAGGGAAACCCCGTCGGGCGTTTATGAAATCACCCGTATGCCTCAGCATGGGCGGCTGGAATTGGTAGAGCCCCGGATTACCAAAGAGACCACCACGGTGCTCGCTGCGGCTTTCATCATTGCTTATGCTATGCTGGCGGGCCTGATGAGTCTGGCCTTCACGGACATCGTCACCGGCACTATCATCATCATCACCCTGGTGGTGGCATTTCCCTTGCTGCTAATCAAAGCTGGGGGACTGGAGGGCATCCGGACAGCATTCGCCGCCATGCCCAACAAGTCGCAGCATATGAGCGTCTGGGGCGTGTACTCCGCGACCGATATCATCAACTTCCTGCTGCCGACATTCCTGCTGGTGATGGGCGATGCCAACCAGTATCAGCGCATCTTCGCCAGCCGAAACGCCAAGGGAGCACGACAGGCGGTGACCGTCATGATCTTTGTGGCTCTGGTCATCGAGCTATTGATTATCGCCTCCGCCTGGGTGGCGAGCAGCCTAGTCCCGAATCCTGAGAATGGCAGATACATTCTGATCTATGCCGCCAAATACCATATGCCCTTGATCTTCGGCATTCTGTTTATGGTGGCCGTGGTCGGGATTATCATCTCTACGGCAGACTCTTTCCTGCTGGTCCCCGCAACTACCTTCGTCAAGGATATCTACTTGCAGTATATCCAGCCGAAGGCCAGTGAGAAGAAGGTTCTGCTGCTCAGCCGGCTGCTGGTCGTTATGTTCGGCATCATCGCCTGGCTGGTCACGTATGGCTTCGCAGAGACCACCGGATTCTTCCGCAAGGCCCTGTATGCCTATACGATCTACGGCGCCAGCATTACGCCTTGCCTGGTGGCCGCCATGTTCTGGAAACGAGCCACAACCACGGGGGCCATTAGTTCCATCGTAGCCGGCACAGCGGTAACACTGTTGTGGTCCGCAGGCCCCGTCAAAGAGAGACTGCCGGACAGTCTGAGCGGCCTGGAGGCCGTCTTGCCGGCTATCACCATATCGGTGCTTGCCTTGATCGTCGGCAGCCTGCTGACCAGGCCGCAGAAGGCGGAAGCCACAGCCCCAAGTCCGGCGCCGGTGGACACCGGTCTCCAAACGGAGAAATGAGCGCTTGCGGCCCCATGTTTGCCAGAGAGACTTACGTCCGAAGAAGAGAGCGACTGAGGGCACAGGTCGGTGCCGGGCTTGTTCTGCTGCTGGGCAACGAAGAGTCGCCCATGAACTTTGCGGACAACCCGTACCCGTTCCGGCAGGACAGCACGTTCCTCTACTTCTTCGGACTGGACCAGCCCGGCCTGGCGGCCACGATGGACCTCGACGCGGGAACCGAGTGCCTCTTCGGCGACGATCCGACCCTCGATGAAATCGTCTGGACCGGTCCCCAGCCGCTCCTGCGCGACAGGGGTGAGCAAGTCGCCGTGATGCAGACCGCTGGGGCCGACAAGTTGGGGGAGGTTCTGAACGCGGCGACTCGACAGGGAAGAACCATCCACCTCCTGCCACAATATCGGCCGGAGAATGTCCTGCGACTGCGGATTTTGGATTGCGGATTGCGAATTCAAGAACCGTCTGCGGCACTGATCAAGGCGGTCGTTCAGCAGAGGTCCGTCAAGTCGCCGCAAGAGATCGAGCAGATCGAAACGGCCCTGGGGATCACACACCAAATGCAGGCTACAGCGATGCGGTTGGCCCGGCCCGGCGTCGCCGAGTACGAGGTCGCCGGGGCGATGGAAGGGATCGCCGTCTCCCACGGCGTGCGGCTGGCTTTCCCGACCGTGTTCTCCGCCCACGGGGAAATCATGCACAATCCCTGGCATGGCAACGTCTTACAAGCCGGTGATATCGCCGTCAACGATTCCGGGGCCGAGTCCCCGCTCCATTACGCCAGCGACGTGTCGCGGACGATCCCCATCGGGGGCAGGTTCTCGTCGAGACAGAAGGAGGTCTATTCCATCGTGCTGAACGCCCAGGAGAAGGCCATTGCCGCCGCGACACCGGGCATCGAGTGGCGCGAGGTCCACCGGCTGGCGTGCATCGCCCTGACGCAAGGGCTCAAAGAACTGGGGCTGGTCAAAGGCGAC
>CAYFUB010000161.1:0-23205 GCA_964346195.1 uncultured Pirellulales bacterium
TATTTCTATGGCCAAAGCAGCAACGGCCCGGCCCCACTGTACGTGAAGATCAACGACACCAAGGTGCTGTACGACAACGGCGCTGCCGCGACAACGTTTCCGCTGTGGAAGCACTGGAACATCGACCTGGCTGCCACGGGCGCCAATCTCCGGAGCGTCAAGAGCCTGACGATTGGGCTCGGCGACGGCGGCGGCAAGGGCCTGCTGTTCATCGATGACATCCGCCTCTATGAGACCCCGCCGCAGGTGATCACTCCGGTCGATCCGGGCACGAGCGCTTTGGTGGCGTACTATCCGCTGGACGGCAACGTCCAGGACAGCTCGGGCCGGAACCGCCACGGCACGCTGATGGGCGACGGCGGGTACGAGCCGGGCGTGGCGGGCCAGGCGTTGGTCTTCAACGGGACCAACGCCTACGTAGACCTGCCGATTGGCCCGCAACTGGCGACGCTGAGCGATGTCACGCTGGCCACCTATGTGTCGTTCCCCAATGCCGGCGGCGCCTGGCAGCGGATCTTCGACTTCGGCACGGGCACCACCAACTACATGTTCCTGACGCCACGTGTGGGCACCAATGGGGTCATGCGGTTTGCCATCCGCACGGCGGCGGTGACCGAGCAGATTGTGGATGCGCCCGCGACGCTGCCTTCCGGCTGGCACCACGTGGCGGTGGTGATCGACAGCCAGGCGATGAGCCTGACGGTGTACCTGGACGGCACGGTGGTGGGGACCGCAGCCACGACGCTGCTGCCGAGGGACCTGGGCAACACGAACCAGAACTGGCTGGGGCGTTCGCAGTGGGCGGCGGACGCCTATTTCACCGGCTCGCTGGATGAGTTCCGGATTTTCAATCGGGCGTTGTCCGCCGCCGAGGTGCGTTACCTCGTCGGCGATCGATAATCCACGACATGGGCTTGGGACCCCGGACGTGACAAATCCCTCCGGGGTCCCTTGACGCCCCGCGTCCGGCGGACTACGCCCCGCGACAAACCGAATCCGACACGATCAGCGTGCCTCCGCGTTCCACTTCAATCATCAATCACCAATCGTCAATCATCGATTCTGTGCCTCCCACCACAAGCGGGGATAGTCCTTGCCTTCGAGAATCCACCAGATGTCCTCCGTCCCGTTCGCCGTCTCGCCCACGAAGTCCCAGCCGGCCTCAAAGAATGTGCTGACTGTCTGCATTTCAGCCGTGCTCTTGCCTGTGCCGCCGGCACTCTCGGACAAGCCGCTGGTCTGGGTATCCCAGAAGGACGCGGCGACGGACCCATCCCAGTTCCAGCCTGCAAGGCCGCCGACATCCTCGTCCCCCACTGCCTGGCCGGTCGCGTAGCAGGCTGTGATTGTCCCGTCGTTCGATCCCGCAAGGCCGCCCACGGTGCTATGCCCGATTACATCGCCTCTAGCATATGAGTTGGTGATGACGCAATTCGTTCCGTTGGCCCCGACGAGACCACCCGTCGTGTACCGACTGCTCACGCTACCAGTCGCGCAGCAGCCGGCAATGTCAGCATCTCGGTTGAAGCCCACGAGTCCGCCAACCCCATATGGACTTTCACCACCTGTGACCTGCCCGGTGGCGCAGCAGTTCCCGATGACAGCCTTGCGAAGAGCCGACGGCCCGGGCAATTCGAAGAACCCGAAATTGGCGCCTACCAACCCGCCCAACATGCTCTGTGTTCCAGAGACAGTGGCGTCTGCGCGGCAATGCGCGACGGTTCCGTGGTTGAACCCTATCAGACCGCCAACCTGCCAATCGCCTGTGACATTGCCGGTCGCCCGGCAGTGCTCGACACTGCCACGGCTGTAACCAACAAGCCCACCCACACACGCGGAGTTACCCCCAGGCGCGGACTGTCCTTCGACAAGCACGTCAGTTGCTGAGCAATCCGAGATCAATCCGTGGTTGAGACCGGCCAGAGCGCCGAGAAATCCGGGCCTTTGGCCACCACCCCGGATGACGGCGTGCTCCAGGGTCAGGTTGCTGACCTGTCCATCCGGATGAATCCGGCCAAAGAGCCCCACGCACCATACGGACAGATCGCCAACATCCATTGTCAGGTTACGGATTGCGTGCCCACGCCCGTCGAAGCTGCCGCGGAACTCACTTCCCGGACTGATGCCGATTCGACGGATCTGGATACCATTAACGTCCAGATCGGCCGTCAGGACCAGCGCTTTGTCCCACAGGACGCTGGCGCTCCCGACCAACGCCAGTTGGTCGGCAGTGGCGATCTGATAGGGGTCCTCCTGTGTGCCGCTCCCGGCCAGCCAGTCGATGACCGGCTCACCAATGGCCTGCGCGGGGCTGCCTTCCCAAGCCAGGCGTGGATAGTCCCCACCGACGTCCAGTACCCAGTTGGGGTCCCCTGTCCACCCGTTGAGTGCATAGGCGTCAGGTTCCATCAGGCTGGCGGTGTCGAAGCCGATGCCGCAGGCACTGATGTCTATCCCGCTGGCCTGCGTGTCCCAGAGGCAGCCGTCGATGAACCCGCGTGAATTGCCTTGTCCTGCGAATCCACCGAGGAAGTCAACACTCTCGGTCCGGGCCACCCGGCCCGTGGCGTAGCATCGCACGATGGTGCCCCCGGCGTTCCCCACGAATCCCCCGACCGCCTTTGGACCGCTCGCCGTTGCCTGCGCGTAGCAGGCGATGATCACGCCGAAGTTGCCCCCGGCAAAACCGCCGACGCAGAAGTCGCCGCGAACTTTGCCTTTGACGTAGCAGGCCCTTATCCGCCCCTCGTTGATGCCAACGAGCCCGCCGACATAGTAGCCCGAACCGATTACATCCACATCCGCAAGTGCAATATTCCTGACCTCGGCGTTGGATGCCAATCGGCCAAATAGCCCCAGATAGTGCCCACCTCTGATTGTCAGACGCGAGATTTTGTGACCATTCCCATCGAAGACGCCCGCAAAAGCGATAGTTGACTGGCGAGCAGTACTCGATGGGCGGGACCATCCGGAAGTCTCGGTGAATGGGGCGATAACGGCTTTGTCCAAGATCCTTCGTCCCGGCAGGTTTGGGTCCAGGTCGATATCGGCCGTCAGAATGAAGTGCTTGTCGTAGTCTTCGGGCGTCTCGCCGAGGGCGATCAGATCGGCGGCCGTGGCGATCTGGTAGGGGTCATTCGGCTCGCCCATGCCGCCGCCGTATTTGCGTTGGGCGACGGCATCGAGGCTGAAGATGAAAAAGTCGGCGCTGTTGGGAGGCGGAATCGTCTGGCCGATAAGGTTGGCCAAACCGTCGTGAAGGGTCACGGTGATACGGATATCGCTGCCCTCGGGGGCCTGGCCCGCGAATGAGAGGGTCGCATCGTCCACGACCGTGCCGGCCAGACCGGTCAGGTTGAAGACTTCGTTCGGGTCCAAGGTGCGTTGGGACGGGCTGTCGTCCGTCGCGTTGGCTTCGACATGGGCAAAGGAGGCGGTCCCGCCATTCCGATCGATGGCAAGCTGGAACCATCCTTCGACGGCACAGGTCCAGTGAACGCCGGCAAACCCCCCGGTCTGGAGCACCGTGCTTTGGTCCGGCAAGAAGACGTAGGTGCTCGTCTCAGGCGCCGGCCCACCGTATAGGGCCTGCGCAGGCAGGCCGACAAGACAGACCGCCATCAGGAAAGGGATTATCCGCAGGATTTGGGAATAGCTCACCCCTGGCATTTTTGTCCCTCCATCCCCCAATACCGGGCAGAAAGACGGCCGCCTGCCCACCGGCGTACAGGACGATGCTTCAACCGCGAATCGCTGAAAGATAGTCTATCAAATGGGCAAGTATCACGTCAATCTCAGCAATCAGTCACGACGAACAGACGCACTTGGCCGGACGGATACCCTGATTGGCTGCGAATGGCGCCGCACCAATCGGCTCAGAACCGGAAGAACAGACTGACCGAAAAGACGGGGTAGATATTGAAATGGCTGAGGTCGTCTTCGAGATCGTCTTGTTCCTGGGCCAGGTCGCTCTGGAAGGCGGGCTGCGAGGCAATCGGCCCGCTCGCCCAGAGGGAGACGTCCGGCGAGCCGATGAACGCGATGCCGAAATCGCCGACCACGCCCCACCGTTTCTCTTTACCAAAGGCGTTTCCCCAGCCAATGCCGATATACGGAGCCACACGCCTGTAGCTGACGTCGCCGGAGAGCGTGCCGACGTCGGAGGCCAGGTACGTGGTGTCGCCGATGGTAATCGAGGCGTCAGGTCGCGCGCCAAGGTCCACGTCCGTTTCGTTGACGACGATGCCCGCGCTGACGTGAAATGCGTTCTGAAACGGGTACCAGTCCACGGTGATGGGATAGGTCAGCATGTCCAGGTCGAAGTCGTATTCGACGCCACTGAACTTGCCGCTGAGGCTCAGGTCGAAGAAGGTGACGCCGAAACGGCCGTTCAGGTCCGGGAGGACGTTCGCCGCCAGTTCGCCGCCCAGACCCAGGGTCCCGCTTTTCACCCCGAGGGCCAATCCTCCATACTCAGCCAGGGTTGCCTGAGCGGTCAATCCCACGAGAAGAAGTGCCATACTAACGCGTCGTCTCATGTTTGCCTTCCTTCACGTCAATGCATTGCCTGCCGCACAATACCCGATAGCCTGCCGGTGTATGCCATGGGGGACGTGCGGCCCTGTCAGTATCACTTTTCGGCTCGTCCGGCCCGCGACTTCAGAGGATTTACACGGCGTTCGTTTGCCGGAACAATTGCACGTGGGCATGCACACCCTGTGGTGGAGCGGTGCGTATCACGCACCGTCTTCACCGGACAGCCGTGTTCTCTGTGAAGGAACATGCGATTGCCCTGGCTTGTTCGCACGTTTGCCCTTCATTTTCCCGATAGACATGCTAAGATGGCGCGAACGAATGAGGATTCTCAGGTATGGCACAGATCATTCTGTCAGGCGACGAGCTGGTTGGCATTCTGCATGCGAACGCGTTGATCCCGGATGCGGTAACCGATATCGAAATGGATGGCGTGGAGATCCGCATCAGGGTCAGAACGCCCTGGCCGGTCGTGAAGTCGGTCCACATGAGAGTGAGATTCGCGGGTTTCGAAGACGGGCACGTCGTCCTGCAACTCGCCACGAACCGCGTTCTGGACAAGTTGGACTGGCTGGTGGACAGGATGCTGGCGTCGCTTCAACTCGAGGATCACAGGGGCCGATGGGAATACCCAAGGCTTTACGTTAACGTGAACGAGCTTTTGCGGCAGCAGTTCCGTGGCGTCGAGATCACCGAGGTGGTCTTCCGGGAAGACCGTTTCCATATCACGACCACGCACTCTGCGGCTGAGAAGCGAGCTGCCGGGGCTGCCTCCGATGAGCAGCCGGACCCTTCATTCACCGGTCCCTCCCAGGCATGACGCACGACACGTCCTGTCCGCGTGAGGGCGGACCTGTCCCGCGCACGCGGGGTCGAGACCGGCTGTCCCACGTGGGTCGATGCAGAGAACGCGCGCCGTTCTCTGCACGGGCCGCTCAGGCTTTCACGCAAGTCCTCCGTGGACGATTCAGAGCCCGACCTCCTGCACCGCTCACTCAGACGCGCGGCACCACCCTGATTGTTACTGTGGCGACGTGGACGTTCCTACTGCCGCCGGGTTGCCCGCTCAGGTTTGCGTTCCTGAGCTTGGCACACACCGTGCGGTCACCGCCGGGCGCATCCACGTCCGGTTCCTCGATCGAGCACGAGTAGTTGCCGCTGATGGCGCCGGTCGGGGTGATCGAGGCGCTCATGGTCAGGTTGAAGTTGGTACGGACCTTCAAGTCTACGCACCCCTCGTACGTGTGGATATTGATCTGTACGAGTTTGATCTTCACGTTTTGGTTGACGATCTCCATCCAGTAACCCACGTCCATGACGACGGGGATCGAGGTCACCTCCTGCGGGATGAACTTGGTGGGCCATTGATGAACCTTGATTTGGCCCGCGGGCGCGGCGGCCGCCAGCAGCGCCACCAGCAAACCGATGAATAGACTTTTCCTTGGCATAGTCACTCCTTTCACAAACCAACCTCTGTTTCCTGAGAACCGGTCCCGGCCTGACCGGGCACCGCATCATTCGCGACGTGCTGTCCCCATCGTGGGCCGGCCGAACGATGGGAATGCTCCGCAGGCATCGTCCGCCGCACCGCGCCGACAGCAGGCGTCTATAGTCGCCGCTCACGAATGCCAATCTCCCGACCTTGGACGCCACACCTCCTTTCTTATCCGCCTGGGGACGGTACTCACTGGGTTGGCACCAGGGGGTGGACTCCCCTGGTGCCATGCGCCATGGGTCATTCCGTTGTTCGTGACCGGTCGACCCGTTTCGACGCGAGCGCGTCAAAAGGAAGATACTGGCTGCTCAAGGGGAACGAAAATCGCAGGTCGCAGTCGCAGCGAAGCGCCGCCTGACGGCGCTTCCGGTTCTTCCACTGATTCGCTCGCATATCCTCACCGCAATACAAGATCCTGCCCGACCGCGCCGATGACGGCGCAAAATCCGCGTGGAAGCAGGCCATTTCGCCTGATCAGGTATGGAGCCGGAGACATCCGTCGCTGCCACGCCGCCCCCGTGGCCCGATGAGTATGGCACCGGAGGTGGGTGCATAGAGTCCCACGGCCGGATGCGCGTTGGGAGGTCCGCTCTGACTACCCCCGGATCTGAAAGCAGACACGGAGCCGTGGTGCAGTCACCGCACGGCACCGTGCGCACTTCCTTGTACGTCGTCCCTGGAATCACATCCCTACCTCCATGTCACGGCTGCACGCGCACCCTGGGCCTCGGGCAGCCGTCATGCGGCATACCTTCCAGGTATACCTTTCTCCGTAATCAGAAGCGCACCATCCCATGGTGGCTTTCGGCTGGCCCCTCCTCCATTGAGGGAACGCCATTGCGTGTGCCTTCTACCACCGGCGCCGACCGATGTCAAGGGAAAATCTGAAAAAGGTGAAAGAATTTCCGGGCGGTCATGTTCGGTGGAATGGAAGTGAACTTCGGCAAAGTGGGGACATATCGATTCTGACTACCGAGGGTTGCCGAGACGACACAGCTCTGTCGCGCAAGAGTTTCTCACGGTCCGTGCCAGAATCCCCAAGGCGGGCCAGGCCTCGCTGTTCGCGTATGCGCCCGGTCACAGGGCCATGCGCCGCGGGTCGCGCGGGCGGGCCTCCAGACGCACGATCAGGCGCCGCTCCATCTGGCCGAACAGCCCGACCGTGATGCGTACGATCCTGAATTCGACCACCTCGCCTTCGCTCACTTTTTCCATTTCAAGCGAGAATTCCGTCAGATTGCGGACCGTCGCGTCATTGACCTGGAGAATCAAGTCCCCGGCCTGTAGGCCCGCCTGGGCGGCGGTCCCGCGCGGGTCCAACCCCGTGATGATTAGAATCGGATACGCACTTTCGAAGTTGAACCGGCGCGCCACGGCCGTCGTCAATTCGGAGACTTCCATCTGGAAATAGTCCCGGGCCAGCAGGCCGCCGTCGGGTACCGGGCGCGGCGTCATGGCCAGCTCGACGACCCGGCTTGCGGGTCTCGTCCCGCCGGGCCGGACGCAGGTCAGACGGATGGGCTCCCCCACCTCTTTGTGCATCATCTTGACGTAGAAATCAATGATGCTGTGAAGTCCGCGCCCGTCGATCTCGAGAATCAGATCGCCCGGGGCCAGGCCTTTCTCGTCCGCCGGACTGTCTTTGCTGACGGCCTCGACTGCCAACCCGCTGAACGGGCCCGTCGTGGTTATGCGACCAATCGTCAACCCCAGGCGCACCCGTCGGAGCTTCTCCGGCATGAGCATCTGACCGAGGTTGTCGACCAGGGCATCGACCGGGATCGCAAAACCGATGTTCTGGGCCTCGGCCCGGATGGCCGTGGTGATTCCTATCAGTTGGCCATTGACGTTCAGCAGGGGCCCGCCGCTGTTGCCCAGGTTGATGGGAGCATCGGTTTGAATCAGCCCGCGCAGCCAGTATCCCTGCGTGACCTGGATGTCCCGGCCGACGGCGCTGACGACGCCGCTCGTGACGGTGTTCGAATAGCCGTACGGGTTGCCGATGGCGATAACCGTCTCGCCGATCATCAGGTCGCTGCTGCGGCCGAGCTCCACGAAGGGCAGTTTGCCGTCGGTCTGCACGGCCAGCACAGCCAGGTCCTTGCTCGTGTCGGCGCTGACGACTGTCGCCTGGAACTCCCGACCGTCGCTGAAAATCGCTTTGATGCGGCTGGTGTTCTCGACGACGTGAGCGTTGGTGATGATGAACCCGTCCTCATGGACGACGAAGCCCGACCCCAGGACAGGTACCCGCTGTTCGAACGTCGGCCCCCACGGGCCGAATATGTCCGGCCAGTCGAACCCGGACCGCACGCGCTCGGAGACCGTGCGCGCGCCGGAGATGTTGACGACGGCCTCGTGCATCCGCTGGTAGACCGCCACCACCGGAGTCTCTCGGCTGAACCGAAGCGGCTCCTCGGCCCGGACGCCCGTCGCCACCAGTGCGGTCGATATGACGATGAGAGCCTTGAGGGATCGTGTCGACATATTCATATGTATCCGTCTCCAAAACAGGTGCCCGCGAGAGATTGACTGGTCCTGCGACGTTCAGCCATGACACCGCAAGTCCTCGCCTGCACATCGGGCCAATCATATCGCAGACAGCCCCATCGATGAAGACCAAATCCGTGCGCGCCACCTCGAGGGGGGTGCGACTACGTTTTATGGGGCAGGCTGCGTCTGTCAAGCTGAAAGAAGCGAAGGGGTCCCCCTCAGCGCAGAACTTCGCATTCGACAATGGCAGGAGCGAATGATGATTCGCCCGTACATGGAACAGGCGGGCGGGAACGGGGGCTTCAAACGCGATGAATCGCGTTTCAGAAGGGCTCCCGCAGGCGAAGTAGTCTGCGGGGACCCGCCGAACCCACGCTCGCCCTACCGAAGCCGCAGGGACCGCCACCATATTGCGGTCGTAGGGGTTTGGTGCATGAGCGCAATCCGAGGGGGGCAGTTGCGGATAAGTATGCACATCCGCACGTGAGAAGGGGAGAAGGGGATTTTCAGCGTCGGCGCGTGGAGGGGCGGTCATTCGGTCGCCCACGTCGTTGCGGCTGGGGCCTTCGCGGGCGCTCCTTGCCGGGGATTTCCCTGATTTCGAATTTCCCTTTCTTGCCTTTGGGCCGCGGCGGGCGTTTGGGCGCCGCCTTGCCCTTCTTGAGCACGGCCAGGGCGTTGCGACACGTCTCAGCGGTGGTGGGATCCGGATGGCTCAGTCCCTCCACCAGCACCTCCTCCGCTCTCTTTCGCATCCGGCCGCGCATCTTCCGCAGTCCATAGGCCGCAGCGCCCTTGGAGCGGCGCGGCGTATCGCCGAACAGAGCCTCCTTGAGGATATCCAGCCCATCCTCCTGCATCCAGGACAGATGAAACGCACTCTGTCGCACGGTCGAGATATTCGAGGAATACAGTTGTTCGCGCAGCTTCTCCAGGAGTTGTATGGACGCCTCATCCTTCTCGCGTCCGGACGGCTGCCTTTTCTCCAGCTTCATTACGCCACCTCCTCAGTGTACAGACAAACGCGTCCTTGTTGCCCCAGGCGGTCTTGCGTTCGCTTTTCTGGAGACAAGGATACCCCCTCGCAGTGATTGTGGGGGAAAACGGTCCCGCCGGTTGCGGCACAGCCCCCCCTGCAGAAAATACGTATACGATCGAGCGCCACCCCATCGTGCCTGGATATCAGCATCCCTGCCTATCCTCCAGAGAACAGCCCGTATCTATCAACTCATTCGTGCGGCTCAAATACCTGCTACGAGCCGCACCCGCCCAGGGTTTGATGCCGGGCATAACAATACAACCGGCACGCCAGCCGTACCCGGGCATATTAGCAATCTGTCCTGACTGCCGCTGTGAAGCGCGTCAACGCACGCCTGGGAACCCCTTCAGCAACGGCGTCGCAATGCATGCCATTGTTGTGGCAGCACTGGAGGCTGTCAAATCATTTTTTTCCTCATCGGTGGCGGTCTCAGCCGCCGGACCGGCCGCACCTGCGGCAAAAATTCCGGTTTTCTGTAACAAATCGACCTTCGCAAGCGTCTGAAATGGTGGTCAAGAGGGGACTCTTGTATAGTTTTGTGCCGACGCATGGTGCAGAGTATCTGACAAGCATCCAGGGATACGGCGGTCAATACCCCAGCTTCGATCAGATGCGAAAATCCCTAGCCCGGCCGAGGATATTGCGGCAACGGGTGGCGGGCGTATCGGCCGATAGCGATAGCGTCCTTGACCTGAATTGTCAGTCTTAGTAGACTTGCAGTTGGGCGTTCCTTCAAATTGAGGTACAGGATGGGGATAGACTCCCGCAATGGTGCGGCTCGAAAGAAGAAACTGGGCGAGTTGCTTTGTGAAAAGGCTTACCTGGATGAGGCCGGTCTGAACGCGGCGCTGGCCGAACAGAAAGTGAAACACCGCCAACTCGGCCAGATTCTTCTCGAATTGGGCTACATCACGCAAGCCCAGTTGAATGAAGCACTTGCAATCCAGGCGGGCATCGAGAGAATCGACCTTTCGGCTTTGTCCATCGGCGGCGACATCATCGGCCTGGTCCCCGCCGATCTCGTGAGCAAGTACAACATTCTGCCCTTGTGGCGGGAAGACGGGCGCTTGGCGGTGGCCATGACCGACCCGTTTCAGCCGCAGGTGATCGAGGACTTGCGGCTGGTGACCGGTTGCCTGATCCAGCGCTTCTATGCCGAGCCGGCCCAGCTTGAGAATGCCGTGTTGAGATTCTACGGCAGTAACGTGGCACGGATGCTGGACAACCTTGCTCCGGCCGAACAGCGGGGCGAGGACGGCGTAGGCAACGGCGACTTCTCGCCGGCCAAGCTCCATGAGTTGGCGCGCGAGCCGTCTCTGGTGAACCTGGTCAATCTGATCATCCTGGAGGCGATCGAGGCCCGGGCCAGCGACATTCACATCGAGCCGTTCGACCATGAAGTCAAAATCAAGTACAGGGTCGACGGCCTGCTGTTGGAAAAATCGCCCTCGTCGAAGCGCCTGCACGCGGCGATCATCTCCCGCATCAAGATCATGGCGAACATGAACATCGCCGAGCGATTCGTCCCCCAGGACGGGCACATCGAGTTCACGGGCAAGAACGGCAGAGTCGATATCCGCGTCTCGACCGTGCCCACGGTCTGGGGCGAAGCGGTGCAGCTACGGCTCCTGGACCGGACGGCCTCGCTCATCAATCTTCACGACCTGGGCATGAACCCGCAGACGCTCGAAGGGTTTTCGAAGTGTCTGAGGAAGACGCACGGTATCGTCCTGGTCACCGGCCCGACAGGGTCCGGCAAGACCACGACGTTGTACGCCGCGCTGAACAAGATTTACTCTCCCGCGGTCAAAATGATCACCATTGAGGACCCCGTGGAGTATCAGCTCGAAGGGATCAATCAGATTCCCGTCAATCCCAAGAGGGGATTGACGTTTGCGACGGGTTTGCGGCACATCCTTCGTCACGATCCCGACATCATCATGGTGGGCGAGATTCGCGACCGGGATACCGCGGACATCGCTATCCGGGCCGCATTGACCGGCCATCTCGTGTTCTCCACCCTGCATACGAACGACGCCGCGGGGGCCATCACTCGTCTGATCGATATGGGCATCGAGCCGTTCCTGCTGGCCAGCTCGCTGGAGGGTATCCTGGCCCAGCGTCTGATTCGCAGGATTTGTCCGAAGTGCAAGGAGTCCTACCACCCGGATGAGAATCTACTGAAAAGCCTGAACGGGACGATGAAGGCGGAATCGGGGGTGAAATTTTATCACGGGGCCGGGTGCAGCTACTGCAACCAGACGGGGATGACCGGCCGGACGGGTATCTTCGAGCTGCTCCGCGTTACCGGACGTTTGCGTGATGTCATCGCGACCCGTCCGACGACGGACCAGATCGTCCGCGAGGCCCCGCCGGACCACGTGAACATGGTCCACGACGGCATTGACAAGGTGTTGCAGGGGTTCACGACGCCCGAAGAAATCTTCCGCGTCGCCAAGACCATCGGCGAGGATGATTGAGGCCCGGTGGCATCGGATCAGACCTCGCCGGCAAAAAGCCAAACCTGAACGTGAGGCACAGTGGACGTTGGGTCAGTTTTCCTACAAGGCAGTGGACCAGGCCGGAGGGCACGTCGCCGGTGTGATTGAGGCGGCGGACCGTCGCAATGCCGTGGCCACCTTGGCCGCCCGCGGTCATTTTGTCACCGAGCTGATGGAGAGAATGGAGGGACGCGCGGCGGTCGCCGCGAGCGCGCCGGTTCTTGAGATGCCGCGGCTGCCTCGTCTCGGCGGACGCGTCTCCAGCAAGGATGTCCTGGCCATGACCACGCAACTGAGTACGGCCGTCAGGGCGGGACTGCCTCTGCTGAACTGCCTGGAGCTGATCCGCAAGCAGCAGCGCAAGCCTGCGATGAAGAACGTGTTCGAGCGTCTGACAAAGTCCGTCAGCTCGGGCAAGGCCCTCTCGGAAGCCATGGAGGAACATAAGAAGGTCTTCAGTCCTCTCTATTTGTCAATGATCCGGGTGGGTGAGACCGGCGGCATCCTCGAGCAAACGAGCGCGCAGCTTGCCATGATCCTGGGGCGGGAGGAGAAGATCAAGACGAACATGAAGAACGCTTCGGCCTATCCGATTTTCCTGCTGGTTATCGGCATGATTTCCGCCGGGCTGATCGTCACCGTGATCCTTCCCAAAATCCTGTCGACGATTGACGTGGGCGTCGCGGCCATGCCTTTGCCGACGCGGATGCTGATGGCGGCCAGCCACTTCACGTCGGCCCTGTTTACGACCTTCGGCGGATGGCTGGCGCTGCTCGGTCTGATGGCGGGCCTCTGCGCGTTCTGGAAGTGGACGCGAACGGTCGGCCGGCGGCAGTGGGATGCGTTCAAGCTGGGGATTCCTGTCCTCGGGTCCGTGCTGCGGACCATCGCCATCGGGCGCTTCGCGCGGACGCTGGGCGCGTTGACCCAGGGCGGCGTGACGATATTGGAGGCGCTGGCCGTGGTCCGGGACACGCTGGGCAACGAAATCCTGGCTCGGGAGATCGACACCGTGGCCGAGAAGGTCAAGCGCGGCGATTCGCTGGCGGACCCGTTGGAGCAGTCCGGGTGCTTCCCGCCGCTGCTCGTCCAGATTGTCGCCATCGGTGAGCAGACGGGCAAGCTCGACGAGTTGCTGCTGAATGCCGCCGAGACGTTCGATACCGATGCCGACGCGGCCATCAGCCGATTCATGGCGATCTTCCCGGCGGTGCTGATTCTGTTACTGGCCGTGGTGATCGGATTCATTATCGCGGCGGCGTTGCTGCCCATCGTCATGATGTCCATGGGCGCCGGGGCCGTCTGACGGACCGAGGTACAAGAGGTTTTTCCTTGTGTGTTAGGAGAGTTACCGGGATGAAGCGAATCAGACGCAAAAAAGGGTTCACGCTTATCGAGCTTCTGGTGGTGATTCTGATTATCTCGATGCTGGCCGGTTTTGTGGCCCCGAATATCGTCAAACGGCTGGGCAAGGCGAAGAAGGACCTGGCCCGGCCCCGGATGGCCATCATCGAGAACGCTCTGAACCGCTTCGAGCTCGATTGCGGCCGGCTGCCGGATGAATCGGAAGGCGGCCTGGAGGCCCTGCTGGTCGGCCCGCCCGAGTTGGAGGGTGAGTGGAGCGGCCCGTATGTCAAGCGCAGCCAACTGCTCGACCCGTGGGGGAACCCGTACGTGTACATCTCCGAGGGCCAGTACAATCCGGGCAGCTTCGACCTGGTCAGCCTCGGGGCCGACGGGCAGGAAGGCGGCGAAGGCGAGAACGAAGACATCATCAACGATTGAGGTCGGATGAGTATCAGAAAGAGTCCATTTCGGATTTCGGATTGCGGATTGCGGATTTGCGGCGGGCATGCTGTTCAGTCCACAATCCCAAATTCGCAATCCGTAATCCGCGGGTTCACTCTTACAGAGGTCCTGCTCGTGGTGGCCATCATCGCCCTGGTCGGCGGCCTGGGCGGCGGACTCTACGCGAACTCGTACAAGCGATTGCTGGTCGAGAAGGCGGCACGCCAGTTGCTCCTGATGGCCCGGTATGCCCGCATCGTGGCGATCGAGCAGCAGCGTCCTTACGAACTGCAGTTGGACGAGGAGAAAGGGTTCCTGCTGACCACGGTTCAGACGAACCCGGAAACGGGACAGACGGAGCAGACCATCGTGAGGGATTTCTATTGCCGACCGGTGGCGTTCGAGGGCAATGTGACGTTCGAGGAGATTCGGATCGCGATGATAACCGCGGAAACGACGAGTGAATCCGAGCAGGAGCGCAAGATCATCTTCCTGCCCAACGGTTCCAGCGCCTCGGCGGTGATTCAGATTGGCGACGGGGCGACCCATTATACCGTTACGCTGGTCGCGGCGACGGGCAAGGCGACGCTGTCCGCCGGCCTGGCCGGTGAGATCAAGACAGGGATCATCGATCTGGACATGCAACAGGAATGAAAGCAGCGGCCAAGACAAAACACCACGGCTTTAACCTGGTCGAGACCCTCGTCGCCGGCATGATTCTCTCCGGCGCGGTCCTGACCCTGGGCGCCATCAGTACGAACGCCCTGACGGATGTCCGTTTGAACCGGCATTATGAAGTCGCGGCCGCTTTGATCGAGAGACAACTGACTTTCATCGACTATCTGGGAGTTGACGAGTTCGTCGAGGCGGGGCAGATGGAAGGTGTGTTCGAGGAATTCGAGCCCGGGTACCAGTGGCAGGTGAGCACGGAGTACCAGGGTACCGACAATCTGTACCTGGTGACCATTACCATGAGCTGGCTGGAGCGGACGCGGCCCCACAACATCACGATTCAGACGATGCTGAACGGCACGGGCGCCCTCCTCGGCACAGGCACAGGCACAACAAGTACGCAGGGGCAACGGACGTCACGATGAGAATTGGGAAAGAGCCATTTCGGATTGCGCATTTGGGATGTCGGATTCCTGGGGAGTGTTCTGCTCGATCGTCAATCCGCAATCCGAAATCCGCCATCGGCGGTTTCACGCTGGCGGAGGTCCTGGTGGCCTCGACGATCAGCGGCTTCATTGCCGTGGTGGCCGTCGGCGCCTTGAAGGCCGTGGCCGATAGTGCCCAGGCGGTCAATCGGGCCGGCGAAACGACCGCCGAGATCCGGTTCGCCGCGCGGACGCTCGCTCGCGACCTGGCGAATCTGTACCGGGACCCGAATCCCCAGAATATGAAACTGATCGGCGCTTCCCAGGGCGCCGATATGAGCGGCCCCGGCTTCCTGACCTTCTACACGGTGGGGCGGTCCAAGGCCCGGGCCGACCAGCCGGAAGGGGATGTCTACGAGGTGGAATACGTGCTGGGGACGAGGCAGGAGGAGCAGACCTCTGTGGCAATGGAATCGCAGGCAGCGGACG
Source organism: uncultured Pirellulales bacterium (assembly GCA_964346195.1). GTDB lineage: Bacteria > Planctomycetota > Phycisphaerae > Sedimentisphaerales > Anaerobacaceae > PLanc-01. Next base: position 15,436 of record CAYFUB010000161.1, read on the forward strand.
CGCAGACGCAGAGCGGGATTCTCTTACGCCGCCTGTGGCCCAATCCGGACGACGAGAGAAGTCCGGGCGGCATCCTGACTCCCATTGCCCAGAACATCGGCCTGTTTCAGATACGATTCTTCGACGGGGAGCAATGGGCGGATCAATGGCCGGAAGAGATGAGGTCCATCCCCGAGCTTCTCGAAATCACGTTGGCGACGCTGCCACAGGGAAGCCGCGAGCCCATTGTGGAGACCTTCATCGTGACCTTTCCACGCCTGGCCACAGAGACGCCGGGCGCATCCGGTGAGACGGAAACGCAGGAGCCCGCGCAGGAGCCGCCGGAACAGGCGACCCAGCCCACCGGCGAACAAACCAGTCCGGGCCAGGGCGGTCCGGCGCCGGGTGGTCCGGGCCAGGGCGGCTCGACAAATCAGGGGGGATCGCGAAATTCCTCGGGGCGGCAATCGACGGGGCGACGACGATGAGTATCGGCAGGGACAATCAGGGCCTGGTCCTCGTGGCGGTGTTGTGGATCGTTGCCGTGATGATGGCTATTGTCGCGATGGTCAACCAGACCAGCCGGCTGGATATGAAGATGGCCATGGTCGCCGCCGATGAGGTCCGCTGCAAGTGGGCCTGTCGCGCCGGCACGGAGAGCGCCATCGCCGTTCTCAACGAGGACCTGCGGGACAGCGACTGCCTGCTGGACCTGTGGAGCGACAACGACGCCGATTTCAATGACTACCCCCTGGAGCGCTGTCGGTACACGGTCCGCGTCCTTGACGAGGCGGGCAAGTTGAACGTCAACACGGCTACGAAGGCACAACTCATGGCCCTGCCCTACATGGAAGAGCACATCGCGGATGCCATCATCGACTGGCGGGACCAGAACGATGATCCCGAGATCGAAGGAGCGGAGATCGGGTACTACGAGAATCTGCTCATCCCTTACAGAATCCGCAATGGTCCTGTGAGGACCATCCGCGAGCTGCTCCGGGTCAAGGGCATTACGGAAGGGTTGCTGTACGGGGAGGACGCGAACCTCAACGGCCGGCTGGACTCCAATGAAAAGGATGGTGAGCTGAGCCCGCCGACGGACGACGGCGATGAATACCTCGATGAAGGCTGGTTTGCCTATCTGACGTGCTACTCCTACGAGAACAACGTCGATGCTGAGGGGAACAGGCGGATCAATATCAACCAGGCCAGCGAGCAGCAACTGGTGAACGGGCTTCAGATCAAGGACACGCAGGCCCGGTGGATCGTGCAGAACCGCGGTCGGGGTTACCAGAGCATTGCCGACATCATCAGCGAGGGAAACACGTCGCGGCCGCAGGGTGGCTCCGGCACCAATCAAAACCAGACCGAGCCGATCGACCGCACGACGTTCGCCCAGATTGCGGACCGGATCACTATCTCCGGCGAAGAGAGGATTCCGGGCAAAATCAACATCAACACCGCCCCCGCGGAGGTCCTCACGGCGCTCTTCGGCGGGGACGCGCAGGCCGAACAGCTTGCCCAGACGGTGATTGCGGACCGCTCGGGCCTGCTGTATGGTTTCCAGAGCGTCGCCGATCTGTTGAACCAGCAGTCGATGAGCCTCGAGAAGTTCAAGCAGATTGCCGACCGGATTACCGTTCGCTCGGACGTCTTCACGATCCAGTGCGTGGCGACGTCGGAGACGAGCGGGGCCGGCCTGCAGACGGAATGCGCAGTGGACAGAAGCGCGACGCCGTGCGCGATTCTCTATTGGTATCAGGGAGCCAACTATTGATGAAGAAAGCTGCGAACGTATCGCATTCGATAGTCGCCGTGGCGAAAGACGATGCACAGTTCAAGGCCGTTGAGGCGCGCCGGCAGGACGGCATCGTGGAAGTGGTCTGGGCCAGGAGCCTGCCCGCCGAAGGCCGGACGTGGGCCGACTTTGCGGCCGAATGCGGTTTCCCTACAGGTGGCGAAGGGCGGGACAGAACGCAGAAGAGATATACCGACTCCGTCGTCGGGCTGGATGCGGCGGGGGTGGTCTTCTATCGAATCAGCGCCCCGGCAGTGGGAGGCGAAGAGACTGCGGCGATCGTCAGGATGCAGGCCGAGTCGCTGCTGCCGCTGCCCGCGGAGCAGATCGAAGTGGCCTGGCGCGCGATGCCCTCCCGGAACGGAAAGGTTGACATCACGATTGCGGCGGCCCGCAAGGAGTATCTTCAGAGGTTCGCCGGCGGTGTCCAGGATTTCCGACCCCGCAACATTCTGCTGACCTGCGAGGGAATCGCGCGGGCGTGGCAGCATTTCTTTTCCGACCGGCGGCAGCAGGCGGTGATTGTGAGCATCGGCACGGAGAACACGCAGATTTGCCTGGCCCGGGACGGATGCGTGACGCATGCCGCCATGCTGGATACCGGAATGACCGATTTGACGCGGCCGGACGACCGCACCGAGCCGGGTGAAATCATGGGGCGGTTTGCGCAGGATATGAGGGCGGTTTTGGGGTCGTTCGCGTGGAATGAATCGGAGGCTTGGCCCGTGTTCGTCCTTTCGGACGGCCGGGAGTCCATCGAGCATATCGTGGGGTCGCTGGACGCCGCGGGTCTCGACGCGCAGGTCGCCGTGCCCGGGCCCCGGGGTTTGAAGACGCCGGCCGGTTTCGAGACGGCGGACCTCTATGAGTATCGGGTGCCTCTCGGTTTGGCGCTGGCGGCCCTGGATGAGCCGTCCGGGACGCTGGACCTTTTCCAAGGCATCAAGGGCGCGGACGAGAAGACGGGATCGGCCCGGCAGTCCCTGATCCTGGCCGGAGTGATTGCCGTCGCCATGTTCATCGCGCTGATTGTGACCTGGCGCTCGGTCGATGTGGCCCTGGCGAAGCGGCTGAACCGTCAGGTCGCCGACCCCGCCTTCGAGGCGGCCTGGCAGCATCAGGCCCTGATCAAGACTGTCGCCCGGCACCGGCCCGACGTGCTCCAACTGCTCACGGACATCAATGCCGGCCAGAACGACGGCATCGTGCTGGACAGCCTGCACTTCAAGAAGGGACAGGTCGTCAGCATCACGGGGCGGGCGGGCAACGCGGACCAGATGTACAAGTTTCAGACCGGACTGCTCGAGCAAAAGGGGATCACGGACGTCGAAATCTCGAACTCGGCCGTCGACACCAAGAGCAAGAAAATCAAGTTCACGATCACATTTCATTATCGCGGCTTTACGGAAAAGGAAGCCATATTGTAGGTGAATCTCTGCAAAACGAGGATTGGGCGTACTTGATGACAAGAAAACTGAACGAACGAGAGAAGCGGGTGCTCCTGCTGGGGGCCGTGGCGGCGGTGGCCATCCTTGCTTTTACCCTGGGCGCGGGTTGGTTCGAGACGTGGGGCGAAGCCCGCGCTTCCCTGGCGGCGGCCCGACGCAAACTGAACGATGTGGAGGCCGACAGGATCCGACAGGCGGGCCTGATCGCCATCGTGCCCGTATTCGAGACCCCCGAGCCGGAGGAGACGCAGAAATTCCTGTTTCGGGACAAGCTGCACGAGCAGATCAAGAAGGCCGGCATCAATACCGAGCCGCTGCAGATTATCGCCGCCCGAAGGGTGCGTAACCTCCCGCACCGAGTGTTGAAGATCAAGTGCAAAGGCAAGTGTAAGTTCGATCAACTGCTCAACCTGCTCGTGAGCCTGAGGGAGAATCCGTATCTGGTCGGCGTGGAAGAGCTGCGGATTCAGTGTGACTCCAAGGCGCCTCCCGAAAAGAGGAGCCAGGTTGAGATCGACCTGACGGTAAGCACGTTTGTCAAGTAATGTCGTGTGGGGTAATACCTGGGGCGGATTCGCATGCGTGTGAGCAGGATAACTGAGACAGACCGGCGCCGTTGGGCTTCATGGGCCCTCGGTGCCGTGGCCGTAGTGCTGGGCGTGCTGGCTCTGGCCAAAGTAGTGAGTCTTCCGCGCGGCACCGCCCGGGGGCGGGATCTCGTGGATCTCGCCACGGCGGGGGATGCTCTCGACCCCAACGGGCTTCAACGTCATCTGGCGGACGCGAAAACCGTGGCGGATGCATTGAAGAAGAAGAATCCTTTCACACTGACGCCGCCCCGGGAGCACCCGGTCAAGCAGGTCGAGGGAATCCTCGGCAACGAGGCGTTGATCTCGGGCAAATGGTACAAGGTGGGACAGAAGATTAGGGACGCCAAGATTGTGGCGATCCGGCCGACCGAGGTGGAGATCGAATGGGACGGCAAGGGCACGACCTTTTCGCCGATCGCGGCGACCGACGCCGCCTCTCCGCCGCAGCCCGGGGCGCCAAGGAAGGAGGGAGGTCCCGCCGGACCGACGCCGGCCTTGCAAGCCCGAGCCGGTGCCGCCGAAGCGCCGGCCGCACCCGTCGCCCAAGACGCTCTCGCGTGGATGGGTGTGGAACTGCCTCCGCAGGTGAAGAGCAAGATACTCGAGCGCTGGAACAGGATGTCGGACGAGGAGAAGGAGGAAAGGAAGCGGAAATGGCGTGAGATGTCCGAGGAGCAAAAGAGACGGGCCGTCGAGAGTCTTGGAGCCGGGAATTGAGTAACGGCGCCGGACAGAAGGAGCCGATATTGGCATTGATACACGTTAGGTGGACTGAATTGAAGAAAGACAGAACCGAGCCGTTGGCCAGAATCCTGCTGGCTGTCGCGATGTTGCTAGGGGCCCTGGCCGTCCTGAAAGTTGTGGGATTCTTCGTGGCCTCGTCCAAGGCCAGGGCGATCGCCGCCACCCCGGACCCGAACGGGACGGGCGGCCACGACCTGAGTGAGCAGATGGCCCGGGCGAAGACGTCGGCGGAGCAGCTCAAGAAGAAGAATCTCTTCATCCTGCCCGCCGCCAAACAGCACCCGATCAAGGAGGTGCTCGGCATCCTGGGCGACGAGGCATTGATCAACGACAAATGGTACAAGGTCGGCGACCGCGTTGGGGACGCCGAAATCCTCGCAATCGAGCCGACGAGAATCAGGGTCGCCTGGGACGGGCAGGAAAAGGAGTTTGCGCCGATCGGGTCCGGGAGCGGCCCCGGTGGACCGCCCGGGCCGCGTCCGGTGCCGAGCATGAGGCCTGGCCCGACGCCGGACGCTCAGGTGGTGGTCGCCGAGCCGCGCCGCGGTTCCCCGGGACCACGGCGGGAGGGCGCGCCTTTTCTCTCGGCCGAGGAGCGGCAGAAGCTGCGGCAGCGATGGGAGAACGCAAGTGCCGAGGAGAGACAACGATTCAGGGAAGAAATGCGTCAGAGGTCTGAGAGGAGAAACCGGTAGTTGTCATGTTCAGAAAGGTTGGTGGTATGAAGTTCTCGAACAGGGCGGTATCCTTGATCGTCATCGTGGCGGTGCTTCTCGCGGCCAGCGGCGTCGGCCTGCTCATACGTCGCGCACGGATGGGCAATTCGCAGGCGGGTCCTCAGGCGGGCGCCGAAGTCGATGATACCTCATCACAGTCGCCCATGTCCCCGCACGGGCTCGACGGCAGATGGACGGCCGATACGCCGGAAGAAAGGGCGAAGCTGAGAGAACAACGGGCCCAGATCCTCAAGAAAATGGAGTCCTTGACGGAGGAAGAGAAGGAGCAGTTCCGGGCGCGGATCCGCGCTCGTTACAGCGGTCAGCGGGCCGGCCCGCGCGGATTCCAGAATCTGTCCCCGGAACAGCGGGAAGAAATGGCCCGGCGCTGGCAGAACATGTCCGAGCAGGAGCGGGAAGCGTTGAGGAAACAGATCGCGGAGAGGTTCCGGGCCGTGCGCCAGCAGAAGGAACGCGCCGCGCAATCACGTCAGGAGCAAGACATGAGCGCAGGGCACGGCGCCGAAATAACCGACTCTGAGCCCAACCAGTCGCATCAGGGCTGAGAGGTCAATCACAAGTCAACCAGCAGAGAGAAGTGAGGTGAGAAAGGTGAAACGGTTAAAGATAGTTCTGTGGATAGCGGGCCTTGCTGTGGCGGCCATGACCGTTTGGTGGGCTGGTCTTCACGATCCTGCATCGTATTTGCCTCTGGCCGAGCAGAAGGCGGTGGCGGAAGCGGGCCGGCCGAGCCGCTTGCGCCGCGGACCGGCCGCGGATGCGCCGGCCGAGCCGAATGAGCCGGGTGACGGCGAGCCCAACCCGCCGGCCGAGGAACAAGATACGGCCGAGCCGAACACGCCCGCCGGCAAACCATCGGAATCCGAGCCCGTCGGCGACCCGAACGATCCGCTGGAGGCCATCAATCTCAAAAATGTCGAGATGAAGAACATCGTCGAGAAGATTGCCCAGTGGACGGGCAAGACGGTGATCCCACACGACGAGGCGATGAAGCAGAAGATCACGATCTACGCGCCGGCCAAGTTGCCGAGAAGCAAGGCTCTGGCCAGGATCTACAGCGCTCTGCGCCTGAAGGACTTCATCATCGAGGAAGTGGACGACACGATCTTCATCAAGCCGATCGCGAAGGTGAGGCTGGGCACGGTGCCGACCGTGGCCGCCGATCAGCCGCTGGCGGCGTTCGAGAACCGGGACCAGGTCGTTCAGAAGTTCTTCAAACTGACCAACTACAGCCCCAGCTATATGGTGGGACTCATCCAGCCGCTCGTGGGTGAGTACGGTTTCGTCAGCGCCGACGAGAGCACGCGCAGCCTGCTGGTCATCGACACGGTATCGAACCTGATGCGGATCGAGCAGATCATCCAGCAGTTCGACGTTCCGGAGGCGGAGCAGGCGGTCACGCGGATTTTCGAAATCCAGTATGGCGATCCGGCGGAGATCGTGCAGCTTCTGAGAATCCTGCTCGGCGTCACGGAGACGCGCGGCACCTCGTCGGGCCGGTCATCGCGTGATCGGGACCGATATAGTCCGTACGGCGGTCCGTCGCGTCCGCCGGAAGGGCGGCCCGGCGGCCAACCCAGACCGCCGGATGCGAAGGCGGGCGCGGCGGCGTCCTATGTGATCGGGCGCGCGCAAGGGCCGCTGATTCTCATTCCCGACGTTCGACGCCGGTGGATCATTGCGCGCGCGTCGCCCGAGGATATCCAACAGATCGAAGAGTGGATCAAGAAGCTCGATACGGCCGAGCCGATAGAATCGGAGTACGAGGTGATTCCGCTGACCTACGCCGATGCGCGGGAAGTGGAACAGAGTATAGAAGACACGCTGCGCACGATGCCGGGCATGGAGCTGATGCCAAGCGTGACGATTGAGTCGGCGCAGGGACAGATCCTGGTCTTCGGGCGCAGCGACCTGCGCGAGATGGTCAGAAAGCTGGTTGCCGAGATGGACATGCCGGTGGGCAACTTCGAGACGAGGGATTTCGAACTCCAGCACGCCGACGCCGAGCAGATCAAGACGAATATCGAAAACCTGTTCGGGGAAGGGATGGATTCGTACAGCCGCTATGGTTACTACTACCCGCGCTACGGGTACGGGCGGCGCGATCCGTCGCAGACGGTGAAGGTCATTGCCTTTTCCACGATGAACAAGGTCACAGTGATCGCGTCGCCGGAAAACATGAAGAAGATTGCGGAACAAATCAAGGCGTGGGATGTCCCGCTGGACGTGGAGGCCGTCCGGCCCAGGATCATCACGCTGCAGAACTCCGACCCCGTACAGATGTCGGACCTCCTGACCCGGCTGTTCAGCGAGGAACAGGACACCTCCCGCTCGTTCATACGGATGATCTTCTTCGGCGATATGGGCGGGCAGAGGCAGAAGATCGTCGGTCCGTTGTACGGCCAATTGACGTTCGAGGACGTCCCGGGGACCAAGAAGATCATCGTCATCAGCAAGATCCCGGAGGCGTATGA
>CAYFUB010000162.1:0-2163 GCA_964346195.1 uncultured Pirellulales bacterium
TGCGAGCCATCTGATCGTTCCTCACTAGTATCCTATGGCGCAGCCGTCTTTTCGGGGGTCGGAGGCGCCGAAGTAACGCAGGGGATCGTCCTGGCGCCAGATGCCCTGGTAGCCGCCGAAGGCGCCGAGGGTCGGGCGGACTTTGTGGCCCAGGTGGGCGAGTTTGAGCTTGGCCTCTTCACTGATACCTCGTTCGAAGCCGACGGTGCCGCAGCCGACCATTTGGAAGCCGGTGGGTGTAGAACTCTCCGTGTGCTCGACGCGGGGCTGCTCGCCGGCCTGCTGGGGGGACATGCCGAAGTCGAGGAGGTTCATCAGGACCTGCACGTGCCCCTGGGGCTGGAAGTCGCCGCCCATAACGCCGAAGGAGAAGACGGGCCGGCCGGCCTTCGTGACGAAGGCGGGAATGATCGTGTGGAAGGGGCGTTTGTGCGGTTCGAGCTTGTTGAGGTGGTTCGGGTCAAGGGCGAAGAGTTGGCCGCGATTCTGAAGGCAGAAGCCCAGCCCGTCCGGGACGTAGCCGGAGCCCCAGCCGTGAAAGATGCTCTGAATGAACGACACCATGTTGCCCTCCTCGTCGGCGGCGGTCAGGTAGACCGTGTCGGACGAGCCTTTGAGCCGGCCGCACCGGACCTGCTGTGCGGCGCGCCTGGGATCGATCAGCTTGACCCGCTCGGCGGCGTAGTCCTTCGAGATCAACTGCTGCAGCGGCACCCTGGCGAAATCCATATCCGCGTAGTACACCGCGCGGTCCTCGAAGGCGAGCTTCTTGGCCTCGATGAACAGGTGCAGGTGCTCCGCGGAGTTGGGCTGCATTGAGCCGATGTCGAAGTGTTCGAGCAGATTGAGCATCTGCAGGGCCGCAATGCCCTGGCCGTTCGGCGGAATCTCCCAGACATCATAGCCCCGGTAGCTTGTGCTGACCGGCTCGACCCAATCGGCCTTGTGGTCGCGGAAGTCCCGCGCGGAGAATCGCCCGCCCTGGGCCTGCGAGAATTTTACCATCCGGTCGGCGGGCTCGCCCTGGTAGAACGCCACGGGGGTTTCGCGCGAGAGGGTCTCGTACACGCCGGCCAGCGCGGGGTTGCGAAAGATGGTCCCGTAGTACATGGGCTTGCCGTCAGGCAGGTAAGTGCTGCGCAGTCCCGGCGTGTCGAGCGACCCGAACGACCACGAGCGCGCGATGATCGGCGAGACGGGGAAGCCCGCGCGGGCGTGCTGAATGGCCGGCCCCAGGAGCCTGGAGAAGCTCAATTTGCCGAATCTCTCGTGCAGGGCGGCCCAGCCGCTGACGCAGCCCGGCACGCTCCACGCGAGCGGATGATAGGTCGGGATCTCCTTCAAGCCCAGGTCCCGCGCCTGTTGCAGGCTCCAGTCGTAAGGGGAGCGGCCGCTGGCGTTGAGGCCGAAGAGCCGGCGGTCCTTCTCACTCCAGACGATGGCGAACAGGTCCCCGCCGATTCCGCATGACATCGGCTCGACAAGGCCCAGCATCGCATTGGCGGCGATGGCCGCATCGATCGCGCTGCCGCCGGCCTGGAGAGCATCCGCGCCCGCCATGCTCGCCAGCGGCTGGCTGGTGCAGACCATGCCGCGCTGAGCGACCACGGTGGAGCGATTCTGATTCCTCTGGGCGAGCAGCCCGCGCCGCAGCGGTGTGTTCGATACTCCGTCCGCGGCGGCACACTGGCGCATGAGCGATGTACCGGCGACGAGGGTTGACGAGCCGAGGCCGCCGAGAAACTTCAAGAAGGTGCGTCGTTCCATAGGTCACTCCGTAGCCGGTGGGGAGGTTGTGTTCGGTGGCGGCGGCGCGGCTTGTTGGGTCGGCATGCACGGGGGCGGGGACGCATGGATTGACCCCGGCTTCTGCGGGTAGTCCACCGCGAACTTGGCGCGGACCCTTTCGAGCATCTCCGCCTTCCTCTCGACGCGCCAGACGAGCAGCGTCAGCGGCGGCCGGGGCTTTTCCTTGAACGTGATGCTGATCCGCCCGAACCCCAGCAGCCGTTCGAGAAAATCGCTCGTGTCGATCTTCGTGTTATAGTCCTCGCGCCCGATCTGCTCCCCGGCCTCCGTCGGGCCGACCTGGAGGTTCAGGTAGTTGGGCGTGATCGCCACATAGTAGAACAGTCCCCGCAGCCAGGAGACGGCCACCGTCAG
>CAYFUB010000163.1:0-1789 GCA_964346195.1 uncultured Pirellulales bacterium
GAATTGACCGGCGACACGGATGAAGACGCTGCGGATCCTGACGGTTAGCCACATGTTCCCCACGGTCGAGTCCGGGCAGTACGGGATCTACATCTGCCGGGAAGCGCAGTATCTGCGGCCGCACGACATCGAATGCAGCTTCCTCGTCGGCCGACCCTGGGCGCCCTGGCCGCTGCACCACGTACCGCGCTGGCGGGAGTATGGCCCGGCGAATCCTCTGGCGCCGCCGGCGGGATTGCAGGACCGCCCGGCGACATACTTTCGACCGCCCGGCTTCGGCTTTCGCCGGTTCGAAGGCAAATCCCTGGCTCGCGCGTTGCTGCCGGCGGCGCGGAACTGGCATCGGGAGCAACGTTTTGACCTCGTGCTGGGCGTCTCGATGCTCCCGGACGCGGAGGCCGCCGTCATCATCGGCGACGACCTGGGATTGCCGGTCGCGAGCCTGGCCGTGGGCAGTGACGTGATGGTGTACCCCGACCGGATGCCGGTCCTGTGGCGGCGGCTTTGCGATACGCTCGAACGGGTCGACCTGCCCGTCGGCGTCTGCGAATCGATCTGCAAGAGACTCGCTGAGACCGGCAAATGTAGGCGGGACCCGCTGTGCGTCTACCTGAGCCGGGATGCGCAGCAATTCGCGCCCGTCGAGGACAAACAACGTGTCCGCGCCCAGCTTGGCTGGCCCGCGAACCGCGTTGTGGCGATTTACGTCGGCGGGCTCGTGGAAACCAAGGGCATGAGCGAGTTGGCCGCCGCGGCCGAGCCGCTATTAAGGAAATACCTTGATTTGCAGCTTGTCTGTGTCGGTGACGGGCCCGCACGTGATAGAATACTCGAACTCAAAAGCTCCCTCGCGCGGGCCGACGCCGTTGTCCTGCCCGGCCGTGTCGCCCCGGAGGACGTGCCGCCTTTTCTGCAGGCAGCGGACTTCCTGGTGTTGCCGTCGCACCACGAAGGGATGCCGCAGGCGGTTGTCGAGGCGATGAACTGCGGCCTGCCCGTCGTGGCCACGCGGGTGGGCGGCGTGCCCGAGGCGGTCGTGGACGGCGAAACCGGCCTGCTCGTCGAAGCGAAGAACGTCGAACAGCTTCGGGGGGCCATGGAACGAATGATTGCCGACGAGGCATTCCGACAGGCGGCGGGACAAAAAGGCGTGACGCGGGCCTGCGAAGTCTTCGACTCCGAGCGCAACGCCGCCAGACTCGCCGAGGCCCTCCGGTCGCTGACGGGCACACGTCATGTTTGTAGGTGATGTGGGCAACCTGTCTCGTTTGTCATGTCGAGCGAAGCGCCAGCGCAGTCGAGACATCTGGCTACGAATGGAAGGCACCTCCCGTTCGCAGGCAGATTTCTCCGCGCGGCCTTCGGCCTTGGTCGAAATGACAATGAGGGTCGAGACGCCCAAGTTGATATAATGAATCGTTTGATGAATGAACATCACGCCAAAGTTTGTGTGCTGACTTCGGTCCATAGGCCGTTTGACGGTCGGGTCTTTCACAAGGAGGCGAAAAGTCTCGCCAAGGCCGGTTACGAAGTCGTGCTGATCGCGCCGCACGATAAGGAGGAAGTCGTGGACGGCGTGCGGGTCGTGCCGCTGCCGCAGCCGAAGAATCGGATACAACGGCTGACAAGAGTCATGTGGCAACTTTATCGCCGGGCCGTCAGGGAAAATACGGACGTCTACCATTTCCATGACCCGGAGCTGATGGTCGTCGGGCTGCTGCTCAAGATGCACGGCAAGAAAGTCATCTGGGACGTGCACGAACACTATCCGAACAGCATCCTCGACAAG
>CAYFUB010000164.1:0-9402 GCA_964346195.1 uncultured Pirellulales bacterium
GGACAGGATGGCCGGCACCCCACGGCCCACGCTCGACTCGCTGGTCCAGCGGGGCCTGGACTACGCGATCGTCGATGAGGCGGATTCGGTCCTGATCGACGAGGCGGTGACGCCGTTGATCATCTCAGGGCCCGCTCCCAACCCCGAGCAGATCGAAGCCTTTCGACAGGCGGCGCGCATCGCCATGCAACTGGACGTGCGCGGCGACTATCGAGTTGACCTGTGCTGCCGCGACGTGGAATTGACGGATAGCGGCAAGAGACGCCTTCGGCAACTGGCAGCGGGTCTCGGCGGCCTGTGGCGGGGCGCCAGACGCGCGGAGGAACTGGTGACACAGGCGGTGACGGCGAAGGAGTTCTATCGGCGCGACCATCAGTATGTGATCGAGGCCGATAAGGTGGTCATCGTCGATGAGTTCACGGGGCGCCTGATGCCGGATCGGCAGTGGCGTGACGGCCTGCACCAGGCGGTTGAGGCCAAGGAGGACGTCGCGGTCACGCCTCCCAAAGACACCTGCGCCCGAGTCAGTTTCCAGCGGTTCTTCCGGATGTATCGCAAACTGGCGGGGATGACCGGCACGGCACGGGAAGCGGCCGTCGAGTTCTGGCGAATTTATCACTTGCCCGTGGTCGTAATCCCAACCAATCGGCCGTGTGTCCGGCGGCATCTGCCGGACCTCGTCTTCGCGAGCGAGGCCGCCAAATGGCAGCGAATTGTGGCGGAAATTGTGCGTGTGCACGAGACCGGCCGGCCCATTCTTGTAGGAACGCGCAGCGTTCGGGCCAGCGAGTACCTCAGCGGCCTGCTTCAGGCACGCGGTTTGGCCCACCAGGTGCTCAATGCCGTTCGTCATCGAGAGGAAGCGGACATCGTTCGTTGTGCCGGCGAGTGCGGCCGGATCACCGTGGCAACGAACATGGCCGGACGCGGGACCGACATCAGGCTCGGCCCCGGCGTGGCGGATTTGGGCGGCCTGCACGTGATAGCCACGGAGCGCAACGAGTCCTTACGCATCGATCGCCAACTCTTTGGCCGCTGCGCCCGACAGGGTGATCCGGGCAGTGCCCAGGCCATCGTCTGCCTCGAGGATGAGTTTGTGTCCGGCCATGCCAGGGGGATGTTGGCTTGCCTCAAAAGGCGCCATGGGCAGAAGGGCCAGGATATCTCTTCTTCATTGACCAGGATCGCATTTCGTCACGCGCAACGCCGGGCCGATCGGCTGGCATCTCGCCGCCGCCGGAATGTGATCAGGACGGACCACTGGCTGGACGAGCACCTGAGTTTCGCCGGCCGGGAGTAGGACGGCCTTTCCTGCCCGCGCAAGAATGACAGAGTCGTGCCGGCTGGCTCCGCTCTCACAGGGGCGACGCATGGGTGCCGGCTAATACTCACTTTGTTGGAGGCTCTTATCCACCGCTTTGCGCATCAGCAGGCAACTGAGTGACTGTGGTCAGCGCCTTCTCCACGCGATGCAGCTGGAACACGGTCCCGGTAGTCTGGGCCAGCTCAACCAGCGACACGTTGAACTCGATGAGGGAATCGACGGCGGCACGCCGGGCCTGGGCATGAGTATCCTGAGCCTGGAGTTCCACCAGGAGCAATTCCGGCGTTAGCCGCTCGCGGACAGGCTCAGATTCTCTCAAGGCTTTCAACTGAGCCTGGGCCGCTTGTGCGGCCTCCCGCTGAATCTTGATCTCATCCAATCTGGTTCGGGCCTTGCGGGCTTTCTCTTTGACCTGGACGGCCACCCGGTCCGCCGCATTCTGAAGTATGGAGACGGCCTTGCGACGTTCCAATCTGCGGCGGGTCAGCTCCGCCTCGCGCCGGCGGTTGCCCAGCGGGATCTCCAGGGTCACGCCCACCTCATAGCTCATATAGTCGCCGCCCCCAAGTTGCTCATGCGCATCCGAGGGCTGCTTGGCCAGGCCCTGTGCCCTCGACAAGGCGACCAGATCCAGGCGCGGCATCCTTTGATTCTCTGCGAACCGTACATTGATGTCCGCAATTTCAACGGCGATCTCGGCCTGGCGTATGGCGGGATTCTTCTCCATCGCTGCCACCAGGGCATCGCCCGGCGCCAGCGCCATACCCGGTGGTTTGCTCATGATTTCCGGCGCCGTCACGGGTACGATTCTCAATTCGCTCGTCGTGTTGATCTGCGGGTCGGCCAACAGGCGCGCGAGAACATCCTGGGCGTCCGACGCCTGTTTTTCGGACTCGAGCAGGTTGGCCTCGCGCAGCTTTGCAGAGGCTCGCGCCTGCATCAGTTGCACATCCGTAACGTCAATCTCCCGGCGCGCCTCCACCTTCTGCAAGGTCTCCCGGGCCCGGGCGACCACTTCACGCTGGATTTCCACGTATCGCAGCGCCTGAACCAAACGCCAGTAGGCTATGATGGCTTCTGCCGAGACGGTCTGTGCCTTTTCGCGAAACGCCTCCAGGGCGATAAGGTGCTGAAGCTGGGCCACGTTCACGCCTGCCAGATTCACTTGGGGCCCGGCATCGCGTAATAGCGGCTGTCGGAGCTGGAAGACCAGCATGGGCTCATAGCGCGTGGAGATCGTCCGGCCGAACAGGTCGTCCCAGTTGCGGCTCAGGGCATAACTGGCGGACCACTCCGAACCGAGTATCGTTCTCTGCTTGATTCCGGATTCGAATGTACGGTTATCCGCCTGTCCGGGTTCGAAGAGACTGTTTTGGGGGCTATCCTGCTGCTCATAGCTGAAACGACTGAAAGCGGTCGGATCGAATCCCGCCACCGCCTTGGCGATCTCTTCTTTGGCGATCTCGGGATCGTAACTGACGATTCGGATCTCGGGGCTGTTGGCAAGGGTCCGTGTGACTGCCTCTTCCATGGTCAGTAACACGGTCTCCTGACCCGTGTTGGGATCGACACCGACTCTGAGTCTGGGCAGCGCCTCTGCAAGCGTCTCCACGGGCGTGAGCAGCCCTGCCGGATTCGACGGCTCGTGTCTCTGCATGCTCAGCCTCGGCTGAGGGCCCTCATCGGCAAGCTGCCTTTGATAATCGGTCAGTGCTGTCTCGTGGGGGGGCTTGCCGGCGATGCAGCCGGCCACCTGTGCCAGGCAGATGCAGAGAACCAGCCGACGCACTGGTGAGTTGTGTACCGGTCGGTTGGCGGCCGGATACGCGAATTTACCGTGACAGTATCCTTCGGCCTGGTGTAAGGGACGTATTACTTTGCCGGTCGTCACGCCTATCCCCATATTCCAGAGACTACGTTGGTTCTAAAAACACGATCAGAACGTGTTCCCCCGCCGGCCTTCGGTCTTTGTTGGGCACCTCGACCCGCACTCGGAGCGTGCCACTGGCGGCATCGGCGACGGCCGCCACGAAGAGGATGCGCCCCGACTCAACTTTGGCCGGATTATCGGATGGTCCAAACTGAACCTGAGCGGTTTTTCCTGCTTCCAGGCCCAACGCCTGGGAAAGGGGAACCGGGGCATCGACCCAAAGGGGGTCCGTCTGGACAATCCGGATTGCCTCTGTCACGGCGTTGAGCGATTCCCCCACTTCCACTTTGATGTCCTCGACGCGCCCGTCGATAGGACTCTCAAGCTGCATATGCCCGACGCGGATCTTCTGCTCCCGGTACCTTTCGCCCGCCTGCTCATGCTCGAATTTCGCCAGTTCGAGAGACAATTCCGCAACGGTCACGTCCAGCCGGGCGTGCTCGACCTCCAGGGCCGTGGCGGCTTTGCTGGCGGCGGCTTTCTCCATCTTCTGGAGGTCGACTCTCTTCTGGGCCAGGGACGCCTCGCTGGCGCGAATCTGGGTGATGTCTTCGGCCTGGGCCTTGAGCTGAGCGAGCTGGACCTGCTCGGCAGCGTCATCCTGCCGGATCAACACCTGGTTGCTCTGCACCTGGTCCCCCTCCTTGCAGTATACCTTGGCGACCCTGCCAGGCTGAACGAAAGAAAGCGTGATATCCGCGCTGGGACGTGTGACGGCGCGAACGCCGGGATGGACGCCGGCCCAGGAAGGACTCAGACACGGATTCGCCACGAGACAAAGGAAGACGGCGATACAGACTCTTCGTATAGGCATAAATCAGGTCTCCAAAACCAACCGTTCAAGGTCTGAGCAATTTTTCCTTGAAGAGAATCTCGATCCCCCGAAGGCCGCTCAGGTCCTGCCTGCCGCCATCAGGCTGCTGGCAGTCCGCGCCGTCTCCAATGCCTTCACGTACTGGTCATAATCAACAGTCTTCACCACATAGCCATCGGCCTCCAACTCACTACTCGTTCCCGGGTCGTTTGGGAACACCGGGTTCACGAGGACCACGGTGGGAAGAGCCTTGAGCGCGGGATCCCTCTTCATCAGCCGGAGAAACTCCGATGCTTCCATTCTGGGCAGCGTCGAATCGAGCAGGACCAGGCAGGGGGGTTCATTGCGCGTGTCCAGGAGGTAATCCAGTCCTTCCTCCGCGTCGCGTACGTGTGTGACAGCGTTCCGGATCCCGAGGTCATGCAGCGCACGCTTGACGATCGCCGCATCGATGGGATCATCTTCAATCAACAAGATCGGTCTTAGTTCTGTCATCGCTGACTCCTGTTTCCTGTTTCGGAATGGTAAACCAGAAGGTCGTCCCCGTGCCGATTTTGGATTCCACCCAGATTCGACCGCCACATGCCTCAATGATCTTACTGACCAGCGTCAGCCCCAGGCCGACACTCTCGTACGCGCTTCGTTTCGACCCGACTTGGAAGGCCCTGAAGACGCGGTCCAGATCCTTTTCCTCGATGCCGGGTCCGTTGTCGGACACGCTGAACTTCCAGAAGCCGTTCTCGCCTGTGCAACCGATGCGTACCATGCCCTGCGGTTTGTCGAGGTACTCCACCGCGTTGGCCACGAGATTCTGCAGGATATGAAAGGCGCGGACCCTCTCTAAGAAGACCTTCGGCAGTTCGTCTTCGACCGTGACACGTATGCTCTGCGGTGGTGAAATCAGCTCGATGACTTCCTTGGCTACCGCATTCATGTCAACCAGAGTCCTTTCGTTTCCAGGACCCGTGGAATCCGCATATTGCATCATGCCGTCGATCAGACTGCGCATCCGTCGGACCCGATTCGAGACGAGGCGAATCTGCTCCTTCGTCTCCGGGCCAAGGCTGTCGGCGCACTCGGATGATATCAACTGCAATATAGTTTGGATGCCTCCTGTCGGGGCTTTCAGGTCGTGTCCGATGACATAGATGAAATCCCTGAGCTCGCGATTGGCTCTGGCCAGTTTTTCCTCTGCTTTTCTGCGCTCCACGATCTCACGCGTCAAGCGGTTCAGGGCCTCCTTGCATACACAGGTTTCCCTTCTGAGTTCCTTGTTGGCGGCCCTGAGTTCCTCCGTTCGTTCGGCCACCTTTCGCTCCAGCTCTTCCCGCCGCATGCGGGCTTCCTGGGAAAGCGTCCACTTCTCCGTCAACGCGGTTGCCAACTGCAAGACCTCGACGTTGTCGCAAGGCTTTTTGAGGATCAGCAGTTTGTCGGTCCGGCCCAGCGTTTCCACGATGCTGCTCCAGGAATGGTCGGAATAGGCCGTGCAGATCACCACCTCCAGGTCGGGGTAGACCTTCCACAGTTCCTGGATCGTCGTTACGCCGTCCCAACCGGGAGGCATCCGCATGTCGACAAACGCCAACGCATAGGGACGCCCCTCCGTCATCGCCTGGCGAAGCTTCTCCACGCCTTCCTCGCCCTGAAAGGCGGAGTCGATTTCGAACCCTTCCGGATCCGAGGAGGTTGACGTTTGCCCGAAGATGGCGGCTTCTTCGTCTTCTACCGCCATCGACTGGTCGGGCCGGCGCCCGAGAATCGTGCGGAAATCCTCGTGGATATTCTGGTTGTCATCGATCACGAGTATGCGTCGATTCGACGGCCTCTTCTCGTTCATCCGGTTTCTCCTTCAGTCTCAGCGGCAGTTCAAGCACGAATAGAGCCCCTTGTCCCGAACCTCCACTGTGTGCGCACAGCGAGCCCCCCATTTCCTTGGCGGCAAGCGCACTGCTGTGGAGGCCGAATCCATGGCCATCTTTCTTGGTTGTGTACCCGTGCTGAAATATCTTCGTAATACTCTCCGCCGGGATGCCGATTCCATTGTCGGCCACTTCAATTCGGAGCTTGCTCTCGTCGGACGCCAGCAGCCTGATGGTCAGGCGTTTCTCCTCCTTACCGTTGTCTGCCAGCGCGTCAATCCCATTGCGAATCAGGTTGCAGAGAATCTGTCCCAGTCGTGACTTGTCGAGGACAACACGGTCAACGCTGCCGAATTCTCTGATTACGTTGATACCGTGCTGTTTGAGGGCCGGCTCGTTCAACTTGATGGCATTCTCGCAGACCTCACTGAGAGAGGTCACGACTCGGCAACGGGAGGTCGGGGCATGGGACTGCTGGGTTCTGACGATTTCCTTGATGTCGTCGACACTCGTCGACAGCGACTTGACGATCTTCAATATCTCGTTCTGCTCCTCGCACAGAATCTCGGTGACCTTGACCAGGTACGACGGGATGTGCTTGCCCTGCGGATCTTCCAGGAGGAATCGACCGAGGTCCTCACGGTGCTCGGAGACCATCGCGACCACGCTCCTGAGCTTGGGCAGCTTCGATGCGGACAACCTTTCCAGCACGGCGGTAGTTGCCACGTTCAGGCTGTTGAGAGCATTGCCGACATTGTGGAGCACATCGGTGGCTATCTCGGCCATGCCGGCACGACGCGATGCCTCCACCAGCTCCTGGTTCTTCTTCTCCAACTCGGTGACGTCGGTGAAGCTGGCCAGGACGCCCCTCTGTTCTCCGTTTGGCCCGAGAATCGGGGTGGCGCTGACCAGGGAATTGTGGGAAGCTCCCTGCGTACCCTCCAGGACCAGGGGGACGCCCCGGCGCGTGATGCCTTCACGCAGAACCTCGGTCCAGGGCGGGTCATCGAGACGCACCTCCGGGTCGCCATGCACCCATTTGAGCATGGATAGCGTGCGTCCGATGAGAGACCGCTCTATTTTGGGCGTCACCTGTTCGAAGGCCTCATTGGCCAGGACGATTCGTCCTCTTTCGTCGGTCATGACGACGCCGTCCGAGAGAACGTCCAGAACGTTCTTGACACGGGCGGGGATGACCGACGAGGGGTCAAGATGTCGTAAGACCCGTCTCAGATAGACTGAATAGGCCAGAAATCCCACCAGGGCCACGAACGCGGCCGCCGGCAACTGAATCTGCGCGAGGTAGCCGTAAAGACCCTTCGCTGTAAGCGGCGACAGGCAGATTTCAAACGTGGCAAACTGATAATCCCCTTCGAAGATCGGTACCTGGACATGAGTCTCGGACGACTTGTTGGCGGGCAGGTCTTTCCAGAGAGACGTGTGATTCTCCGTTGCCGCGAGGACGTGACCGTTTGAGCTGCGCACGGCTAAGGAGAGGATATCGGGATTGCGCTCCACGACGAGAGGGGCCAAAGTATGGAAAGCGGCGACCAATTCCTGTGGCGGGGTCGTGCAGAACTGGACAGCCAGCGTCTCACACAAGCGTGCTCGTGCCTCCAGCGCTGCTCGATAGGGATTGGGCACTAGGCCGATCCAGGCGGCCGCCAGGAAAGCACTCAGCGTGATGCACGCCAGGCCCAGACTTACCCGAATTGTCACCGTCAGGCCTCTCGTGGCCACTTCTCCTTCGCGGGCCGGATGCTTGGCCCTGCTTCGTTCCGTTTCTTATGACGAGCACAGAGGGCTGGGCTGCGTGTCTTCCCGATCGGGGTGCAATGCCCACCCCCTATATCAGCAGAGAATCGTACTTTTCGGCACAGCGCCTTGAGCAAATGACTTAGGGGGGGCCGGCAAAATACCCGGCTCCAGACGGTGTCGGTTGGCTGCGACTCGGTGCTGCAGGCTCGCGTCCCAAAAACCGCCCCAAAATTGCCTTCCCGTCTGTGGTAACCGGGTGCCGTGTCCAGTGTGGCGCAGGCCTGCCCGATTCGACTATTCCGTCACGCCTGCGCAAGCGTGAGCGTGATACTCCGTTACCGTCCTATAACAGAGAGGGCAAAATCGGAGTTTCGGCGGTATCGCCGGCCGACGGGGCCAGGGGTTTGCGACGTATGACGGCGTGTCCGCCTTGGACTATGACGGATTGAATTATAGGCTTTAGATGGGGGTCTGTCGTCATAACGTCGGAGACGAGTTTGGCCGATGAATGGCAGGGCACCGACGCTGCAAGGCACCGCGACGGTATTGCCAAGGCTCGCGGACCGCCGCCCGCAGGTCTGATTTGAAAAGCCTGAGTCTTCAGACATGACAAGGATCACGAGGATTTGGCGCCACATGAGGGCGCAGTTGGGCATCGGCCGGACGGCACGCGAGGAAGACAGTGCGGCCATGGCCGGATGCGTGTTGGAGCGCCTTGAGCCCCGGGTGCTGCTTTCTGCCGGGGTCACGGCTGCGGCCAACGAATGCCTCGTAAACGGAGCAGACGGGCAGTCCGCGCCGCTCGTTGTGGCGGGCATGGAAGTCGGCGTCAACCCTGCGGACCTTTCCGGCCCGGCGCTCCAACAGGCACCCGCCCTCAGCGAAAACGCCGGCGACACCTCCGGGCAGGTCGTTGAGCCGGACCTTCTGGAATTGCCCCTGGCTTTTGAGGTCAACGAGGGACAGACCGATCCGGTGGTCGATTTCCTGGCACGAGGCAGCGGCTATTCCGTTTTCCTGACCGACGGCGACGCCGTACTATGGCTCGACCAGGGGGATACCTCGCACGTGGTACGAATCGATCTGCTCGGGGCTGTCGATCAGCCTGAGGTCGCGGGACTCGATATGCTTCCCGGCCACAGCAACTACTTCGTGGGCAGCGACCCGGACCAATGGTATACGGATATCGCGAATTATGGGAGCGTCGTGTACACCGGCGTCTACGACGGGGTGGACGTTCGCTATTACGGCAATCAGCGACAGCTTGAGTACGACTTTCTGATTGCCGCCGGCGCCGATCCGAGTGTCATTCGGCTGGCCTTTCAGGGTGTGGAGTCCGTGTACGTGGATGAGAGCGGAGGCCTGGTATTGCAGTTGTCCGCGGATGGGGGTGAGATCCGCTTCCACGCGCCGGTAAGCTACCAGCAGACGGAGGACGGGGGTCGGGAGATGGTCGCCAGCCGCTATGTGGTTACCGCGGACGGAGTCGTCGGTTTCGAAGTCGGACCCTATGACACGAGCCGGCCCCTGGTCATCGACCCCGTGCTGGATTACGGCACGTACCTGGGCGGCACCGGAAACGACCGGGGTCAGACCATCGCTGTCGACGATTCCGGGAACGTCTATATCGCCGGGCGAACCTCGTCGGCGGATTTCCCCTTCACCACCGGCGCCGTGGATCCGACCTACAACAGCGACAATGATGTCTTCGTTG
>CAYFUB010000165.1:0-10886 GCA_964346195.1 uncultured Pirellulales bacterium
CTCGTGTCGCGGGCGGGCATCGAATTCATTGACATCCACAACGAGAGTTGGATTCCCCATCACTGGGTCCGCGGGGCGTGCCTCTACGGCGTGATGCCGGCGAACGGCCTGATTTACAGTCCGCAACATCCGTGCGCGTGTTACCTCGAATCCAAGATGTACGGCTTCAATGCCCTGGCGCCTGCCGCGCCCAAGGGCTTCGATGAGCCGTCGGACGAGGCCCGTCTTGAGAAAGGCCCGGCGTACGATTGGACGACTGAGAGGGCGCGTGACAAGCCCGTCGACCGACCTCCCATAAGTGGAGGGGTGGCAGCGTCAAGGCCGCAGGCCTTGGCGATGGCTCCTCCGAATGAGCATAAGACCATCGCCAAGCTTCGCTTGACGCTGCCACCCGGAGAAGATATGGCTTCTCACACACCTTCTGAGACCAGGCCCGGCGCTGGCGATTGGCCCACCTATCGCTGTGACAATGCCCGCAGCGGCCGGACCGCCACCTCGGTCGGCGCGACACTGAGCGAGGATTGGCGCACGGCAATCGGCGGCGCGCTCACCAGCCTGACCATGGCCGAGGGGAAAGTCTTCCTCGCGGACAAGCACACGCATACGGTGCACGCCATCGACGCCGGCTCCGGCAAACGGCTCTGGCGGTTCACGGCCGGGGGCCGGGTGGATTCGCCGCCCACGATCCACGAGGGTCGGGTGCTCTTCGGCTCGGCCGACGGGTACGTCTACTGCCTTCGTGCCGCCGACGGCGTGCTGGCGTGGCGGTTCGGTGCCGCTCCGGCCGACAGGCGGTGCCTGGCGTTCGAGCAGCTCGAATCGGTCTGGCCGGTCCACGGCAGCGTGCTCGTGCAGAATGGGGCCGTGTATTGCGTGGCGGGCCGGTCGATGTTCCTGGACGGCGGCTTGCGGCTCTGGCGGCTCGATCCGAAGACCGGCGCTGTTCTCTCGCAGACGAAACTCGACGAGCATGACCCTGCCACGGGCAAGGACCTGCACGCTTATGTGAGTTGGCTGAACATGCCGACGGCGCTGCCGGACATCCTCTCGAGTGACGGGCGGCTGGTCTACATGCGGTCGCAGCCGTTCCATCTCGACGGGACACGGCTACCGCTGGAGAAGATGCCCGCGGGGGAGGACGCAGACCGGGGCGCGCCGCCGGCAACGCAGAATCCGGAGCATGCCCATCTGTTTTGCCCGACCGGCTTCCTCGATGACGATTATTGGCACCGCTCGTACTGGGTGTACGGGAGCCGGTTCGTCAGCGGCTGGTGCGGCTATTTCCTGGCGGGCAGGACGGCCCCCGCCGGTCGGATCCTCGTCTGTGACGACGCGACCGTTTACGGTTTCGGCCGCAAGCCTCAGTACTGTCGCTGGACCACGCCGATGGAGCACCACCTCTTCGCCGCCGGGGAGTTCTCCCCCTCCCGGGCCGATGCGACGAGCGGCGAACCCTCGCGCATCAGCGTGGCCAAGTCCGCCAGCCTGAACCCAAGTGGCAAGCCGTTGACGGTGGAAGCCTGGGTCAAGGCGGAGAAGGCCGACGGCGTGATCGTTGCACGCGGGGGCAACAGCCACGGCTACGTGTTGCACCTCAGTGGCGGGCGCCCGTCTTTTGCCGTCCGCAGAAGCGGGACGCTGAAGAGGGTGCAGGGCAAAAAGCCGGTGACCGGCCGATGGATCCATCTGGCAGGCGTCCTGACAGCCGAGACGTTGAGTCTCTACGTGGATGGTGCGCCGGCCGGCTCGGCGGACGCGCCGGGGCTTCTGGCGGCAGATCCGGCCGAGGCGATGGAAATCGGGGCCGATGAGGGCAGCATCGTGGGTGAGTACGCCGGGCCGATGGCCTTCAAGGGGCTGATTGATGAGGTCCGAATTTATCATCGGGCCCTCGGCGCAGACGAGATCGGTCGCCACGCCTCGCAAGAGCCGCAGACGCTTGGGACGGCGGAACTGGTCCTGTGGTATTCTTTCGACCGGGGCGATGCCTCGGATGGGTCGGGCTGCGGCAATGCCGGCAAAGTCGGCGGGGTGACCGCGACGGAAGGCCGGTTCGGTCAGGCGCTGCGCTTCACCGGCCGAACAGGTGCGACCGCCGATTTCGTCGTCGAGCACCGCTGGACCCGTGACGTGCCTCTGCTGGCCCGTGCCATGGTCCTGGCCGGCGAGACGCTCTTCGTGGCCGGTCCCCCGGACGTGGTCGACGAGGAGCGGGCATTCCGTGAAATCAGCGATGCGCGTACGCAGCAGACGCTCGCAGAACAAGCGGCGGCATTCGCCGGACGCAAAGGCGGGCTGCTCATGGCAGTCTCGCGCGCCGGCGAACCGCTGGCCCGATATGAGCTCGACAGTCTTCCCGTCTTCGACGGAATGATCGCCGCCGGCGGACGGCTGTACCTCACCACCGCCAAGGGAGAACTGATCTGCTTCCGTGGCCGCGGGCCCAGCGCGCCTTCCCGGTAGGGAATGCATCACACATGTGTGCATCCAGCTTGAACTGCTGATGCGGGCCGGCCGCGTCGGCTGCTTTGCGATTGAGAGACGTGCCATTCTCCTTATACCGATTACGCTTGAGAATTTCGTATCGCCGGCCGGCAGCGTCAAGGGGTTCCCAATGCGAGGTATCGCATTGGGGGGCCCCATGCGCAGCTTGGCGCGGGTTTTCCTTGCGGCAGAGGAGCCATCCCCAAGGTCTTCGACCCATTCGACTTCGCTCAGGGCAGGCTCTTGAGGCTGCCACCCCGTGCTCATGCCACGCTGCGAAAAACTCATTCGTAATCGGTATTATACGGATTAGGAAAAGTTCTTGCGCGGCGGGCTTCGTCATCCTGAGGCGAAGCCGAAGGATCTGGCCATCGAAAAGGAGGTTTCTCTCGCTCGCAGGCCAGATCCTTCACTGCGCTGCGCTCCGCTCAGGATGACAGACCGCGCACGGATTAATCATAGTCCGTATTAGACCAGGATAGCACAGGGACTGTATGACACCCTGGAAATCGTATCAGCGATTTACCGGACAACCGTGCGATGTGTTCTCGCGCAAATTGGGGATAGAAATACGCAAAAAGGTGTTTGTGAAACACCCCCCGATGAGGTACGTTGGAGTCGTGCGGCAGCCGTGAAACGGCTTGTTTTCCGCCAAGGAGTGTGCGGCAAGACAGGATATTTGTGCCTGCGAAGGAGGTCTATTCGTGTTTCGTCGAAGGCACGGTCGAAGCTGACGTTCTTTAGCGAGGAATATCATGTGCGGAAAATGGTTATCTCCGGTTGTTTTGGTCTTAGTCTTGGTGCAGGTCGGTCACACGCGGGCGGGCCAGAATCCTGTGGCGCACTATCAGTTTGAGGGCACCAACGACTTCAGCAACACTGGCACGAACGCCGCCGCCATTACAGGCGAGCCGAAAGGCAACGCACAAATCACTTGGGATGATGAGAGAGCTTCATATGTCCTGAGTCTGGACGGCGACGGAGACTATGTCTATTTCGACAGGAGTTGGCAAGACATCGTCAATACGGAAATCACCGTGGCAGCCTGGATCAAGACAAGCTCGGTGGGCTCGTCGAACATTGTTGCCGCTCTTGGCTACGCCTGGCGACTGCGTGGCGGTCCGGGCGGGAATATCGCGTTTCAGGTGATGAACACCAGTCCGGTATCGGCGGCCACCGGGACCATTCCTGTGGACGATGGGACGTGGCATCACGTGGCCGGTTCATACGACGGGACGGAGTACAAGCTGTACATCGACGGCAGGATGAATGTCTCGGCCGCGTCTTCAGGAGTCCTGCAGGGTGGCGCAACTGCATATTACGGCACTATCGGCGCCCATTACAAGAGAAGCGACGGCGCCCCAAAACTCTTTTTCAGCGGTTTGATTGATGACGTTCGCATCTATAACACGGTTCTGTCCGAAGAGGACATCCTTGAGATTACCGGCTTTGCAGGTGTGAAGGCGGTCGAGCCGAGTCCGGCCGATGGCCGGCAGTTGGATGTGGTGGAGGGCGTGGTGCTTCGCTGGAAGCCGGGAGTAGAGGCCGAACAACATGATGTGTATTTTGGCGCCGATCTTGACAACGTGACCGCCGCTCATACGACAACCGACCCTGGCAGTGTCTACAAGGGGCGCCAGGATCCCAACCTGTATGCCGTCGAAACGACCCTTGAGTTTGGGAAAACGTACTATTGGCGCATTGATGAGGTCGGCGGCCCTCCTGGTTTTGCGATACACAAAGGTAACGTCTGGCGATTCACGGCCGAGCCTCTTGCCTACGTGATCCCCGGTTCGGTTATAACCGCCACGGCCTCCAGCTCTCTGAGCGAGACTACGGGGCCTGAGAGGACCATCGATGGCTCCGGACTCGATGACAATGACCTGCATTCGACAGATATGGAGGATATGTGGCTGAGCAATTCCTTGCCGCAGCCCACCTGGATCGAGTATCAGTTCGATAAGGTCTACAAACTCCACGAGATGTGGGTCTGGAACCAGAATCAGCTCGTGGAGAGCTCGATCGGCTATGGGTTCAAAGACGTTTCCATCGAGTATTCGGTTGACGGCGCCGGTTATATGACCTTGGGAACGACTCACGAGTTTGCCCGGTCGCCCGGCACGCCCGACTGCGCACACGGTACCACGGTGGATCTTGGCGGCATAATGGCCAAGTACGTCAGGCTTACGGCCACCAGTAACTGGGGGGGCCTGGTCGACCAGTTCGGTCTCAGTGAGGTTCGCTTTTTCTATGTGCCTGTGCGTGCCAGAGAGCCCGACCCGACCGATGGCGCGACGCGGGCGGGCCCCGACGTGGTGCTCGGCTGGAGAGCGGGTAGAGAAGCGGCCACGCACGATGTGCATCTGGACAGCGACAGAGAAGCCGTGTTGAACGGTGCCGCTCATGTCGGTTCGGTGACCGAAGCCGCTTATGATGCCGGGGCGCTCGACCTGAGCCGAACCTACTTCTGGCGGATCGATGAGATCGACGAGGACCAGAACCCGCCGTTGGAAGGCGACCTCTGGAGCTTCACAACGCCCGATTATCTTATCGTTGACGACTTCGAAGATTACAATGACTACCCGCCCCACGAGATATGGGCGACGTGGAAGGACGGATGGGAAGATCCCGAGAACGGATCGACCGTCGGTTACACGACGTCCGCCAATGGGACCTTCGGGGAAACGCAGATCGTCCACGGCGGCAACCAGTCGATGCCGCTGTTTTACGACAACGGCTTCAAGTATTCGCAGGCAGAGCGGGTGCTGAGCCCGGCTCAGGATTGGATGAAGAACGGCATTCAAGCGCTGTCCCTGAGCTTCTATGGCGATCCGAACAATGCCCTGGAGCAGATGTATGTGAAGGTCAACGGCTCCCGGCTCGTTTATGACGGCGACCCGGCCGCGATCGCGCAGGGAGCGTGGACGCACTGGAACATCGATCTGGCGTCATTCGGCCTGGATCTGACCAATGTCACGAAGCTTGCCGTCGGCTTCGGCGACGAGGCCAACCTGAGAGCCGGAGGTTCGGGCATGGTCTTCTTCGATGACATCAGGTTGTATCGCCTGGTTCCTGAGGCTCCCGTAGAGAGATGGTTTGAAGCCGAAGCGGCGGACGGTATCACCGCCCCCATGCAAATCTATGACGATGCGCAGGCCTCGGGCGGCCGGTACATTGGGACGGATAGCGATTCCGGCGATGAAACGGAAGACGCTCCCGTCTATGGCGTCGCCACCTATAATTTTACCGTTCCGGCGGGGACCTACAAAGTCCTGCTTCACGTGATCGTCGTCGGAGGCGCTGACTCATTCTGGGTCCGGATCCCAGGCGCCGCCTGCGACCCGGGGACGTATAGAAACACCGACTGGGTCAAGTTCAACGTGATAGACAAGGGAGACAACTGGCACTGGGACGAAGTCCACAGTGACAGTCACGACCAGGAAGTGGTGAAATTCACGCTGTCGGCCGGCGCGCACACGCTGGAGATCGCGCGCCGTGATGCCGGCACGCTTGTGGATTGCATTCTGATTACCAATGAGCTGGATCTCGACCAGAAATCGCTGCCGCACGTGATCCCCTGATACGCATTAGGAAAAATTCCTGCGCGGCGACTGTTTGTCATGTCGAGCGAAGCGCAGCGGAGTCGAGACATCTGGCCACGAATCCGGCGTGTGGCTCATGCGCAGCCAGATTCCTCCACTGCGGCCTTCGGCCTCCGGTCGAAATGACACGGGTGACACGAAGTTTCGGACCGGATGATAGGGCGGAAGAATTCTTCCTAATCACTATGGTTGGCTCGTGAACCGCAGGAAGGCATGGCAGCGGGCCGTTCCAAACGACTTTGGAACGGCCCGCGGTTCTTCCGGCATCGCGTCGGACCGATGCTTCGGTCATTTTCTGCATTGTTTGCGGTACGCCATGAGACTCATCCCCGTCTGCTGCCTGAAGTACCGGGCGATATGTTTGTCGCTGACGTGTCCCAGCTTCAGCGCAATCTCAGATACGGAAAGGTCTGTCTCACAAAGCATCCGGATGATCTGTTGGGTGCGGACCCGTCTGATCTCGCTGTAAATGGAGCGGCCGAGGACCCGGTGAAAGCGCGATTCAAGATTGCGCCGTGACATGGCCACGTGATCGACCACGTCGGTGACCTGAAAAGCTCTTTTGGCGCTTCGCCGGATGAATCGGATAGCCTCGGCCACCGTCCGATCTTCCATGGCCAGAATGTCGGTCGAGGGTCTGATGACGACGTGCGTGGCGCGGACGAGTATATTCTGGCCCGTCATCTGCTCCCCCGCCATCAGCCGGTCCAGCAGTTCGGCGGCCTCGTAGCCTGCCTTCTGTGTGGCCAGAGCGATGCTCGACATGGGCGGATCGGTCAGGTCGCACACCAGCTCGTCATTGTCCACCCCGATGACCGCCACCTCGTCGGGGACCTGTAAACCGGCGATTCGGCAGGCCTCGATCACGTAGCTGCCGCATACGTCGTTGCCTGCCATCAGTCCCACGGGTCTGGGCAGGGCCTTCAGCCATTCGGTCAGACCATGCTGGGCACCCTCGAACGAGCGCCAGCTTGCCCATCGTGAGCTGATATAAAAGATGCGAGGCTCTACGCCGGCCTGCCTGAGCCTGCCAGCGAAGCTGTCACTGCGCTCTCGTGACCATGGTCTATTCCGCAAACCGCAGTAGGCAAAGTGGCGAAATCCACGCTCGAGCAAGTGCTCGGCGGCCATCCGCCCTATGGTGGCGTTGTCCGCAATGACGGCAGGCAGGTGGAGAATTCGCTTTCTGGCGACTCTGTAAACGATGGCGGGCAGGCCCGTCTCAAGCAAGGCCCTGTTTTCCCGGGCGTCCGGCGCGATGACACCGTCGGCGCGGCAGTCGCGCACCCAGGACGATACGTTCTTTCGCCTGTCCGCAGACACATGCGTGTAGAAAATCCAGGGGCCGTGCAGGCGAGAGTACTTGGCGATGCCGTGCAGGAGCCCGCGGACGTGGGCCCGCGAGGTGGCAAGCAGCAGTATGACTTTGCGAATTCTTGACATACCCTGTTCATGCCGAATATCACTGCCCGGGCGGCGGGATGGTGATATCGATGGTACTCACCTCGCCGAGGGTGGACAGGGGTTTGTCGAGATCTTCCGGACGGCCTACGACCAGAATCTGCACCTTGTCAGGATGCAAATGCGCCTTCGCCACGCGCAGGACGTCCGCCTTGGTGACCTTCTCGACGTTCTCTTTCGTCTTTTGCAGGAAATCCGCCGGGTAGCCGTAATAGGCGTAGGTCATCAGGCGAGTAACGATCTGGCCCCGGCTCTCAAAGTTGAAGACGAACGAGTTCAGGAAGCTGTCCTTGGCCAGGGCCAGTTCTTCGTCGGTCACCTCTTCCTGCGTCATCCGCCGCACTTCCTCGACGATCGCGTCGATGGCGTGGACGGTGCTGCCGAGCTTCGTCTGGCAACTGAGGGAGAACAGGCCGGGATGGTCGTAGTCCGACCCGTAGGCGCCGCCAACCGAGTACGCGAGGCCCTGCCGGGAGCGGACGTTCTTGAACAGCCGGCTGGTGAAGCCGCCGCCCAGAATCTCGTTCATCACCATCAGGGCGAAGTAGTCCGGATCGCTCCTGAGGCCGCCGATGTGGCCCAGGCGGATGACGCTCTGGTTCATATCGTCCTTGCGAGCCGCGTTCACCGTCGACCGGAACTCGTATTTCACCGGCGGCACGGGCGGCAAATCGACAGCGGCCTGCTGCCAGTCCTTGAAGATCTCCGTAATCTTCGCCACCATCTGCCGGGTCTCGAAGTCGCCCCATATGGCCACCATCGTATTGTTGGGATGATAGAACCGGCGATGAAACGCCACGAGGTCCTCGCGGGTGATGTTGTCGATCGTGGCGTACTCCGTGTGGCGGGCATAGACGCTTTCCGGACCATAGATCAGTTTGCCGTACTCCCGCCAGGCGATGCCAGCCGGATTGTCATTCCGGCGGGCAATGGACGTACGCGCCGAAATCCTGGCCAGGTCGATCTTGTCCTCGCGAAACGCCGGATTCATCAGCACGTCGGCCAGCACGGACAGGCCCGTATCGACATCTTCCTTCAGCACGGACATATAGGCCCGGCCGGAGTTCAGGCCGATGCTCGTCTCGACACTCGCCGCAATCTGCTCCAACTGCTCGTCGATCTCGTCGCCCGTCCTGCTCGTCGTGCCGCCCGTGAGTATCACGGTGCCCGTAATCCCGGCCAGACCGATCTTGTCGGCGGGTTCATGAATCGAACCGGTCCGAATCAGGGCGGACACATGAATCAGAGGCAGCTCATGGTCCTCCAGCAGAAACAACTGCATGCCATTCGGCAGGGTCAGGCGCTCCACCTCGGGCACCTGGAGGTCGCGCAGCTTGGGGTACTTCAGTTGCTGGTAGCCGGGCACACGTTCCCGGGCGGCGGCCGGTTGGGGTCCCCCCGCCGTAACGGGGCCTGCCGCCGGGCCCGAGCGCGGCGACGTTTCACCGGAGCACCCGGCGAGAAAAACGATACCCGTCAGCACCGCGACGATTCGCATCATCCACTCGTTTCTCATAGTTCCGCTCCTGCTATTCGCTCGCGCCGGCGGCCGTCTCGATGACAGCGACCGTGCGATTCTTCGTTGTGAAATACGCCTGGGCCACCCGCTGAATATCTTCGGCGGTCACCTTCTCGATTTCGTCCAACTGCCGGAAAAGATTGCGCCAATCCCCGGTCACCACTTCGTAGAACGTCAATTGGGCCGCGAGACCCGAGTTGGAATCGAGCTGCCGGATCAGGTCGGCCCGGCTGCGGGTCTTCGCCTTGAGCAGCTCTTCCGGCGCGACCGGCTCGGTTTTCAGTTTCTCGGTCTCCGCATCGATGCCCTGCTCACACTCCTGATTCGTGTGGCCCTTGGCCGGCACGCCCATGAATGTGAACAAGGCCGGGTACTTGTTCAGCATCGGTCCGGCACCGGCGTAAACCGCGATCTTCTTGTCCTTCACCAAGCTCTGGTACAGGCGCGACGTTCGCCCGCGGCCAACGATCTCGCCAACGACCTGCAGCACCGTGCTGTCGGGGTGATTCACGTTGGGCTGATGATAGCCGATCAGAATCATGGGTTGTGCGGGATCTTCGACCGTCACGCGCCGCTCGCCCCGTTGCGGCGGCTCCTCCGTCTCCACCGGCTCCGGCTTCGGCCCGCTCGGTATGCCGGCGAAGTACTTCTGAGCCAGTCGCTTCACGTCGGCCGGATCGACATCGCCGACAATGGCGACGGTCAGGTTGCTCGGACCGTAATATTTCCGGAAGAACGCCTCGGCCTCCGGGCGCGTGATCGTCCGCAGGTCACTCATGTGACCGATCACGCCCTCGCCGTACGGATGCGCCAGGAACGCGATGCCCAGAAACTCCTCATAGAGACGGCCCGTGGGCCGATTCTCCATCATCCGGCGCTCCTCCATCACAACGTCTCGCTCCTTATAGAATTCCCGCAGCACCGGATGGGCAAATCGGTCCGCCTCCAGCATCATCCAGAGCTCAAGTTTATTCGACGGCAGACTGACGATGTACTGGGTCGCATCCTCGCTGGTGTAGGCATTGAAACCCTCCGCGCCCTGCTGCGTGAGCACCTCTTCGTATTCATCGTGGACGATGTACTTTTGGGCTTCCTGGCGGGCCTGCTCGAACTGCTCCCGGAGCCCGGCCAGGACTTGCGGGTCCGCCCGGTCGCCCTTGCGTTCTTCTCTCTTGACGGCACTGAACAACTCGTCCACTTTCGCCATGGCGGCGGCTTCGGCCGGATAATCGCGTGTGCCGATGGTCCGCGTGCCCTTGAACGCCATGTGCTCGAACAGGTGCGCCATGCCGGTAATCCCCTTGACCTCATCGACCGCGCCCACGTCGGCGTACGTGTGGAAGGAGACGATTGGCACCTCGTGCCGCTGCAGGACGAGGAACTTCAGGCCGTTGTCCAGCGTGAATTCCGTCAGACGCTTCTCGAATTCCGCCAGATCCTGGCCCCGCGCGGCCGGCCCAGTGACCAACAACATCAGCAAGGCCACGGCCGGACCCATGTGTCTGTGGATCGATTTCGCCATATCTCAACTCCTTAAGCTCGACTTTTTCCGTTTTGTTGAAGGTTAGCCGGATCGAGGGAGTTGGTCAAGTGTCCAGTTCTCGAACTTCGAAGGCAGTTCCCGAAAGCCGCGCGGGGTGCGGCCGGCATTCAGTGGCGGATTCGAATCGCTTCGCGAGCCGGGCGCCTGCACTCACGTAACATGGGCATCTTGCCCATGAGTATCACGGGCGTCCGGGGCCCCCAAACGCGAAATGGCGCGTATGGGGACCCCTCCCGCCCGTGAAGGCAGGGCCAGGATGGCCCTGCGACTCATGGGC
>CAYFUB010000166.1:0-4255 GCA_964346195.1 uncultured Pirellulales bacterium
CGTGTCAGTGATGTCCACGACGGCACCACCTGGGCCAAGGCCTTCAATCACGTGCAGGACGGCCTGGGCGCCGCTAACGCCGGTCTCGGTCTGGAGATCTGGGTCGCGGCGCACACGTATAAGCCGGACGAAGATGCAGACCATCCGACCGGCACCGGTAGCGAGTACGCCACGTTCACCCTCGTCAGCGGGGTGGGGGTCTATGGCGGTTTTGTCGGGACCGAGACCAGCCGCAGCCAACGAAGCTGGAGCTCCAATCAGACGATTCTCAACGGTGATGTCGACGAAGATAGTGAGCTGGACGCGCAGAACTCTCAGCATGTGGTCACCTGCACCTCCGGCGGCTCGAGCACCGTGCTGGACGGCTTCACCGTCACGATGGGTTTTGCCGACGACTACTACTGCGATGGCGGAGGAATCAAGGTTGACAACTGCTCTCCCACGATTGCCAACTGTCTGATCACGCAGAACAAGGCCTATGAGCAGGATGGTGACGGCGGGGGCATGCACTGTGAGGGTGCCAGCCCGACGGTCACGAATTGCACTTTCTCAAGCAACATTGCCGGCGACGACGGCGGGGCCCTGTGCAACAAAGCCGGCAGCAGCGGCTCGTTCACTAATTGCACGTTCAGCAGCAACTCGACCGAAGGCGACAACGGCAACAGCCACGGCGGGGCCATCTTCAATACCACCGGCGAAGGCGGCGGGGGCGGCAGCAGCCCCTCGTTCACAGACTGCACGATCAGTGGCAACACCACGGTTCACAAGGGCGGTGGAGTATGCAACTCGGGCTCCGGCTCGAATCCGACCTTCAGCAACTGTCTGGTGACCGGCAACACCGCCGGGGACGAGGGTGGAGGAATGGCCTGGCGGGAAGGAAGCAGTGGCAGCGTGTCCAGTTGCATCGTGGCAAATAATGGAAGTAGTAACGATGGCGGCGGCGTCTCCTGCAAGGCAGAAGCCGGCTGCTCTTGCACGACCAGCTTTGTCAACTGCATATTCACAGGCAATAGCGCTAGTGACAAAGGCGGCGGCAGTAACAATACCGACCTCGCCGCACCCAGCTACACCAACTGCACGTTCTACGGGAACTCGGCCACCTCCGGTAATGGACTGGCAAGCAAGGATTATGCAAGCATCTCCGTCACGAACTGCATTGTTTGGGATGGAGCAGGCACTTCGATCTACAAGTCAGGCACCGGTTCGGTCAGCATAACCTACTCGGATGTGGCGGGTGGGTATTCGGGGACCGGCAATGTGTCCGGCGATCCGCAATTCACCAATCCGGGCAGCCCGGCAGGTTCCGACGGCACCTACATGACCAGTGACGACGGCCTGCAGATTATCGGGTGGTCCCCCTGCGTCAATACCGCCAGCGCGGCCTCCGCGCCCGGTACGGACATCCTGGGCGCCAGTCGCGTAGGCCAGCCTGACATGGGCGCCTATGAGTGCGATACGGCAGATTCGGACGGCGACGGGATGCCCAATTGGTTTGAAGAGACATACAACATCAACAGTATCGACGGGGACGAGGATGGCGACGACTGGCGCAACTGCACGGAGTACCTGCTCAGGACAAACCCGCGCGATGACTCCAGCGATGGGATGGACCGCCTGGCGGGTCTATCCGGAGAAATCGAGGCCAAATGGGGACTCAACTCAAGCCTGTTCAGCGACATCTATGATGATTTTCCAAACGGGACCTATGCGGTGGGCGGCACGAGTTATACCGTCACTCGTAGGTGGAGTGGCTCACAGCGCCTATATGTAGATAACTACTACGATGATTCAAGTGACACCTTCGAGACCGATTTGAAGATCTTCCGTCATCGGCGACGGTACGACACGCCCAGCAACTATCCAAATGGCAGTTACGACTCCCAGCGCATTCAGTACAAGTCCGTACCGACGCGTTTTGGTGCCGCCTGGTTCCGGGAGGAATATGGGGGCGATCCGGAAGTCAGTGACGCACTCGTGGATCTCGTTCTTGCTGGCGATACAAGCGTATGGACGCCCGACC
This sequence comes from uncultured Pirellulales bacterium, assembly GCA_964346195.1. Classification (GTDB taxonomy): domain Bacteria; phylum Planctomycetota; class Phycisphaerae; order Sedimentisphaerales; family Anaerobacaceae; genus PLanc-01. The sequence goes on from CAYFUB010000166.1 coordinate 2,021, forward strand.
CAGACCCAGGATACAACGTCGACGGGGTACAGGGTGTCTTTGAGGACTATCCTAGCTATAGTTTATACACCACCCTGACGGTCTTCGAGGACTGCCCTGTGGTGGATCTCCGCCGCAAGACGCGGCTGACGTCGGGCGCCTTCGAGTTCACTCTGTCCTTCGACCACGTCACGGCGCCCGAGGAGGAGTATGAACTGGAAATGGAGATTACTGGGGCGACGACAGAGGCGGCACTCGAGGAGTACTTCCGCATCATTTATGATTTTCAGCAGGAGTATCCGGGTCTGACACCCAGCACCACCAGCAAAGGAGGAACCTACGTCCCCGACTATTTCGATTAGGTCACAGCATTCCCAGGAAAACGCAGGCGAGGTCGGCCCCGATGGGCCGGCCCCGCTCCTGCTATAGGACACGCCGCCCGAATATGGTCGCGGCTTTCGGGTTGACGGTCAGAGGACGCACGCGGAATCCCTGTTGCCATGCGCCGGCCCGCGCGAAACGGACGGTCGCAAACATTTACCAACTTCGGCGTCAACAACCTGTCGATTCCGCACGCTCAGCGCGTGGGTGAAGGGCAGGTCCTGCTTCGCAAGCCGGGAGCGTGCGATTGTGTCCCGTCGCGGGTCGGAATCGACAAACGATGGAAAGGTCCGTCGGCGCCGAGGGTCTGCGCCGTGATCGCGGCAAAAGAATTGGAGAGTCCGCCGCGTCATGAAGGTCTTAGCCGGAAACATCTCGACGATTCTCCTACTGCTCACCTTGGCGGCGTGGCCGACGAGCGAAGCACGCGCCGACACGGCCGCCGAGCTTATCGAGCAGGCCCGGCAGTACGACTGTGGCTACAGTGCCGGGCCGGACGCCAGTCAGGCCCGCGCCCTGGAGACCTATCGCCGGGCGCTGGCCGCCCAGCCCGATCCCCCGCAACGCCTGCACATCCTCTTTCGCATGGCACAACTGCACAGTTGCGCCTATCGCATCGAAAAAGGCGAGAGCCCCAATTACCCCGAGGCCCTCCGGCTCTATCAGCAAATCGTGGCCTCCTATTCTCCCGAAGAGCCCCTGGTCCTGCAGGCCACCACGGCCGCGGCGGATTGCCTGGTCAGCCTGGGCCGGTTCGACGAGGCCCTGCACTGGTCCCGCCAAGCGCTCAAAGCCGACACGAAGATGCTGGCGGAGCGGATCAAGGTCCTGGAGGAGGGTCTGGGCGGGCCGGACCACGCGCCAGCCGGGAGCGACACCGGCGTGCCGCCGGCGGACCCCGGCGCGTTGCGTCGCACACTGCAACAGATGCAACGGACCCAATGCGCCGCCGTGGATCAAATTGCCTATGCCGCCCTGCAGGTCAGCCCCCTCCTGGCCCAAATCCAGCTTCGCACCCTTGCCGAGCAATATGCCGGCACCTGCATCGCCCAGCGGGCCCGCCAGTTGCTCGAGCGGCACGCGGACCAGATGTCGGACGTCCTGGCTTTGAGCGAGACGCTGCCGCCGGGCGCGGATACCTCCATACTCCAGAGTGCCGTGCCCTCGGCCTCCCTCGCGCCACGCCCCGGTGATGTGGGCCTGCCGGCGGCCACTCCGGCGGCACCCGCGCCGCAGGGCCCGGCGACGCCGGGGCCCGGGGCAAACGACAAGCCTCTGGCCGAGCGGGTCCCCACCCGCTGGCCCCGCGGGCCGCCCCTGACACGCACGCAACGCGTCATGGCAACCGTGGCCGGACTGGCCCTGATCGTCCTGGCCACACGCCGGTTCTTACGAGGCTCTCTACGAAAGGAATGAAGATATGAACGGCTCTAAGTATCTATGCATCTGTCTGCTGATCGCGCTGGCGGTCGCGGTGCCCCGTGCCTGGGGCCAGTGCCCCACACCGCCGGTGATCACCTCCCACCAGGACGGGGACCCGGCCTTTTACGGCGCCCAGATCACGCTGACCGCCACCGGGGGCACGCCCCCGCTGACCTGGTCGGGACCGGGCTCTTTCAACCCCGCCACCGGCAGCGAGGTCGTCTGGACCGCGCCCACCAGCGGCACCACCGCCACCGTCACCGTCACGGACGCCCTCAGCCTGAGCGATTCGGTGACGTTCAATCTGACGAACTTCATCTACGTGGATAAGGATCGTGTCAGTGATGTCCACGACGGCACCACCTGGGCCAAGGCCTTCAATCACGTGCAGGACGGCCTGGGCGCCGCTAACGCCGGTCTCGGTCTGGAGATCTGGGTCGCGGCGCACACGTA
>CAYFUB010000167.1:0-5462 GCA_964346195.1 uncultured Pirellulales bacterium
GGCTATGGACAAGAGGCACCTTCCCTTCGCGGCCAGATGTCTCGACTGCGCTGACGCTTCGCTCGACATGACAGACTAGGCAAGATATCTGTATTACCTACAAACATGACACGCACCCATTCCGTTGGAGACAGGCACCGACTGACTGCCACCTTCCGGCGACGGCGCAAAGGTTACCTAAGCCACTTTTTCGTGGAGTCTTATGTCAAGTGAGGATGTCATTTACGGCCTTTGGCTCAGGGGCCGCGAAATGGAGCGTGCCTGGCGCAGCGGGGCCAGGCTTCACGGCCGGCAGCCTGGTCCCCGCCATTCAAGCGCAAGGTGACAATATCGCACGGCGCGGTCGTCGTTTCCGGGCCTGGGTACGGCTCATTTATCGTGTGACAATTGCTGCTATTTTGGCGGCGCGTCACGGTAAGGCTGGCCGGCTTCATAGAGCTTCAGGCGGGATTCGAGCGTTTCCGTGGACGCTTTTGGATTGCTCCGGACGATTTCCAGGGCCTGCCGGGTCGTGGCCACGGCCTGGTCGAATTGGCCGGTCTCGGCATAAGCGGCCGCCAGACTGTCCAGAAGCGGCGGTGATTTGTGCGCGGTAGCCTCGCAGGCCTGCCGGGCCAGCCGCAGGGCACGAGGCCCATTGCGGTAACGCGGCTCCGGACAGGTAGCCAGCAGCCAGGCCAGATTGTTGGCGACCGCCACGTCCCCGGGATTGGCCGCGTGGGCGAGCTCCAGGTAGGCCAGGGCGTCACTATACTGGCCCAGGCTGGAGTACAATCCGCCCAACAGACTGTGGATCAACTGGCTGTTGGGCGCCAGCGCGGCCGCCTTGCGGGCATACGACATCGCCTCCTGCTCGCGGTGCAGTCGCGCCAGACACGAGGCCAGCAGATACAGCGACTCGGCATGGTTGGGCTGCTCCGCCAGGGCCATTTGGAACTCCGCGATCGCCTTGGCGTATTCGTGACGCCGCTCCAGGCCGACTCCGATTCGGTAGTGGGTATAGTAATCGGCAAACGCCTCTCGGATCTCCCGGAATTGCCCGGGGTTGACGTTGACGAATTCCGGTATGTTGGCGGCGCGGTCGGCGGCGGTGAAGTGCTCCAGCAGGACGGCCGGGCTGTCGTTGCCGTCGGCGTCGATGTGCGTCAGCCAGAGCTGCGTGAAGGGGCCGGCGGCCTTGGACGCGAAGACCAGCCATCTGCCGTTTGGCGACCAGCTATGCCAGGAATTCATCTTGCCCGGGAAGTTACACCGCATCCGTCGTGGCGTGCCGCCGGTAGAGGGCACGATACAGAGGGTGCTGTCCGGCTGTAGCAGCATAAAGGAGTCGCTCTGGCAGAACACGAGCCATTTGCCGTCAGGGGAGAAGCGCGGGAAGTAATTGCTCATGCCGTTGTGCGATGCCCCCGGCAGCGGCGCGGGGCGGCCGCCTTGGCCGTCGTTGAAATCGACTCGATAGATGTCGTAGCGGAACCTGCGACCGCCTTCGAAGAACTCGGCGACCTCGTCTCTCTCGATGACGGCCAACGTCGGGTCCTTCAGGTTTTCGAGCGTGTAGGACTCCCGGCGTGCGAAGAGAATGCTCTTGCCGTCGGGACTCCACACGGGATTGCTCTGCACGTACCGGCGGTCGTCCGCGCCCTTGAGCGCGAAGAATTGCTTCGTCTGCCGGTCGTAGACCGCCAGAATACCGGCGACCGGGAAGAACCGCTGGGAGTAATCCAGCTCGTCCACCGGCGCGAACACGGAGCGGTCCTTGACCGTGCTGATGACGTACCGCCCGTCGGGAGAAATCTGCGCGAGCAGCCCGAACGTCGCTTCCTTGTCTTCCCGGCGGTAGTCGCTCCACGAGATGACGTTGCTCTTTTCCAGGACGGTCCGCGGCCGCACGTCCGCGATGACGTAAGACCCCTTGTCGCTGCCGTAGTCGACATCCATGGCGAGCGTCTTGCCGTCGCGTGTGAAGGAATGGCAGTTGCCGCATACCTTCATGCCCGTCAGCAGGGTGGGTGGCTGGTAGGAAGAGACCTCGCCCAGACGCCAGCGAATCGACTCGATGTTGTTCAGGACGTGGCGGAACGGCAAGGGCACGTCACGGTAAAAGATGGGCGCTCCCACCGGGTCCGCGGAGATGCTGAATGTCACGCGCCCGCGCGACAGGGCTTTGCCGGGCTCGTCACGGCAGAAGCCCACGACCGTCGCGGTCACGGTCTGCCCGCTGGAAACGCTCTTGATGAACTTCCAGACCTGGGGGGCAGGCATCCATCGTCTGGGCGGGACGGCCGGAGTCGGCGGTTGGTAGGCCGCCGCCGCGGCCGAGGCCGTCCGCGGGTCGGTGTCACGTGCCTTCGGCGGCGTGGCCCCTTGCGTGAGCACGTAGAGACGATTGTCTGTGTCCGCGACGGTAACGTCGATCAGCCAGGTATCGGCCTTTGTGGATGGGTCGCTCCAGACGAAGGTGGGTGCGGCCATATCGGGCGGGAACACCGCCTCATCGAGCGGGTAGTCAACCGTGAGCGGCGCCGGCCCGGCGTCGGTTGACGCCGCCTTCACGGCCTGAAGGATGACCCTGCGAAGGCTCTCATCGGGTTCCGGAATGCCGGTGCCGGACGGAGCGTAGACAACGGCGTTGGTCTCGCCGAGAAGGGCGTGGCCGGCCGCCCGGGCCGACCCGCCGGAGACCGCAAACATCACTGCCATGACAACCGCGGTTCTCATAGGCACGTTACGGACGGGCGGCTATCGTGGCCCAACGCCGCACCAGTAGCGGGAGGTGTTCTCCTCGGCTTTGAGCCAGTCGGAGTGCCCGTCGAAGAACAGGTTGTTACACCCCTGGTTGCGGTGCCGGTCCCGGGCCACCCGCCGGTGCAGATTGTTCCCTGGGGTCGTCCCGTCTGACAGGGGCAGGTGGGTCGTGGACCACACGTCCAGCAAATTGAACACGCGCGGGATGTCGAGATCGCGCCGGTTGAGGATCACGGGACGCCACTCGCCCGCCTCGTTATCGGCCAGATAGATGCGCTCGGCCGGTCGCGGGATACGGCTGAGTTTGCTCGGTTTGTCCTTCTGTTTGCCCTGGTCGCCGGTCGACAAGCTCGGATTCTCCATGTCCCAGGCGTTGACCACGTAGTCCACGGTCTGTCCGGCGTTGCTCACGCCCTGTTCTCCCATGCCCGTGCGCGGGAAGTCCGGACACTGGTAGACGTCCACCTCCCGGTAGTCCGTGGCGTTCCTGTACTTGGTGCCCAGATAGGGCATGAAGACCAGCAGCCATTTCACCTCGTGGTCCAATGCCCGGGGGATGAAGTCCGCGTTTTCCTGGGCGTACATGTGCGCGGCGAGGCCGATCTGCTTGAGATTGTTCAGGCAATAGACAACGCGCGCCTGCTTGCGGACGCGGCTCAGGGCGGGCAGCAGAATCCCCATCAGCAGGGCGATGATCGCAATCACCACCAGAAGCTCGATCAGAGTGAACGCCCTGTGTCCGTCTCTCATAGCAGCACCTCCATCGAAGTCCAATCTCACGTCGATCGGATTTGCGCGCATTATAGCACATCGAGCGCAGGGGATGCGCGGAAAATCAACAGATTTTGCGTCTGCTTTTGTCGGCATATACCCGCCTTCTTTAGGGGTATTCACGAACGCAGCATCGTTCTTCGCGCGGCGCGGTGCAGGCGGGAAAAGGGCGGGCCCTACTCGCCGATCGCCTGACGGTAGACGTGGCGGATATGGTCTGTGCCCAGCGCCGTATCGTAGATGCGCAGGTCGTCGATGACGCCGTTGAAGGGGGCGGACCCGTTCGGGTCGTGGGAGGCACCGATTCTCAGATTTTCCGTGCCTGCGGCGTCGAGGGGATACTCGGCCGTTTCATAGGCGACCTGCGGCCCGCCGTCGACGTGGAGTCGGATGTCGCTGACGCGGGGACCGCCCCGGACGAGCGGGTCGAGGGCGACGGCGATATGGTGCCATTGCGTATCGCCGACGAGCCGGGAGGCAAAGGCGTAACCATCGCCGCAGGAGAAACGCAGCCTTTGACTGGCATCGACCTCCAGCAGCCAGTGCCGGCCGTCGGTCGGCTCGCCCCAGGCGAGGATCGCCTGATTGGCGGCCGGTTTCTCATTTAGCTTGACCCACGCCGTGAGCGTGCGCGGACTCGTGCCCGTGAGTCCGAGACGCGCGTCGATCTCCACGCGCTCGTTCGTTCCATCGAAGCGCAGTCCGCCCCCGTCCATGCCGGCGACCCATGGGGAGTCATCAGCGGGGAAATCGTGCAAAACCGCATTGTGCTGCCCGCGCTCGTCGCGTGCCGTGACTCCCGTCGTTTCATCCAGCTTCCAGTGAGCGACCGGAGCGGGGAGTCCGCCCTCCTGACGCCATTGGCGCGACAGGGCGGCCAGGTCGCGCAGGTCGATGCGGTCGTCGGGGGGCGACGAGACGTCACAGGCCGGTTCCCAGTCGATGCCCTCGGGCCCGTTGAGCCAGGCCCGGGACAGGCTCGACAGGTCGTTCGTATCCACGGTCCCGTCGCCCGTGGCGTCCTGCGGGACGAAGCTGTCCACGTGGAAGGTATAGGTTCGTGTGAATCGGGCTTCTGCGCCGGGGGCGAGGGTGATCTGGACGAACTGTTCCGGCGAGACCTGGTAATTCGTCGTCCAGATGCCGACGTAGGCGGCGGGGATCGAGCTCTCGATGATGACGCGCTGCTGTATCTCGGTCTGCTCCGTCGCGAACCGGTCGGGGCCGGTATAATCCTGCGGCTTGTAGACCCAGATTTTCGGGACGCTGGAGACGGTCTCCATGTATTCGAGCATGTTGGCGATGCGCGCGACGGTAGGCCCGGCGGCGGTGCGGACTCTGCCCCGTGGGGGCGGCTCCCACGGCGTGACGGCGGGGGAGGTCGTGAAGTCGTACGGGAAAGACAACCGCACGTTCGGCCCGACAGGGCGGCCGCTGAAGCACAGGAAATTGTGCAGGTACTGTTCGGTCGTGAACGGCTTGGTCCCGGTATTGCGCAGGAGGTACTTCATGATGATTCGGTCGTTTTTGACGATGACGTCTTCCTCCAGCCGGCACGAGTAGCCGTTGGCGCTGCCGGCCAGCGTCTGAACGAAATGGGCACGGTCCTTTTGCCACGTCACGGTGGTGCGTGCCAGCTCGACGACCGGATAGTTGGTGCTGAAGTTGTACGCGCCGCTGTCACGCCGCAGGATTCCGACGCCGATCTTCAAGAAGGGGTCGCCGCTCTTGCCCTCGTTGTAGCCGGGCGGGTCGGGCTGAAAGGCCTCCTGGCCGATGTCGAACTCCATCGGCAGGCCGCCCAGGAAGGTCAGGGCCCCGCCACTCGGCGGCGCATACAGGAACTCCCGCCCGCCCAGTTGGGCACGCACGACGTTCGCGACCGGCGAGAACCGCAGGCCCTGGTTCCATCGGCACTCGGCCGACTCGGGGTCGCCGATCTCGAC
>CAYFUB010000168.1:0-23863 GCA_964346195.1 uncultured Pirellulales bacterium
CCGCTGGATTTCGTGCCGCACGTGAGCTGCAAGGACCACAACAGCGACGCCATCACCGCCTCCCTCGTCAGTTTCAGGGCCCAGGGGATAGAATCTATCCTGGCACTGACCGGCGACAAGCCTATCCGGTCGCAAGGCGTCTTCGAGTTCGAATCCGTCGGCTTGCTGCAGTTGCTCCGGCGCATGAACGACGCCGCCTACCTGAAGGCGGGTCCGGGACAGTGGGACAGCGTCGCGCAATTCTTCCCGGTCGCCGCAGTGTCGCCCTTCAAGTACACCGAGGCCTCGCAGATGCAGCAGTACTACAAGATGGAGAAGAAGATCGCCGCGGGAGCCAGGTGTCTGATCACGCAGCTCGGTTACGACTGGCGAAAGTCGCTGGAGCTGATGCGCTACCTCGAAGACAACGACGTCGACATTCCCGTCCTGGGCAACGTGTACCTGCTGACGACGACAAACCCCGCACCCCGCCTGATGCACGACGGCAAACTGCCCGGCTGCTTCGTCAGCGATGAGCTCCTGGCCAAGTTGCAGCAAGAGAAGATCGAGCAACACATCGAGCGGGCGGCCCAGCAAGTGGCGATGTACAAGGCCATCGGTACGGCCGGCGTCGATGTCGGCGGGCTGCCTGATTTCGACACGTTCGTAAAGATTCTCAGCCGCGCCCACGAGATCGGCGGCGACTGGGAGAAGTACAAGGACAATCTCTGCTGGCCCGGGGCCGACCGCTTCTACCTCTACGACGAGGCGGGGAAAAGGACCGGACCGGACCGGCGCCGCAAGAAGATCGGGCACCGGTTTTTCAACCTGACCCACCGCGTGATTCTCGATCCCGAGTACACGGGATTCAAACTGTTTCGCGGCTTCATGGGCCTCATGGGGGCCAGAAAAGGAAGAGGTTTTGCGTACAGGTCGTTCGCCGCTCTGGAGAAAGCGGCCAAGTACACGGCTTTCGACTGCCAGGACTGCGGCGATTGCTATCTGCCGGAAAATTTCAGCCACTGCACGCTCGGCGGCTGCGAAAAGGGATTGAGCAATGCGCCCTGCGGGGATTCCACCGTCGAGGGACACTGCGGGAATGACATGGACAGAGTGTGCGTCGGCGAACGTATCTATGAGGCCGCCATGGCCGAGGCCGAGGGCGTGCAACGCCTGAGAGCGACGATCAACCAGCCGCGCGATCCCGCGTTGCGGCACACGTCCTCCATACTCAATTACCTGTTCGCCAGAGACCATACCAAAAAAGGCCCGCTGATTTCGATTGGGGACCAGCTCAGTGCCTCCCACCCGAAAACGGGCAAAGTGATGAAGGAAATTCTCGATTCAGGAGAAGCGGCATTCCATCAACAGGTTGGCCCTGCCGGCTATGTCAGGGCGTTGATCCAGAGCCAAGCCGATGAAGGGGCCGACTATATCGCCGTCAACGTCGATGCTCTCAGTGATGAGGAGGGGCAATTGGCCGTCAAGATGATGAAGCAGTACGTCGGGCTCGTCCGCCAATGGGGCGACGGCGTGCCGGTGTGCATCGACAGCCGCTTCGAAGAGACCCTGATGGCCGGCCTGGCGGAATGGTACAACACGAATCAGCCAGTCGGGTCTCCTTTGCTGGGTCCCATTCGGATCAAAACGGCCGACAAGCTGCTGTCGCTGAAGAAGGAGCATGATTTCAGCCTCGTGGCTCTGCTGGGCGACCCCGCAGGCGGCTGCTTCGGAGCGGACGAAGCGTACGATCTCGCCAAACGGTTCTGCGACAAAGCCGTCAACGAATATAGTTTCCGCCCGGGGCAGATATTCTTCGATCCGGTGGCCGTGCCACTGATGAAAGACGAGCCGACACTCCCAGGTGGTCGCGGTCACACGTACAGCGCGTTCGAGGCAATCCACAGAATCAAGGCGGACTCCTCCGCAAAACGATCGCACTGCTTGCTCAGAATCGATGCCGCGGGCCACCAGCTTCCCGGCCGGGCTATCGGCGTCTGCCGGGCCTATGTGGAAAAGGCCATGGAATGCGGCTTGGATGCCGCTTTCGTCAACCCGGCCTCGCACTATGGCGAAAGCCCCGCCGACACCGGACTGCGCAAACTGGTGGACGCCTATGCCGGGATGAACGGCGCGCCGGAACCGACCCGCACGGCAAAGGAGTTGATGGCCAAATTCTGTGCCGAAACGCAGAAACCCAGGAAGCCGGCGCCCGCGCCGGCGCTGGCGAAGTCTTGAGCGACTGACGATAAATATAGAGGAAGTCCCTGCCACACTGGGGAACAATCGCCCGTGACCCTCGTACAGGAATTCGTCGCGTGTCGCGCGGGAGGCGTCGTGCGCAGGTCCACGCGCGACGCAAAACGCAATCCGCACAATGAATGTGGAGTCTGGCAGATGGTAAGGTGCCCGGGTCAAGACCTACGATTCTGGAAGCTGGGCGACATCTTCGATGTGAGCTGTCCGCACTGTGGAACCGCCGTCGAATTCTGGAAAGATGAGCCCATCGTGAAGTGTCCCGAATGCCAAAAGACGGTAACCAACCCGAAGCTGGACCTGGGCTGTGCGCAATGGTGCCAACATGCGGAACAATGTCTCGGTACCCTGGCAGACCGCGGGGACATCCTCTCCAAGAAGCTGATCAGGGAGATGAAGAGCGTCCTTGGAGATGACCGGCAGAAGATCGATCATGCGCTGGCGGTCTTCGGACGCGCCAGGCAGATCCTCGCGTCGGAACAAGGTGATGCACGCGTGGTCAATGCGGCGGCCATCCTGCACAATCTGGACGCCCCCTGCCCCGACCGTGAGGCTCCCGCGACAAGTGAATCGACGAAAGTTGTCGATCCGTCGATTGCCAGGGGTGTGCTCTCACGATGCGGGGTGGACGCCGGCTTGGCGGGTACAATCTGTGAATTGATTGCGGCGCATTACCGGGGCATGGCCGACGACCGCATGGAATCACGAATTCTGTGGGACGCAGAGTGGCTGGCGAGACTCCGCAATTCCTCCGCCGAAGAGATTGGCAGATACCCGTTCAAGACGACGAAGGGACGGGAACTCGCGGCAACCTTGCCTTTGGATCCGAGTTCCCGGAACGAATGATACGGGTTCGGAAGAATTCTGGCGCGGTGCCGAGTCTATCATCCTGAGGCGAAGCCGAAGGACCTGGCCAGCGGATGAGAGGTTTCTTATGTTCATGGCCCAGATCCTTCACTCCGCTACGCTCCGTTCAGGATGACAAGCGCCGCGCGTGAATTAATCAGAATCCGTATGAAGGGTCGCGGGCTATCCGGGTCCTTCCGCCTTAAGCCGGCCAGGCCCCGCGCCTGCAAGCCGCACGATTGTCTTCATCAGATCGACCGTAATCCCGAGTCGGGTCGCCAACGTGGGGATATCTCCACGAACGAGTCGCCCGGAGATGATGTCGGCTTTGCATCTCGCGTACTCGGCGGACGGCTTCGGATTCTCGCCTTCGAGATAGATCACGAGGTCGGGCCGAATCCCGGACAGAATGGAGTTGCTTTCGATCAGAAGCCACTGGGCGCCACCATGATCTTCACGTATCGTGCGGAAAGACGTACCCAACTCATAAAAATGGCTCGTGGTATCGGGCTTGCGCTTTCCATGGCCCAGCTTGATTACGTGGGAACCGGCAAGCACGCGCCGCAACCTCCGTGCGAGAGTGGTTTTGCCCACGTTTGAGGATGCTCCCGCTATCACAACCACTCTCATGGTCTGCACAACCTGTATCGGACCCAACCGTGGACGGCGGCGCGCCGCCCGGCGTGAATCAATGGAAACACCCCAGCTGACATTCGCCGATGTGGATGCCGTTCTCGCTGCATATCCTGCCCATCTCGCGCAGTGCCACGCCGTGCCGCCGATGGAGCTCGAAAGCACGGGCGCACGAGATGGTCTTCCTGCCGTTCAGCTCGGTGGCCGATTCCAGCACAAGAGCTCGCATAGCGTCCTCGTTCATATTGCCTGACTCCGATTCCCTGCCGGCCGTCAATCGCGATGATTGTACCGGAAAAGGGAACATGCGGCAAGTCGGTCTGCTTACCTGTTCGGGGACGTTCGCGTCCGCACAAGGAATTCTGTTGAACACAGGGGCGAAAGTCCGTAAGAAGAGGGAAGAGAGCACCGGCCGGCTCCGTTCCATCCCGGGCCGAACCAGGCGCGGACAATGTGTATAGAGGGAGTTGAAAAATGAAAGAGGGCTTACCGGAACACTTCCAGAATTTCGTGAAGGAATACCCACAGGTGTGGGAGGCACACCAGAGGTTGAGCGAAGCCTGCGCCGAAGCCGGCCCACTTGACCGCAAGACGCGCGAACTGATCAAAGTGGCTATTTCGGGCACCGCCAATCAGGTCACGGCTCTGCAGCGGCACGCCGTCATGGCGATCCAGGCGGGAGCGACGGAGCAAGAGATTTATCAGACGATCCTGTTGCTGATCACGACGATAGGCTTTCCGCGCGCCTCGGCGGCGCTGCAGTGGGCCAGAAATGCACTGACCTCCACGTGAGACACGAGGTTTACGTCATCCTTTCCTGCAACGGTGATTCTCTTCGGTCTGCCGGACCCAGTCAGCGGCGAGCGGCAGAGCAATGCGAAATACCGTGCCACGACCGAGTTCGCTGGAAAGGTCGATTGTCCCGCCGTGCAGCTCAATCACACGTTTCACCAGCGATAACCCGAGGCCGTCGCCATCGCATCCCATCTGTCTGGCATTGCTCGCCCGATAGAATTCCGCGAAAATCCTGCCTTGCTCGTCCTGCGGGATTCCCATGCCGGTATCGGCAATTTCGATGATCACCGACTGCCCCTCGACCTCCGTCCTCACCGAGACCGTGCCACCTCCCGGGGTATACGCGACACTGTTAAGCAGCAAACCGGTGATCGCTTCCTTAAACGAAATCTCATTGCCCGCGACGGCGGCCGGGAAAGGGCTGATGGAGGACTCCAGACGAAGCGACTTTTCTTGTGCCCCAAGTCGAACCTCCTCCAGAGCCGCTCGCACCGCGTCCGACGCAGAGAAGACCTCAGGCTCCGTTTTGCCATCGAGCTTCAGCCGGGTCAGTCTCAACAGTGTCCTGACAAAAGTATTCAGCTTCTCCGTTCGGCGGTACGCCCGGTCGATGAAACTCGCGGTCTCACCGTTCGATGAGCCGCCGGCGGCGACACCGAGACAGGTCTGTATCGCGGCAAGATGCCCTTTGATGTCATGCGTGAGGCGTACGACGTACTCATCCTTGATGCGGTCCTTTTCACAAAGCTGCTCATTGGCCAGCCTTTGCGCCTCTTCCGCGCGCCTGAGCCTCACGGCGATATAGCTTGCCATGTAGACCACCAGGTAGAGGGTCGCGGCAAAGACGGCAAACGCGCCGGCGAGATAGCCCCTCTCCTCATAGCGGCAGTACTCTACGAAGCCACGGAGGCACTCATGTCGTATCCGTCCCGTGGATTCCAGTAACAGCAGGAGCCCAAAGAGCACGACGGCCAGCGTGGCCTGCATGTAACTCTCCCAAACCGAAAGCAGAATGCTCGCAATGATCATGTGAAAGGTAAAGAAGAATACCAGAGGGTTTTCCGGGCCTCCGGAGAAATGAAGCAGGATGGTCAAGATGATGAGGTCGGCCGAAATCTGCACGTCGATCATGCTCTTCAGCCGGCGTTTGCTTTCCCGAGGGCAAGTTCCCGTGATGTGATTCAGCAGAGCAACAACCACAGCATTATAGAGAATGAGCAGTACGGCGATGCAGTACAGCGGCCCCTCCCGCACCGATATCCGCAGCAGACGAGCACAGGTGAACGTGCCCAAGGCGACTCCGACGGCAGCGAGCCACCGCAGTCGGACCAGCCAATAGGCACGCGACCGCAGGTCATTCTGTTCGACGCCTTGCTGCATACTCACACATCCCATACGGGCCTTCTCGCGCGGCAGCCACACCCCTCGGCACTGCCCGTCCTGCAATTGTACCCACCGTCGGAAACGATGCAATCGGTTCCACACCTATAGCGGCACGATCGACACCGCAACGATATCAGGTTCTCAAAATTGGGACCCTCTCACGCAGGTAGATGACCTCGACGTGATCGTCTCGTGACCGTATGACATCACGGCGGCTATCCCTCCGTGAAAGCACCACATTCCCTACGTTTTCCCCCTTGCGATGGTTCTTTGATTCCCGCCAACATTGACACCATCGGACTTGTGTTGGACCGGACTGCTCCTACTAAACGGCCCGAGGACATGAAAGACTCTCATTTGTGAGAATTCCCGGAGAAATTGTATGTCATTCCGTCTTTCTGCCCCGGCGGCGGCAGAGTGCAGAAACCACCGGACCCGAAAATGAGGGCTGCCAAAGCGACATCACCTGCGCTGAGCACCTGAGCGGACTGCTGAAATCTTACCCCGGCCAGGGCGTCCGGCACGCGGATGTGATGCTGCTTCAGGGACGCAGTTGGTCTTGCGGAACCGCGGGCCCGTTCCGTTCTTACGCCGTTCACGTCCGGCACGGGGACCTCGTCTTGGAGATTGGCCGCCAGGTAGTCGCGGCAGAACTTGCCTGCCAGCACTTTAACGGCATCCCGGAATCCTCCCTGGATCTGTGGCGTCCCCCAGACCACAAGAGCGCTTGTATCCCAGGTCGTGGCCGTGCAGATTCTCCGTTCTGTGTCGCTCGACCGCCCGAGCAATTCCACCGTCTGCCGCACGGACAGGCTCAATTCTCCCGATAGTGCCCATGCTTGCGGTGAGCGACCTCGAAGAGGCAACTCCACCAGGCGAAGGCATACGTGCAGTCCCGGCTGTCGTGATGTGCCGCTCTCGTCGGGCAGTACGCTGATACCGCTTTGGCGCAGATGAAGCTCAACCTGTTTCTTGAGCGAGTCCTCCGTCAGATCGTACCGTTCGAAGGCCTCAGGTCGCTCAATGGCGGCGATGACTCTGAGGCCGGCCAATCCGGCCAGGGAGCCACGCGAGTCCACGAAGAGATACTGGAGCCGATGGCGTGCCTCCTGATCGCGGTATGCGGCCCCCGCATCGGTGCGGAGGAAGTCATCCTTCAGAAGTCTCCGGTTTGGGCCTGCGTGACTCTCATGGCAGCCGCCACATTGCGCGTGGGAGCGGTCCGAATGGCCTGAGACAAGTTGAAGGGTCGACGCGGTATGGCACCGATAGCAGAGCTCGGGCGCCGCTTCGGTCAGCGACGGCCGGTCCTTTGTCTGATGCGGCGTGTGGCAAAGCAGACAGTCCCCCGTTGCCACAGGACCGTGTACCCACCCGTCCAGGCCGGCGTATCGCTCGTGACAACCGACGCACAGACGCGGTACGGGTGTGACAAGGGGTACGTCTCCGGAAGAACGTGGTTCAAGGGACTCGCCGTGGCATTCCGCACAGTCTGTCGCTGACCGGTGCCCATAGGAGATCCGCGTCGAACTGCTGATATCAGCTCCTTTCGAGACGGTGTCTTCTGTCCACATGGCAGACTTCGATGCTGATTCGTCAGGAGTACGCGCGCCACGGGCGAGGTCGGCAAATACACGTCCGGTCATACCCAGGGCGGCGACCGTTATCGCGGGGACGAGCAGCATTCTGATCTTCATGGCATCATCTTTCATTGGCGATGTGACGGGACTCCCTCGCTCTGCAACCAGCCAAGACCGGGCTCACCATGCGGGTTGCGCTGTGCCTGGTGGTAGTACAGAAAGCGCCACAGGGCCTCAATCCCGTGGCAGTCGGCGCACAGACTCAGACGCTCGGAATGCCTGAGAAACATCTGGCTCGATCCCGGCGCGCTGCGGGCCGATGCCGCCGCGTGAGGCTCGTGGCAGGTCAAACATGAGACCGCGCCGGTCCGCGAAAGCTCTCCATGACTGTCGAAGGTCGGCATGTAACCCGGCTCACCGTGCGCCTTCCGATTCAGAATGGGCACCTCCGGATGATCCGTGTAGGCGGGGATGCGTCCGGCCCCACACTCACCGCGGCGATGGCATCCGGTGCAGTACCCTCTGCCGTAGTCTTTCCCGGAGATGGTCGAGCGAGCCCAACCGCCGCCACCGTCAGAATGCGGATGGACCAGATGGCAGGCGCGGCACGGACCCGATTCGTCAGGCGTCTCGCCGCGCACATTCGTCGCCTTGGGAGCGGACACCCTCAAGTCGTGAGGCGTGCCGAGGAGTCCGGCCAGCTCCGAATGGCAAACAAAGCAAAGGTCCGATTCCCGGCCTGTTACCCGGAGCAGTTCTGGCAACTGCGCCGCCTGGTGAATATCATGGCAACTGGTGCAGACTATCCGCCCCTCGGAGCCATTGGGCAGTCCGCCTGCAACACCATTCGGATCACCGATGAAACGCCTTCCCAGATGCGGCGCCTCGGCCTCCGGGCCCGGCGCGCCGGCCCGGTGACAACCCTCACAAAGCTGCCCGCGACCATATTCGCTGCCCAGCAGTCCGCAAAGGCCATGCTCTTGGGGCCGACCGTGAATCGGATGGCAATCGAGACAGAGCCCCCGGCTGACCAATCCCAACTCCATGGTCCACTGTCCCGTCTGAGGGTCGTGCACCGAGCCTCGTATCCCCTCCTTGTCCCGGTGGCACTCAGTACAGAGGCTCCCGGATGCGTCGCGGATCCAGGCCTCCGGGCCGGGACCGCCGTGAGGATCGTGGCAGGTGACACAGCCGACCTCGCCATCTGCGCCGGTCCGCGTGAGAGTATTCTGAAGCAACGGCCCGGTCAGCCCCTGGAGAGAAGACAAGGTTGCGACCGGATGATGCGTTCCCCGCGGGCCGTCGGCCGGGCCTTTGCTGTGACAGACGCCACACAGACTCGATATGGGACCGGCCGACGAATCTGTTGGGGCGCGCACCCAAAGGTGCGGACCCTGGGCATTGTGAGTCGTATGACACAACCGACACGCTCCCACGGAAGGATGCACCGCCAAGGCCTCCCGCAAGGCCGGGGCAAACTCGGCGGGATCGTGTGGTCCCCGCAGGGAGTCGGCGATTTCGCCGTGGCAGAGAATGCACAATTGTGAGCCTTCCCGGCGAAGGAAGGATCGCGGTGCCTGCACGCCGGAGCCTGCCTCTTGTGAGGCCGCCACCGTTGAAACCTCGCTCTCAGCCGCCCGAGGGGTGTGGGGGTCGTGACACGTCAGGCAGCCAATGGCTCCTGTATCTGCATCCACGGGCAGCGCGACGGAAGTGCCCGCGGACACCGGCACTCCTACCGGGTGCGCCTCCACATACGGGCGATGACCCGCGCCGGGCCCGCCGGTCTGGTGGCACTCCATACACCCGGAACTGTGCGGCCGACCTGTCTCCAGGACATCTCGCGCCCAGCCGTGAATCCGGTGGCAGGCCCCGCACGGCCCGGATTCCCACGGCTTCTCACCCTTGGCATTGACCGTGTCCGGAGAACTGATGCGGAGATCGTGGGCAGAGCCGAGCACCGTGGTTTCCCTGGCATGACATTCGAGACAAAGAGAGCTCTCCGCATTCTGTCGAATCAGCAGCGGCCTGGCTCCGGACGCATCGTGGAGACGGTGACAGGAGAGACAGGTCAGCTCACCATCTGAACCGAAAGTGGCATTCTGACTCACAAGGGTAGGCGGAGGCTCAAACCCAGGATACGCGTGGCCGATGCGGTGCGCCGGAACGCCGGCCGGAGGCGCGGCCTCCGGACTCTTCTCCGTGTGACAGGCGATGCACAACTCCGATGGCGGCAGAACGAGCATCCAGTCATTCCTCGCCCCGTGCGGCTCGTGGCATGTCTGGCAGATGATTCCATGGCCGCCGTCCGAGGCCTTACCACCCGCTTTCAAGATTACGTCAGGCACGGGGGAATCGCGATATCCCAGTGGATGCTGAAAAGCATTCTCCTGGGCGTGCGCGGGATGGCAGGAAAGGCATAATGATGAATCGACGTTGGGTCGGCGCAGAAAGATGACCGTCCGGAGGTCGGAACTCTCCGGGACGGCATGCGCCGTGTGGCAGGTGGCGCACGTCATGCGACCCTGGTCATCCAGAGGGAAGGCTGCGGTGGGGATTCTGACCGCCGCCGAGGGCACCGAATCGGTTGTGTGATGGCGCGTGGACCAGATCTGGAAGCGAGAGTCCACCACCGATCCGTCATGGCAGGAAAGACACATGTCGCCGCTGCCGGCCTGCCGGTCCATGATCGCCTGCATGGGAGTGGCTTGTGAACCGGTCCTGTCGAAGGCCTGGACCCAGCGAATATGACAGATGGCACACTCCCGGCTGGAATTGGGCATCGCCTCCTGGCCCAGCCCCGACGGGCTTGCCGCCAAGATCAAGAGCAGGAATGCCCAGATCAGTCCGCCCGCTTCAAATCTGAAATTCGACGTTTGAAGCATGTCATTGCGAGCGAAGCGAGACAATCTCCCACCTCGCGGATTGAGACTGCTTCGTCGCTGCGCTCCTCGCAATGACATTCTTCGCACTTCCCACGTCAACCTTCACACTTCGCACTTCAAACCCTACTCCAGATCCATCCTGCATATCTGGTTTGCCTTGAGTTCGACCACGTAGAGCCGTCTGTGACCCGCATCGATGGCAATCCCGGTCGGCGTGGTGAATTTCATTGGCGCTCCGGCGGCATCCGTCAGTACGCCGAGAAAGCACCCGTCCAAATTGAAGGCTTGGATGCTGCCCAGATAGCTGTCGGTCACGAGGACGCGGTTTCCCCAGACTGCCACACCCTTGGGACGGAAGAGTTGCCCGGGCCTGACCCCCCAGCCGCCAACGAAGCGGACGAATTTTCCGCTGGAGTTGAGAACCTGGACGCGCGTATTGATCGGTTCGACCACGAAGAGGTAACCATCAGAGGAGAAATCGATAAGGAATGGAAACCGAAACTGCCGCTGGCCCTGCCCCGGCGTGCCCCAGACCGCCTCAAAGCGATGATTCGCAAGGCTATAGACGAGAACATGATGATTGTCATTGTCGGCGATGTACAGTCGCTGGCGAGCCGGGTCTACGGCCACATCCGTGGGGTCGGGGGCAGCCTGGAGCCCGGAAGTCGGCAAGGGAATCACCTCCAGCGGCCGTCCGTCCGGAGTGAATACCTGGACGCGATGGTTCCCCGAATCGGCAACGCAGACCTTTCCATCCGGAGACGTGGTGATTCCGAGTGGGTGAAGAAGCTGTCCGGGGCTGCTGCCCTGGGCGCCGAACTGCAATCGGAATCCTCCGTCGGCGTCGTAGACAACCACCCGATGATGGACTCCATCCAGAACGTACACATCGCCTTCGGGCCCGACAGCGACATCGCTCGGCATATTGAAGGGGTCCTTTTCGGGCCCGACAAGGACCTGCCGGTTCGTCGCTCTGATTCCCCGGACTTTGCCGATGGGACCGGGCCCTTGCTGAGCCACGGAGAGAGCCGCGGGCAAGCCAAGAATGAGCAGCGGCACCACGACACCAATGCGGCATTTCCCTCCCGAAGGCTCCATTGCCCAAGTCCCCGGCGATCCGACATCGGCATTGGGGCGGGGCGGGATCGATGTCACGGCTTCTCCTCTCCAGCCTGACGGCCCTCCGGCTCCCGGGGCTGCAGGAGATTTGGCATGTGAAACGTCTCGTAGCGCCTGACCAAATCGACCACCTCGGCACTCACGAGGAAGGCGGCCCGCTCTGCCGAGTATCCGAGGCGGATGTAGGGCAGAAAAACGTCTTTGCCGTCGTGACAGTCGGTGCAACGCACGGGGGTCTCGATGCGGCGCCGGTGGATGAACTTGTTGCCGATGACCTTCTGGCTATCGTTCAGGTCGTTCATGCGCCGGCGGAACTCTGCGGCGAAGTCCTTCTCCTCCTCGAGGTTCAGAGGCAGCGGATTCTCGCGCGACCCCGTCAGCGGCACGATCTTGGCGCCGTACTCACCCCAGGCCCCTTCGGCCATGTTCGGGTTCGCGCACACCTGTCCCGTGCTGATGTCCACCCAGCCAAAGCGCGTGGGCGGTACGCCCTCTCGCTCCTGCACGTGGCACACCTGACACGAAATGAAGAGGTTGTGCATATTGAGAAAAGCACGTTCCCGGAGGTTGCGGGAATGGGGAATCGGCCCATGACATTCGACGCAGAAGTTCCATTTGTCGGACTGGTACCAGCGGCCGATGTGGTGGAAGTGGCCGGGCAACTCCGGCTCCAGGAACTCCCATTCCCCGAGGTACCGTACGACCTTCTTCTCCGTCAGCGCCAGGACGCTGTCAAAGAACTTCATGTCCGCGGCCTGCAACTCCTGGCCCGCGAGAGGGTCCCCCAGGGTACCAACCAGGTACACGGTCAACCAGGCGCCTGCCGACACCAGAATAATGCTCCACATCCCGACGTAGGGCAGAAGCAGAAGACGTTTTGCCAGACTCGCTTCGTGACTCATAACTGCACCTCCGGCGTCGCAGAGAAATCACTGACTTCGCCCCCGTGTTCCTCGGCCAAAACGCGCGGCGCGATCTTGCCGTTGAGCACCATGCCGGAGAGCGGCGATACGCCGGGTCTGCCCAGCACACCCGGAATGTGGACGAGGCTGATGTGCGCGACGGCCAGAAGGGACTCGTACGTGTGCGCCAGATAGGCGACATTCAACACCCAGCCCGGAAACAGGTGACTCGATATGCTCTCGGCCCAGAGCAGGATGCCTGTGACGCCTAGCAGCGGAATCCCCCAGAAAAGGCCCAGATACTCGAGCTTCTCTTTCCAGGAGAACCGACCGTAATTGGGCCGCCGGGGGCTGAGAAAGAGGACATACTTGGCATATGCGACCAGTTGGTGCAGGTCGTGCCATTTCGGGATCATGGGCAGGGCGCCGATCGCCCCAAGCCACGCGCGAACTCCGCGCCGGCGTTTGCCCTGCAGGGAACGCCTGACATTCGCGAGGATAAGGATGATATGTACGGCAAAACCTGCCAGCAGCACCACCCCGGCGACACGGTGGACAATCGGCGCCCCGTTGACCCCGCCGAAGAGGTCGTAGATGACCGGCGACCAGCGCGCTTGCGGGAACTTCATGGGGAACCCGGTCAAACAGAGGATCACGAAAACGGTGACGAGGAAAGCGTGCTGTATCCGCTGACCGGTGGTAAACCGGGTGATTCCTCCTTCTCGGGCCGCCCTTCTCTCGGCCGCGGCTGTCAGGCGCTCAATCTCCTGCTCGGCCTGGCGGCTCGGCAGAAGCTCGCGGACAAGGCCGAGCACGCTGAGAGTCAGGATGGGCAGCAGGATGCCAAGGGTCGCGACGACGAAGAACAGAGCAACGGCAAACTCGAGCGGGTGCGTCTGCGGATCACGGTTCGCGTGCACGTCGAAGGAGGCGAGAGCCGGCGTGGCCGCCGCGTGGCAGTCCTCGGCGTTGCAGGTGGTCGGGCGATTGTTCAGATGGACGGAGGATTGAGGGTCCGTCCTCGCCCGCATCGCGTGGACGCTGCTCTCCCCGGCGTGACAATCCAGACAGTCCGGCGCCAGAGCCGAACCGAGGAGAACCGCCTTGCCGTGGTAGGTCTCCAGGTAGCTGGAAACCACGTCGGGCAAACCGTGCCGTTGCGCAAAAGCACTGTCGGCATGGCAACGAGCGCACATGGTCACCACCTCGCGAGGGTCTCGCGCCTTGTGGAGACGGGTGGTGACATGGGAATAGAAATAGCGGGTGAAATTCTCGTCGTCATGACACATCTTGCAGCGATTCATGGCGCGTTGGGAAACACCCGCCCGGACTTTCTTGAAGATGGACACCGGTCGAAAAAGAGGACTGTCATGGCAGTCCTTGCAAGCCGGGAAATCCTCCGGATTGCCCCGTAAGACAGCATTCGGGTCCTTCACGGCATGCACGCTGTCCTGGAGCACACCCTGAACGCCAGCATGGGTGAAGACGATTTCGCGGGTGGGCTCCTCAATATGGCAACTGCGGAGGCAGTCCACCGGCTGGGCGTCATCGTGCGGGATCTCGTTGACATCGACGTGACAGCCCGTGCAATTGACGCGTGCATGAGGCCCCCGGCTGAAAAGCGTCTCGTCCACATGAAAAAGACGGTACATGCCGTCCTTGTCCACGCGCGCAAGACCGCGGAAGCGATGGCACATCAGACAGTTCTCTGCATCCACCGCACCGGCCCGGCCGGGGATCACGAAGAACAGCATGAGCATGAATAGCAGGAGGTTTGACACAAAGCGCGAGCCGAAGACCCTTGGCGGCCGTATGGCACGGCGGGTCCCGTCACGACAATTTCCCACCGTCAAACATTCCATGAGACTCCTCATTTCTGATGACATGCCACACATATATTGCCTTCACGAGTACGAAGCCGATGGTTCACGGCATGCCCGCGTTCGGCGCCGACAGAGCGCGGATTCCGCGCCGGAAAGAGCCCTTTCGCGTGTGGATTGTGACACGTACAACAGGTAATCCGGTTGTCCTCATCCAGGGGCATCGAACGCGGAGATCGTTTGCTGACACGTGCGTACTCCAGCAGTTGTGGGAACGAGAGACGCATCTTGGTCTGCATCTCATACGCGGACATTTGCCATATCATCTCAGGCTTGGCCGCGGCGTTCACGTGAGGGCTCCCGGCCGGGTGTTTCTCCGCCATCCGGTGACAGTTGCGGCAGACCGCCGACGACGTGCCGCGAAGCAAGTACGGAGCCTCGCCTTCATGAGACGAGTTCGCATCCGGAACGCTGGTGTGACACCATAGACAGGTGTCGACCTTCATCTCCCCGGCCTCCAACTGGTCGTGAACATTGAAAGAGCCATAATTCTCCCTCGCATGGCAATGGAAACAGAACATCAGAGCTTGGGCGGCCTGACCTCCACGCAACAGGTTGTGACCGGGCAAGGAAATCAGCAGTTCCGCGTTGCAGTCCTGGGTGACATCATGACAAGTCAAACAGGTCACCATCCCCTCCTTAAGTGGGAAATCGGACGGGATCCTCTGCAAGACCGCATCGCTCGGCACCCGGTCCACAGGATGTGGCTCACGTTTAGCAACCCGCCCGTCGTGGCACGACTGACACAACTGCGATACGTCTCCATCGAACCGCAGGGCGCGCCGGCCACCGGCGACAGGCGCATGGCAGGTATCGCATAACGCTGGAGCGCCATGGGGATTCCAAACCGCCTCCTTCGGCTTCGCCTCTTCGGCCGACGCCGGCCCAGAAAACAACACCATCAGCCCGAGCATTGCCCAGCAGTTACCGGGCCGGAGACGGCTTGAGCACAACACCCTCACACTGACCGCAGCGCCGCCGAGCCACTTCTGCCAGGATACTATCATACCCACACCATATGGCGACTCGTCTTCAAAGCCTCAGCCGCGACGGTCTCCCGACCGGCTTGCAGGCCTCTGCATCAAATGCCGATACACCTACTCATCATGCCGTTTTGCCGCGCCCGACTCAAGCCGCGTCTGCCGGCCGATGTCGCCTGGAGCCTCGCGCAAAAAACCCATTCTCATTTCTGAGAACTGGCCTCAGGCGTGCGACTCACAGGACACAAGGCGACAGTGACGCGCATGATGAAGAAGCCATCCACGTCCCGCGCGGATGAATGTTGCCGCAGGTGGCAAGTCTCTCAGACATGCCTCGGCAGAAGTATCCCGCCGATTCCGGGACCTGGATTCCCATTTCCGAGAAAACCAGAAATTCCTGCGATTACCGTGAAAAAAAGTTCGCAGATCGATCCGTGCGAAACACTTTCGTTGCGCTTTGCGCAATACCGGTCGATCACGAGCAACCGGAGAAGAACGCCCCCGGTGATTGACTATGCCAGCGTATCGGGATGGCGAGAGGCACCCCCATCATGGATGACAACAGGAGCCGGTGATGTACCCTTGGGAGAAATGGCCGTCCTCAAGCAGTCACAAAGTCCGCAGACACTTCTCGCCATTTGCGCGCCGTTCCTTTCGGCCTATCTCCTCAACCCGCGACTTATCTGGAGAGGTCGGCGTAGGTACATGGGCCGAGGGCGAGACGGCGCACGTGGGTGAATGTCAATTCCAGCATCTTCATCTGTGGATCGAACGAGAAGAGCGACCAGGGATGCCAGATCAGCGAAACATACGGTTTGTTCGTCTCGAGAGCCTTTTCTAAGAAGATCCGGTTGACCTCGAATTCCTCCTGCGGCGTCCTCACAAATTGCGCTGGAATGGCCTCGGGCATGGGCGAAGGCCATAGGGTGAGCCGTTTCGATCCCCATCTGTTATGGTTCTTCAGCAGGTTCTCGTGCCAGCCATGGCCGGGCAATTCCCACAAATCAGCAAAGCCGTCTGCGCCGTAATGGAACGGCTCCTCGATCAGTGCGGGCATCGAACAATCCGGTCCCCACAGCAGACTGCTGATGTACTTATGCCCGGCCTCCCGCGCCAACGCGAGCACATCCCCAGCACCTTTGAGAGCGTTATCGAAACCGACAGCGGGCCTGAGCCCGACGCAGGCCCGCTCGAAGACGCGTTCAATCAACTCCTTGGCTTTGAAGATCTCTCTCTTCCTCTGGTCGGTCGGTACAGCTTGGCCACAGAGAACGTTGTCGCGGAGCAGCTTGTGGCTCCACGTGTGCGAGGCGACCTCGAAGAGCGGGTCTGCGAGCAACTGGCCGTATTCTTTGGTGTTCGCCTCCAGGGTCCGGCCGGTGATGAAGAATGTAGCGGGCATCTGAAACTGCCGGTGGACCTCCACGATCTTCCGGCACGCCGGCAGGCAAGCCGGTGATTCGGTGTCATAGGCGGCAATGTATCTTGTCCTCTTTCTCCGGGAGTGGTCGGCCTTGCCCGGGTTATGTGGTGCGCCGGTGACAACAACGGCTCCTAATGCTGCACCGATAAGGTCTCGTCTTGAAATGCAGCTCATCTTGATCTCCTTTACAGCAACCAGGACGGCTTGCGGAATCTCTATAGAACATCACACACGACAGATGTGTCAAGCCTCCGTTTCTCCGGTCGAACATCTTCGCCTCGCGAATAAGCCTGTCTGATAGCGAGGTGCGATGCCATCGTTGCTGTCCCCGCATAATGCATGTATCATGGCTGCACGGGTGTGCGTCCCGATGACCGGTCGTGCCGGCTGGGTCCCGTGCCCAAGGAGTGGTTGTTACGTGTGGTGCTGTGTGTGAGGGCTATATGAAACGAGGAAGATGTGCTCTGGCGTCCGTGCGGATGGTCATCGCATGTCTCGCCATGGCAGTGCCGGGGTCGGCAGGTGAATTGCGGGTCCCTGCCTTTACCGCCTACCTTGATCCGGACGTGACGGGGGCACGTGTTTCATCTCGCTCCGGCGTTACCGGCTGGGACGACCCGAATTTGAAGGTTCTCTGGTTTGGCCGGATCGAGACCCCGGGCACGCTCGATTGTTCTGTGGCGCTCCGCCTGCCGAAAGACGTTACATCGAAGCTGTGTCTGATGGTCGCGGGCTTGTCCAGGGAAGCTACCGTCACCGGCGACGGGGCAAGTCCCGTTATCGCCGGCTTCGGTTCGTTCAACATCCCCGCGGCCGGTTACTGGAGTCTCGCGCTCGAATCGCTCAATCCACCGGGCCGGCCGTTCGGCGACCTCAGTGCCCTGGTCCTCAGCGGCCCCGCCGCACAGGACGCACACTTCAATCTCAAACCCCGCCGCAACGCCGCGTCAGTGCATCTGATGTATCCCGTGGAAAAGGATGTGGAGGTCGAAGCATTTTACTGCGAGATGACCGGCCTGGAAGACCCGGTCTGGACCTACTACATGGCCTGCGGATGGCATCGCGGCTATTTCGGCATGCAGGTGAACAGCCCCACGGAACGGCGGATCATCTTCAGTGTCTGGGACAGCGGCAATGAAGCGGCCGACCGAGACAAAGTCGCCGATGAGGACCGCGTCAAGCTGATGGCAAAAGGCGAAGGGGTCTACGCTGGTGATTTCGGCAACGAAGGCACGGGGGGCCACAGCCATATGGTGTATCCGTGGCAAACCGGGAAAGTGCAACGGTTCATCGTCACGGCGAAACCAGCCGACGCCACACACACAATCTACTCAGGTTACTACTTCCATCCGGACAAGAAGCAATGGGCTCTCATCTCCAGTTGGAAGGCTCCGAAAGAGGGCGGCTATCTGCGCCGGCTGTACAGCTTCAGCGAGAACTTCGGTGGCGCCAATGGTCACCTGCTGCGCAAAGCCCTGTATGGCAACCAGTGGATCCGAACCGCCGACGGTCGGTGGATGGAGCTGACCACGGCGCGCTTCAGCCACGATCCGACGGGCAAAGCGGATCGACTGGACCGCTTCATGGGCGTGGAGAACGGCCAATTCTTTCTCGCCCACGGCGGCTTCGGAGCCGGCTTCACGCCGTACGGCGCGCAGTTCACGCGGCCGGCAACGGCCAAGGCGCCGTCGGACATCGTGTTGCCCGAATAACCGCCGAAATCATTTACCATCCATACCGCCATCGCCGACTTGCCGCGAAAGTACGGGGCGAAGAACAGGTCAATCCGCGGGTTTGGCCGTAACTCCTCGGATGAATCGTACCACACCGTGGCCCCTGCTCTCTCGATTAGACAAGTTATACCGAATACGATTGAGAATTTCGTATCTCCGGGTGGCAGCGTCAAGGGGTCCCCAACGCGATAGATTGCGTTGGGGGGGCCCATGCGCAGCTTGGCGATGGCCGGGTTGCCTGCGCAGGAACCATCGCCAAGACCTCCGGTCTTGACGGGAACCCCAAACGCGATACATTGCGTTTGGGAACCCACGCTGCCACCCGGTGCTCATGCTACACTACGAAAAATTCAATCGAAATCGGTATTAGACTGCCTCGATCGTCGAGGGAGGCTTTGGAGCTATGTTGTAGGTTACGCTGACTACTCCGGGCACGTCGTGGATGATCTCCTGGGCGAGATTCGTGAGGATCTCGAATGACAGTCGCGTTGGTGTTGCGGTTCGGGCGTCAACGCTGTCCCAGCAGCGTACCTCGATCTGGTAGCCAAAATCGCGTTTGCCGTCACGCATCCCGGTCACGCGATCCTCGTGTAAAATGGCCATATACTGAAAGGCCCCGGTACCTTTCAGCAACCTTTCAACAACCGCGGTCGCTCTGCGAACAATCGCAATACGTTCGGGCGTCGCCTCGCCTATCACCCGAGCCGAAAGCGCCGGTCCGGGAAACGGGATGCGGTCAAACAACTCACTCCCAAGCCCCAGCGCCTGGCCTACCCGCCGGACACCGTCCTTGCGCAGTTGAATGAGCGGTTCGACGATACGATAGCCGAAGGCCTCCTGCGGGTCGATGCCAAGCTGCTCGAAGACGTTATGCTGGCGCTTGATCCCCGCCACGGTCTCATCGATATCCGTCAGGATCGTGCCCTGCAGCAGACACCGGGCCCCACTTTGCCTGACTATGCGCCCGAACACGTTTCGATAGAAAGTCTGGGTGATGGCTTCACGCTTTTCTTCCGGGTCCGTGATTCCCTTGAGCGCCGTGAAGAACTCATCCCGAGCGTCGATCACTTCCACCGGCACGCCGAGCTTTCGAAAAAAGCTCACGACCTGATGAGATTCCCCCTCCCGCATCAGACCGTTTTCGATGAAGACGGTCCTCAGATCATTCCCCAAAGCCCGATGCCCCAGCATTGTGACGGTGGATGAATCGACGCCTCCCGACAGCGCGTTGATCGCCGTGCCATCTCCGACGGCATCCTTGATCTCCGCCACCTTCTCGGCAATGAACTGCTCGGTGTCAAGCTCCCGCGCGGTAATCTCCGTAATCATGTGCAAATCTCCTTCCGATCTCATGGCCTCACGTTGACATCCCAATCACTCAAACAGGCAAAGGCAACCTAAACGAGCCCCTCGCCGAAACGGCCTCATGCTACTACCCGGGCGGCATGAACTCAAGCCCCACTCCAGGCAAGATAGTAAAACGGGCGGGAGGACACGACTGTCACACCGTCGGGTCGAATTGCCGGACTCTCGCAATCAGACAACTCAGTGAAGGATGACCACCTGTCGCTTCCGGCGCGCCTCTCCTGACCGCGCGGCCATCGTAGGCCGAAGGCGCCGACGAGCATGCTTGGGGCGGCTTTGCTTCGCTCCGCCGCAACCAAAATCGACTCGCGCGGAGACGCTGGGGCGCGGAGAAAAGCAGGATGGAAACGTATGTTGGACTTTGCGTCCCCGCGTCTCTGCGCGCAACATAATTCTTTTTGTTCCGAGGACTTGCGCCATCGTCGTGGAAAATGTTTGCTGAAAAAACAAGATGTTGCGCCTTTGCAGTGCAGGGTAGGCCGTAGGTCTCCGCCTGTTTGCGGCGGCGCGGGCCTGCCCTGCACGGCCATATGACCAGGATTAGCCTGTCATTGAGCCAGATCCAGGCGCGCGTTGTCCAAGGCCAGTGACGTGTCCGGGCCGCCTGCGTTGGCCAATTCAACGCCGACCGCCAGACCGACAAATGCCGACGTGCCGTCGACGGCCAGCACGTACGGCGCCATCGAGAATGTTGCAGCACGCATCGGCGCCCACCCAATATTTCGGTACCGCCCGTCCTCCTGTTCCCCGCCTGCCCGTCACGGCTGACGAAGTGCTTTGCCTATGGCGGCCAACTGGTCAACAAACGGCTGGGCGATCAGGCCGCTGGGCTGGATCGGCACATCCCAGGTGACTACGCCGCCCCGCTTGCGGATACCCTGGCTCCACTCGACGACCTGCCCCGTGGGGAACCGCGGGTCCCCCATGCCCCACCGCGCGCCCAGGTAGCTCAGGACGTGTACCTGTGTCCCGTCGATCCGGCCGTCAACCGCGCGCCGAATCTCGATTCGATTGGGATCGTTGATCTCGCCGGCTGTGTAGTCCTCGTGCGGCGTGACGGACAGAATGCGGGGGACGACTCCGGGATTGAAGGCAACGATAGCGCCGGGGTTGCCCGCCCGCGCCGCCGCCGCGAAACTGGCAAAGTTCGGGGGCTGGTCATTGCGGTACATCGTGTTGGGCCAGTAGCACCCATCGAACCACCAGCCGGCGACCTTCGTCCCCCAGCGCATGGACCACTCGCGGATGACCTGCTCCCATTTGAGCTGGAACTCGCGGTTGCGATGCGGGCCGTTCTGCCATTCGAGCGCCTGTCGCGCCGTCGCATCACCGGCGGGAGCTCCCGAAGGCAGATACACCATGAGTCTGATGCCCCGCCGGTGCAGGACCTCGTACAGGTCCGCCACTAAATCCCGGCGGGAGCACTTGCTCGGTCGGATGCCGACGAGGCGATCATATGTGGCGTTGGGAGCCAGGTAGAAACCCGAATTCTGGCCGATCGTGATGAGATAGTAGCCCGCCCCGACCGACTTGAGCTGCTTGGCCAATCCCTCCACGTCGAAACGGCTGACCATGTCGTTCCATTTCTCGACGGTCATCTGCTCCTTCATCTCGCGGGCCTTCCAGTCGGCCAGGTAGTGGGTCATCACACCCCACCGTGCCTCCGTCATCCAGGCCGCCCGTGTGTTGCAGACCTCTGGCTCGCGATTCGAGGCCGGGACGCCCTCGACACAGGCAATCAACATCAAAGAGACCAGTCCGCTGCCAAACCAGTTCAATCCCATCATTCCACATCGCCTCCGTGGCACACAAGCGACTATTCGGAGAAGCGGCCGACGAAACCGCCGCCGTCGGCCAGGTCGATCGTGAGCGTTTCATTTCGCCGCACGGTCCTGTCTTCCACGACCACCGCGTCGGCCTTTTCCCTGTTGTCGCGGACGAGGGATGCCCGGTACGGGCCGTCACCCAGGAACGACAGCGGCACCTGGATCGTCCGGGCCGGCCCGGCGCTCATCACGGCCAGCATCCACATAGCGCCGCTGCGCCGCGCGAAGATCGACAGCTCTCCAACCTTCGACCCCGGCAAGGGGCCCCCCAACGCGTCATTTTGCGTTGGGGACCCCAGCACGACCGTCTCGTCCCAAACGGCCTTGATGCTCTTGATAACGTCCAGCGCCGGGTTGTCCAGCACGCTTTGCGGATGGGCGGCAATCGTCAGAATCGGACTGTGGAAGGTCGCCAGGCAGGCGATTTGGTGCGCCCACGTCGAGTCGCGCCGCCGCTCGGTGAAAATCATCGTCGTGTAGTCGGTCGGCCCGGCCAGGTAGCGGGCGAAGGGCAGGATCGTCTCGTGGCGCGCCCGCCGCTGCAAACCGCTCGACTCCATCCCGCGGACGCCCTCATAGAGCATGGCATTGGGCCAGGTCCGCAGCCGGCCGGTCGGCTTGTTGGCGCCGTGGAAGTCGACGACGCACTGATACTCGGCCGCCTTCTTCAGCAATGCCTCGTAGAGATCGATATTCTCCTTGGCTTCATGGTCGAAGAAGTCGATCTTGGCGCCGGCCACCCCCAGGCGGTGCAGGCGCGAGAAGAATTCGTCTCGCCTTTCCGGAGTCCGCAACTGATTGCTGTGTCGCCAGAACAGCACCCGCACGCCTTGTTGTTTGGAGTAGTCCGCGAATTCCTGAATCTGCTCATCGGACCAGCCGTAGGCGAAGCCCTCAAGGATATGATACTTGGCCCCGATCACGCCGGCCATGCGGGAGAAGTCCTTCATGCGGTCGAACTGGCTCCTGTCGCCGCGCGGCACGTAGTTGCGGTCCACGTAGTCCCAGACGCACAGGCCCGGCTGGACCCAGGGCGTGTTCATCCCCTCTGGAAAGTACTTCGGGTCGGCCGGCGGGCACAGGTTGGGCAAAATATCGCTATTGACCAGTGTGTTCAGGTCGCGGGCGACCAGCACGACGCGCCAAGGTGTCGTGATGGGACCGGTGACCGATGCCGGCGTGGCGAGGCGCTTGGCCTCGTCGCGTCCGTAGCGGAGCTCGTAAGGATAATTGATGGGCTGCCGGTGGCCAAGACCCACGATCCAGCCCCGCCGGCCGTCGTTTTCCAGCGCCATGCCGGAGTAGTTGACGAGGTTCGCCTCGGTGATCGAGCCAAACCCGGTGTTGTCCGGCAACTGAAAAGTGAGCGGCGGACCCGCCCACTGTCCGGCCTTCACCTCGGAGATGTCCTGCCTGTCATATTCCGCCTCGTAGTGTCCGTCCAAGTCGTGGTACCAGACCGTAGTCCCGGCCGGAAGGATGAACCTCGAATACTCTTCGGGCACACGCACGGCGTCGGCAGCCCCGGCAATGACGTGGCGATAGGCGACGCCGTCATCGAACGCCCGGATCTCCAGAACATAAGGCGTCTGGCTTAGGTCGTGCGTGAGCGATACCCTGGCCCCGTTGCAGCGATTGACCGCCGTGCTGTGGGCCCCGTGCCAGGGATAGGTCTCGTCGATGTTGTATAGCTCCAGGTTATCGAAGATGACCCCCGATGAGAGATCGTAGCCGTCCATTCTCATATCGAACGGCGACGGCTCGATCACCGTGGTGCTCTCCCGTGTCACCGACCAGGTCAGCCGCTCCGGATTGGACCCGACCGTGAACTTGACCTTGCCGTCGGGGCTGACGACCTGGACCTCCTTCATCGGCACTACCCGTTGCGTGCGTCGCGTCCTTTGCTGCCCCTGTCCGCGACCGCGTTCCTGGGCAAGGACCAGACCCACCAGACACAGTGCAACTGCGGTAACGGTGATTGTATACTTCACGTGGTTTCCTCTGTTCATACAGGTCACCTCAATGGATGAATCGTAATCACTTCTCTTTTTGTCGTTGCGAACCTCAGCAGATCGCCGGACAAGTCTTGTGCTATGCTGCCGTTGCGCTCCAGCGTGACCGTTGCACCCGACCAGGGATTGCGGAGGCGGCACTCGCCGCCGGCCTGCGATTCGACCCGGACATGTTCGATCCTTCCGACCTTCATGGAAGAGCTGACCAGGAACGCGCCGCGGGCCAGCATGGAGAACGCCGCATCCCATTCTGCGGGCCAGGCGGG
>CAYFUB010000169.1:0-2257 GCA_964346195.1 uncultured Pirellulales bacterium
CTGCCCGGTTTTCTGGAAGCACCGCATCTGGGGCGCGCGGGAGTACACACCGGAGGTCTCGAACGGCATCTTCTTCTACGGCGAGAACGGCACCGTATTCGTCACGGACAATCGCTGGGTCGTGATCCCCAAGGACAAGAACAAAGAGCGCGCCGAGCACAAGACCCAGGGCGACCTGGGGGCGGCCCACATGGCCGAGTTCCTCAACGCCGTCCGCAGCCGCAAAGAGCCGGGCTGCACGGTCGAAGATGGTTACCGCTCGACGGCCACCGTCAAGCTCGCGATGATCGCCTATGATGTCGGCGTCAAGATTGCGTGGGATGAGAAATCCGAGCAAATCATCGGCAACCCTGCCGCGGCCGAACTGCTCAAGCGGCCGTACCGTTCGCCGTGGAGACACCCGTACGCCGGCTGAGCCGGCGTCTTTCTGAAGGAGAGAAATCATGGTTTGCACGTCGACTACCCGGGTCCTGTTGTTCACATCCGTCTTGGGTTGTGCGATCGTCAGCACAGGCTGCAATTCGACCGGACAAGCGCCGGGAACACGGATGGGCGGGCGCGGAGACGGCCGCGTCCGGTTGGAGCATGTGGCCCTGAATGTGACCGATCCGGCAAAAATGGCGCAGTGGTACGTGGACAACCTCGGGATGAAGGTTCTGCGCGAGGGCCCGCCACCGGTCAACATGCGTTTCATCGCCGATAGCGACGGCAACATGATGCTCGAGCTGTACCGCAATCCGCCGGATGCCGTGCCCAATTACGCCTCGATGGACCCCCTGCTGTTGCACGTGGCGTTCATGGTCGAGGACGTTGAGGCCATCCGCGAGAAGCTCATCGCCGCCGGCGCTACGCCGGCTGATGAAATCACCACGACTCCGGCCGGTGACAAGCTCGCCATGCTGCGCGATCCCTGGGGTCTGGCCATCCAGTTCGTGCGTCGCGCCGATCCCATGCTGCCGCAGGCATCTGAACGATGAACGTCCGACTACTCCGGCCCAACGGTGCAGAATGCCACAGTTGATCGTCACTTTCTTGGCTCTTGTCGCAATGGTCGCCGGCGACGGGCCAGATCGCCAGGCAGATAACGGTGCAGTCCAGGAACTCATTCAGCGTGCCGGCAACGCCGATTCCGACCATGTCCGACTCGATGTCTTGAGAGAGCTGCAAAACCACCCTGCCCTTGAAGAGCCGTTGCGCGAGAACCTCAACCCGCTCATCATGGAAATCGACCGCTGGGTCAGTGAGAAGTCACTCCCCTACTTCGGCGGACGGATCTCGCGTACGCTGGATTACGATTTCGGGGTTGCCAAGGAGTCGCCGTTGTATCCGCTGACATACCTCTATCGCGGCCGGATGGTCGCGTGGTTCGCGCTGGAATCGGGCAGTGTCTGGAAGATACCGCCGCAGAAGCGGAAGTTCCTCGATGCGGCGCGCGGGTTCTTCGAGAAGGCGACAGCCGCATTCCCCCAAAACAGGATCGCGCGCATGTACCTGGGCGAGCCGATCGCGCCGCAGAGGCAATATCCGCCTGTGACCGGTGCGCCTGAGTGGGCGGTTTATCAGCGTGAGGGTCTGGAGCGATTGGCCGATATCATTGAGTGGTGGATCGACAATCGGATGCAGGAGGACGGGCAATACGGCGGCGGCTGGGGTGATGACTGCGAGATGTGGCGCTGGTGGACCCCCCTTCTCATCGGCTTCGAGAGCCCGAAGATCAACCGGGCCCAGGCGAAGTTCTCGCAGGCGATTCTCTCGCAGCCGCACATGAGGCCGGGCTATACGACCCGCATGTCCGACGTGGAGCACACCGCCGAAGATTCGGCCGATGCCATCACGCCAATGATGCACATCGACCCGGACAATCCGGACTGGAACCGGCGGGCGCTACGGCTGGCCGAACTCATGGAGACGCTCTGGACCGGCCGCAACGAGCGCGGCTTCCTGCAATTCAAGAGCACGTACTTCACGGCGGAGAACGTGGACCTGACGCCCGCTCGCGCCTGCGACACCGTGTATCACGCGCGCGTCATTCAGCCTGCCCTGCTCTACTGGCAGCGAACGCGCGACCCGAAGCTGACCAGACTCATCGCCACGTGGATGGATACCTGGGTGGATGCGGCGGCGCGGGCGGAGAGGGGAAAGCCGGCCGGCATCATACCCTCGGCGATTCACTGGCCCGACGGGCGCGTCGGGGGACTCGACCCCAACTGGTGGGACCCGAGGAACCACCGGGAATACACGCTCTATCTGTTCCCCA
>CAYFUB010000170.1:0-2987 GCA_964346195.1 uncultured Pirellulales bacterium
CCGACGACACCGGCCCGGTCGAGGTCGAAGGCACGGGCTGGGCCCCGGCCGAGGGCATCTACAACACGCCGGCCGTGTTCCAGGTTCGTTACGCCTGGGCCGACGGCGTTGAGATGACGCTGGCCACCGTGCCCGAGATGAGCCAGGTCTCGACGCGGTTCGTCGGCAGCGAAGGCGAGGTTTGGGTGGCCGGGAGCGGGCTCCGCTCCAAGCCCGAATCGATCGCCACCAAGCCGATCACCGACAAGGACGTGCAGCTCTACCGGTCGGAGCATCATCAGCACAACTTCGTCGACTGCGTTTTGAGCCGCCGGCCTGCGGTGGCCCCGGCCGAAACCGGACACCGCGCGATCTCGATTGCCCACATTGGGCTCGTCAGCATCCGCCTCGGCGGGCGCCGGCTGGAGTGGGACCCGGCCGCCGAGCGGTTCGTGGGGGACGACGCGGCCAACCGCATGCTCGACCGCGCCATGCGCGAGCCGTGGCATCTCTAAGGACCCGCGCAGGAATAACCTGTACGAATTCCAGCAAGGGTGGCACGTCCCTGAGCGCAGCGAAGGGCGTGTTTGGGGCACTTCGCCACGCCCTTCACTGATATCGCGCCATTTCTTGGCTTATGGAGAAGATTTTACGCGACCTTGGTGAGCTGGTCGAGGGTGGCGTTGCGAGCGGCGAGGAAGGCGATGATCGCGGTCTGCCCTTGCTTGGTAAGGACATAGCGATGCGTCCCGGGGAGTTTGCGGAGCAGGCCATGGGCGCGCAACAGGCTGAGTTGGCGTGTGACGCGTCCCGCTTGGCGGCGGCGTTCCACGTCATCCGTGGTCTGGCCGTACAGGGCCTCGCGGAGGTGACGATTGCGGAAACCGGTCAGGGCGTGTTCACCGCGAATCACAGCGGAGAGCAACTGGGCGTCCGCCGGGGAAAAGGGATTCAGAGCCCGGCGACGCCGGCCGCGATGATCTTGGACGGGGCGGCAGAGCTTGTCCGCCAGGCGGCTCAGCGGCGTTTCGGGGGCCACGGCGGCGAGCGTTTCCAGGTATCGCCCGTTGGCCGAGTGGGAGAGCTGAGCCCGGCGGGGCATGTCGGCCACCGTCTTGCGCAGACGTAACCACTGGCGTGGCCCCTCGGGCTGATGTTCCTTGCGGCGGAAGACTTTCAAAGACCGCACCTCGTTGAGGGTCGTCTCGACACGCAGGATGTGAGCGAACTTGTCGTACATCTTGAGCGTATTGCGGCCCACGCGGTGCTTGATCCGCATACCCTCCGGGCGGTCCTTCAAGTCGCTGGAGACTTCCTTGGCGAAGCGGGGATGGAGTCGGCCCTGCGCCGGAACCTTATGTCCCAAGAAGCGTAACACGTCGCGGCTGTCGAATGTCTCGATCCCGTAACGTATCAGGGTCGGATAGAGGTCTGCCAGCGCTTCGGGCGATCGAAAGGCGATGTCCGTGGCCCATTCGCTCTCTTCGATCGTCCAGTACGGTCTCTGGGGGCGCGGCTGAAAAAGCTGGAAGAACTCCGGCGCCGCCCGCCGCAACAGTCGGTCTAGGTGATGGGACCAACGAATCCGCGGCTGGCGATCGGCCAACGCCTGCGCGCGGGCAAAATCTTCGATCCAGGGGAAGCAGTTATCCCGCCGCTGGTAAGCCAGATGGGCCGCGTCCAGTTGCCGTGCCAGCCACTCGCGGCCATTGAGGACCACGCGGACATCGAACGGAAACCAGGTCTGCACACGCACGTGGGTCAATCCGAACATTTCGTCTCGGAAGTAGACGTAGTAATGGAGACATTTCCGAGGCCGGCGGCGGAGATCCAATTCCCGCCGCTGCCGGTCACGGAAGACCTCGTAGGAAATGCAGTTCTCCAGCGTGCTCAGTACCGCCACGAGGCCGTTGGAAGCGATGCCTTCTCGCTCCTCAATGCGACGGACCAGTTCTTCCTTGTTGGTGTAGCCCGGCAGGTATTGGACGGGGCGTCCCTCCTGCTGGGCCACGGCCTCCACGCTGCTTCGTAACTGCTGGGTGAGCCGCTCGGCATAACCTTTGAAGTCCTTCAGCCACACACCGAGGCGACCCAGCACCGCCATCATTCCGCCGACCGTCGTCAGCATCCGCAACGTCCCGCGAAAGCGGAGGCGGTCAAATCCGCTCAACACCCCTTGAATCTGGTCCTGATAACGCTGTAGAAAGTAACGCATGGCGTCGCTCCTGGAGTGAGTGTAAGGATCGTGCACTCCTCACAACTTACTCCAGACGACGCCAGCATGTGAGGTGGTGAAGGCTCGCACCCGGGGGCCCTTTTGGTTGCGGCCGAGCGCAGCGAGGCCGCGCTGAGTTCCTCAGGGCGTGCCGCGCGAGCCGTCGCAGCTTCCGAGCAGGCGGCTCGGACGTCCCCGGGACAAAGGCGGGTTTACGGGTAGCCGATGCCCAGCCTCTTCATCTTCCGCCAGAGGGTCGACTTGTCGATTCCCAGCGCCGCGGCCGTCTTGCCGCGGTGCCCGTCGTGACGGCGCAGCGCTTCGACGATCGCCTGGGCCTCGGCTTCTAGTAGTGGGCCGGCCGCCTGCCGGGCCTGTGAGGCTGCGCGGTCTGTGGCCAGTTGGGTGAAGTCGGCCGGCAGACAGTCCACCTCAATCCGCTGGCCGCGGCAGAGCACCACGGCGTGCTCGATCAGGTTCTGAAGTTGGCGGACGTTGCCGGGCAAGTCATGGCGCATCAACAGGCCCAGGGCCTCCTCGGAAATGCCCTCGACCTGCTTGTCCTTCTCGGCGTTGAACTTGCGGATGAAATGGTCGACCAACAGCGGAATGTCCTCCCGGCGCTCGGCCAGCGGGGGCAAGGCGATCCGGACCACGTTGAGCCGATAGTACAAATCTTCACGGAACACACCCCGCGCGACCTGTTCCAGCAAAGGCCGGTTGGTGGCGGTGATGACGCGGACGTCGGACTTGACCGTGGCGAGGGCCCCCAGCGGCTCGTAGTGCTTTTCCT
>CAYFUB010000171.1:0-35396 GCA_964346195.1 uncultured Pirellulales bacterium
CTGCGGCGTCGGCTGGGGGACTTCGCTGCTCACGGCCAGGAAACGGATCGGCATCGATATATCGGGCGAGGCGATTGCCTGGGGGAAGGCCCACTATCCGGACATCGATTTCCTCGTGGGCGACATGGCGAGCATTCCCCTGGAGGACGGCGGTGTTGATGTAATCGTCTGCCTGGAGGGGCTTGAGCACGTGGACCACGCGACCGGCCGACGATTTCTGAGAGAAGCGGTCCGGGTGGCCGGGCCCGACGGCCGCCTGGTTCTGACGGTTCCGATCATCCCCGAAGGCGGAAGACATTCGGGCAATCCCTACCATCTGTACGAGCCCTCTCTGCCGGAATTGAAAGACCTTCTGGCAGACAGCTTTCGGACGGAGTCGATGGAAATCACCGAGGGCGGGGATGGGCCCATTGTATACTTCGTCGGTCGGCCGATCAAGGCCGCCACGGCAAGACTATACGGTACACGCCCGTACAGCGTTGAAGCGCGACCATGTTCCGGCGGCGCCGGACGAAGGAAGACTAATATCCTGCTCACCACCTCGGCGGCGCCGGAGCAGTCGCCGTTTTCGACGAAGGAGAAGCGTCCGCCGCTGGGCGTTGGGTTTCTGATCTCGGTCCTGCGCGGTGCCGGTCACAACGTGTTCTTCATCGACAACTACCTGCGGTCGAGCGATTTCCTGGAGACCGACTACCTGCTGGACCATGCCATCGACATAGTGGGCATCTATGCGAACACGATCTGCTTTCGCGATACCCTGCGCATGTTGCAGAGACTTCGCGACCTGAAAGAAGCGCGTCTGTGGCACGGCCGGGTCATCGTGGGCGGCCCCCACGCAGCCGTCGCACCGCATACCATTCCCGATTGGGTCGATCATGTCGTCCAGGGCGAGGGGGAGCGGGCCATTCTTGACATCGTCGAGGGCAAAGTTGCCGAGCGCGTGGTCCGGTATCCCCGGATCGAGAACCTCGATGAGTTGCCGATGCCGGCCTGGGACTATTTCGTCAATCTACCCTATCACTGGGACACCAGCTTTCTCCAGGAGCAGCCGGTATTCACGATGAACACCAGCCGGGGCTGCCCGTTCAAATGCACGTTCTGCTCGGTCGGCTCGGTCTGGGGCAGACGCTACACGTGCTTCAGCGCCGACCGGATCGTCTCGGACATCGAGCATGTGGTTCGTCATTACGGCGCCAGAGGCATTTATTTCCGCGAGGACAACTTCACGCTGGACCAGGCGCGGCTGCGGCGGTTCTGCGCGCTGATGATCGAGAGGGAGATTCGCATTCCCTGGGTCTGTGAGTCGCGGGTCTCGACGCTCACGCGGGAGCTGGTGGAGTTCATGGTGAGGGCAGGGGCGCACGGCTTCTACTTCGGCGTCGAAAGCGGCGCGCAGCGCATGCTCGACCTCATGGAAAAGGGTATCACCGTCGAGCAGATTGAGAATGCGTTTCGCTGGTGCCATGAATTCGGCGTCAAGACGGCCGCCAGTGTGGTGGTCGGTGTGCCGGGCGAGACGCCGGCCGATCTGGCCGCCACCCGGGAACTCATTCAGCGAATCCGTCCGACGGTGGTCTGGCCCAATGTCTTCGTAGGCATCCCGGACAGCCGGCTCTATCAGCAGGTCCTCGACGGCAGGGCGTACGAATACATCGACGACAGGGGGCTGGTGTACCTGCCCGGCCACAACGAAAGGACTCGGTGCTATTACGGCACCGGCTGGAATGCCGGGATTCCGAACACCGCGGGCACGCACGATGGGACGATTCGCCCGAAGGTCAGCGTTCTCCTGGCCGTTCACAACGGGCAGCGCTTCGTGCGTGAGGCCCTGGCGAGCATATATAATCAGACGTACCAGGATTTCGAAATGGTCGTCGTTGATGACGGCAGCGCCGACGGCACGCCTGAGATTCTGCGGCAAATGAAGGATTCGCGGACCGCCATCTACAGGAACGCGGAGAACCGGGGTCTGACGAAAGCACTGAATACCGGCCTGGCGCTGTGCCGGGGCGAATATGTCGCGCGCATGGATGCCGATGATGTGTCCGCTCCCGAGCGGCTCGCAAGGCAGGTTGCGTTTCTCGAGGGCCACCCGGACGTTGCGCTCGTTGGCACGCCATACTATCATATCGATGCGCAGGGAACGATTGCGGCGCGGATCGAGGTGCCGACCGAGGACGATCAGATCCGCGCGGCGCTGAAGGAGAAGAACTGCTTCGGCCATGGCACGATCATGGCGCGTCGCAGCGCGCTGGTCGCATGCGGAAGCTATGACGAGAGATTCGTCTGGGCCCAGGATTATGACCTGTGGTTGCGGATGGCCGAGAAGCACCGCCTCGCCAATCTCGATGAGCCCCTCTATTACTGGCGTTCGACCGAAGAATGCATCTCACACGCGAAGAGGCAACAGCAGCAATACTACAAGGATCTGGCGATTCGTGAGGCACAGCGCCGACGCGGAGAGCAGGAGGCTCGCCAGCGGGGAAAGCCTCTCTCCGGGCCGGATCAGCGGCCGCTGGTGTCGGTCATCGTCCCCACGTACAATCGGCCTGAGATGCTGAAGCGCGCCCTCGAGAGCATTCTGAACCAGACATATCCGAGTATTGAGATTGTGGTCGTCAATGACGCCGGCGACGAGGCAGAGCATATCATCCGTGCGCTAAACAGGCGTGGCAACATCTTCTACCTCAGGCACGCCGCCAATAAGGGTCTGGCCGGCGCACGAAACACGGGGATTCGAGCGGCTCACGGCAAGTACATCGCCTACCTGGACGACGATGATATCTACTATCCAGGTCACATCGAGCGATTGGTCACTTCGCTGGAGACCACGGACTATCGAGTGGCTCATACGCAGGCGTGCCGGTCGCACCAGGAGAAACGCGGCGGCGTCTACGTCGAGACGCACAAGACGACTCCCTATACGACGGACGTGACACACGAGGGACTTCTCGTCTGCAATCTCGTGCCCGTGCTGTGCGTGATGCACGAGACGGCCTGTCTGGACGAGGTCGGCTATTTCGACGAGACGCTGCCGACGCACGAGGACTGGGATCTTTGGATACGCATGTCGAGGAAGTACGAATTCCTTCATATCCCTCGCGTGACGGCGGAAGTCACCTGGCGAACGGACGGCACCACCATGACGAGCCGGCGCGTGCGGGAGTTCCTGACCGTCCCCGCGCTCGTCTACAACAAGTATCGTCAGTTCGTGGCCGACAAGCCGCACATTGCGGCATTTCATGCAAAGCGGCTGCAGCTTCTCAGAGGCCGGTCAGAGGACCCGCCGTCTCAGGCTCCGGATCGCCGGATGACGCGCGCAGACGAAGGGTCCGTGATGCCGCCGGATGGTGCGCAAGTACGTGTGCCCTCCCTTGGTCGGGTATTGAATATCGCCGTCAAGATCTGTACGCCTTCGCGGAACGAGTCGCTATGGGGCGATACCTGGTTCGGTTACGGCCTGGCCAAGGCGCTCTGGAAGGCCGGTCATCAAGGCGAGGTCCAGTTCCGAGACGAGTGGGACAGGCCGCACCCGCACATCGACGTGGCGATTCACGTGAAGGGACTGGCGCAATACACACCAAAGCCCCACTGCCTCAATGCCATGTGGATCATCAGCCATCCGGAACTCCACTCTCCGGAGCAGCTCAATCAGTTCGATGTCGTCTTCTGTGCCTCAAGAAAGTACTGTGAATATATCGCGCCGAAGACTCGCGTTCCCTGCTTCTATCTGCCCCAGGCGACCGACGATGAGATCTTCAAACCGCTCGATCCCGGTCCCGCCCAAGACATTGATGTCCTCTTCGTAGGGAACAACTATTGTCGCGAGAGACGCAGGCCGATAATAAACGATCTGTTTGCGGCGGGACGAGACTACGATCTATGGATCGTCGGTCTGGGCTGGCGCGGCTGCATCGATGAAAAGTACGTCAAGGCCGATCACCTGCACCCACAGGAACTTCCCAGGCTGTACTCACGGGCCAGAATCGTGCTGAACGATCACCATGAAACGATGCGGCAATGGGGCTTCATCAACGATCGGACCTATAATCTGGCGGCGATCAAGGCTTTTCAAATCTGTACTTGTGTTGAGGGGCTGGAGGAGCTTGGCATCGTGACCTACTCCAGCCCGGAAGACCTTCACCGAAAGCTGGACTACTATCTGGAGCATCGGCGCGAACGGGAGCGGATGGCGGATATCGCACACGAACGGTGTCAGCACTTCACATTTACCGAGGCCGCGAAGGCGATTCTGAGAGTGATTCATGAGTTGCCCAGGCAACCTTTGATGGTGCAGCGTATGTCCCGATATCGCGCGCGGCCGCAGCCGGTGAGCCCAGCCTTTGCCTTCAGTGGGCCGGCTTCCGGACGATAATACAATTAGGAACGTGTGCCCGCCGAGGGCGGGATACGAACACAGCGTCCCGTTCTCATTTGGGAGATCGGATAACCATGGGCGAATTACGGCTGCCGGGACTGGTCACGGGTATCGACACCGGCGCGCTGATCAGCCAGCTGATGTTGCTGGAACGCCGCACGCTCAACCAGTACCAGGTGCGCCAGAGCTTCTGGAACGAGCGCAAGGACGCTCTGGGCAGCCTCGAAAGCAAGCTCGACGCCCTGCGCACTACGGTCCACGACCTCTCGGACGCCCGCACGCTGCGCGCGTTCACCACTGTCTCCAGCAACACCGACATCCTGACGGCCGAAGCGTCCCACAACGCCTTCGAGGGCAACCACACCATTGTCGTGAACCAGCTCGCCAACGCCGAGCGCTGGGTCCACACGGCCGGCAAGGAGTACGTCGAGGACTACGTCGGGGCGGGCACGTTCATCTACTCGTACAACAACAAGGAAAGCATCATCACCACCACGGCGGACACCACTCTCGAAGACCTGGCGGGCCTCATCAACAACGACGCTCAGAACCCGGGCGTGACGGCGAATCTGCTTTATTATAACGATGCCTATCATCTCGTGCTCAACGGCAACGATGCGGGCTCGGACTATGAGATCTCGATCAACGCCAGCAATACCGAGGTCTGGCAGTCCACCTCGTCGTTCACGCTCAACGGCGAGAACGCCGCGGTGACGGACAAGCTCATCAGCCTCGACCAGTTCGAAGGCACGCTCGCCGGAGACGAATCCATCACCATCAGCGGCACCCGGCATGATGGGACGGCGTTCAGCGAGACTCTCGCCATCAACGAGAACACCAAGCTCAGCCATATCATCGGGGAGATCAACGACGCCTTCGCCGGCACGGCCACGGCCACCCTGGTCAACGGCCAGATTCGCCTCACCGATGGCACGAGCGGCGCCAGCCAGATGCAGTTGAGCCTGACCTACAACGTCGGCTCGGGCTCCACCGTGCTTGACATCCCCGCGCTCGCTCAGTCCACGCAGGGCGGGAGCGTCACGGCCAGCCTGGCGGGCTTTGCCACCGCCGACTTCACCGAGACCCAGTCGGCCCAGGACTCGCAGATCCGGGTGGACGGGTATCCGGCCGGCGACGGCGAATGGATCACGCGCAGCTCGAACACGATCGACAACGTCATCCAGGGCCTCACGCTGCACCTGCACGACACGGGGACCGTGCAGGTGAACCTGACCCGCGACGTGG
This sequence comes from uncultured Pirellulales bacterium, assembly GCA_964346195.1. Classification (GTDB taxonomy): domain Bacteria; phylum Planctomycetota; class Phycisphaerae; order Sedimentisphaerales; family Anaerobacaceae; genus PLanc-01. The sequence continues at coordinate 5,624 of CAYFUB010000171.1, forward strand.
AATCGGTGAAAGAGAAGCTCGACGCGATGGTGACGGCCTACAACGCGGCGGTCGCGTTCCTGCGGGAAAAGACCGGATATAACAAGGCCAGGAAGACCGGCGGCACGCTGATGGGCGATCCGACGGTCCGGAGCATCGCCGACGAGCTTCGCATGCCGCTGGTGCGTCAGACGAGCGGCTTCGCGCTCGACGTGGACCGCTTCCTCATGCCGGGACAAATTGGCCTGGAGCTCGACCGCAACGGCATGTTGATCCTGAACAGCAATGCCTTCGACGAGGCCATCGCCAACAACTACCTGGGCGTGCTCGCCGTCATCGGGGCCGACAAAACGGGCGGCTCCGACAACAACAGAATCGAATTCTACGGCGCATCGAGCAACTACACGACGGCCGGCGCGTACGACGTCGAGGTGACCATCGTCGGCGGAACCATCACCAGTGCCCGGATCAAGCTCGACAGCGAGACGACCTGGCGGAACGCCACCTTCGACGGCAACGTGGTGACCGGCGACAGCACGTTCCTCGCCGGCGGCCGGCCGGCGCATCCTGAGAACGGCCTGCAATTGAGCGTCGATCTGAGCCTGGATGGGACGTTCACCGCCAACGTGCGGGTCAAGCAGGGCTTCGCCGGGGCGATGGAGGACGCCCTGGACCGGATGCTCCAGATGCCGGCCGGCACGCTGACGCTCGACCAGAAGCAGGTCGAGGACCAGCTCAAGTACCTGGCGGACCGCATTCAGGTCGAAGAGCAACGCCTGACGCAGCGGGAGGCCCGCCTGGTGGCGCGGTACGCCCGGCTGGAGAAGACGCTGGCCGCCCTGCAAAGCCAGATGGCCGCCCTCGGCCTGGGGTAAAGAGATTTATCATTTTCTCACGCCTGTGATCGGTTTCTCCGCCTCGGCCAGTGAGGTTTTGGTCGTGGAGTCTCATATTCACTTGCCCGCCTGCTGCGACAGGAAGTTCTCCATCACCCAAATCCCGCGCGTCGTCGAACGGTCATAGAATGCGATACGTTCTCCATCGGGATGGACGCGCATATGGCCAAGGGTCTTTCGCGACCAGAGTCTTCGCGCCTCGCCACCTTCGGCGGATATTCGCCAGAGTTCTCCTTCTTTGTCGCCTGGGAACCACTTCCAGAAGAGCACATCGCGACTGTCAGGCATCCAGGTGACGCCAACCGCCAGCACGTTCTCCGATTTCTTGAGGTGAAGCAGTTCTGTGGGCGGTCCGCCCGCGGTGGAAAGGACCTTCAGGACCGGCCCATCAGTTCCGGCTCGATTCGGCACTATGGAAAGGACAAACCGCTGTCCATCTGGCGAGAGGGCAGAGCCGGTAAGCCGAGCGGGAGGGTCGATTCGAATCAGCTCTTTTTCGCGGCCACTTTCCAGATCCCTCGCCATCAAACGCATGGTCCTGGACTTGGGATCGTTGCGGTCATAGTACAGCGTCTTTCCATCAAGTGACATTTCAGGTCGCACCAGCATTTCCGTCTCGCTGCGTGCCAAATCGCTCCGCGCGCCGGTCTGGACGTCAATTTTGAAGATGACGCCCTGCGAATCTCCTCTTTTGGCGTTATCTATCAGGATAGACCGCCCATCCAGTGACCAGCGGAGCCATCGAATAAAGGGGAGATTGTCGGCCAGAGTCCGTTCGCGACCGGTTGCCAGCGTCCGAATGTGAATGACCCAGGATTCATCAGGACGCTGCGTGCAGTAGGCCAGGTACCGACCATCAGGCGACCAGTCGTGAGAAACAGTCGCACCGGTCTGGCAGACCGGTACAGGCTCGGATAAGACCTTGCCCGTCTCTAGATCGAGCCTTGCAGTGAGGACATCTTCGAGTATTCTCTCGTGCGCGTAGTAATACGAGCCGTTCGGTGTAAACCCTATCGGCCTGACATTTCCTACGCCGTGTTTTGTCAATACCGGGAATCGCGACGGTTTGCCATCGGGTACCTTCAGCAGCCACGCATCCCAGCTTCCCGCGCGGTCACTGGCAAACAACACCTGCCGTCCGTCCGGCGTCCAGCCCAGCAACCGGTCATCGGCCGGATGCTCGACCAGAGACACCTCGACACTCTCAGCCAGGTCGAACACGACAATGTCCCGCTTCGATGCATCTTCGGTCTGGGGCCGGTCGTACGCTATGAAACGGCCATCCGGCGCAATGTCGAACTTTCCAGGATAGCCGAGGCTTTCGCCAGGAAAAGAGGCGATGTGTTCCATCGAGCCATCCGAGGCAGAGACCCAAACCATCTGCTGGACATCGTTCTCTGAGACGACCGCCAGTATCTTCTGACCATCCGCAGACCAGGCCCTCGGCATCGGATATTTCCCCTCGCACAGAAGCCGGTCGCCTGAGCCATCGAGGCCGACGACATGCAGGCTCGAGGCTTTTGTGTTGGGGTCCCACCAAAGGTAGGCAACTTCCTTGCTGTCAGGTGATATCGCAGACTCAAGGGGATAGCTGGCGTCGCCAGGGCTCTTTCCGGTCAAGTGTCGGACTTTGCCCGTGGCCAGCTCAAGCACCGCAAGGGCTTCCACACCCCAGTCCACGTCACACAGATACCTGCCGTCGGGCGACAGACTGGCAAAGGTGCCCCAGTCACCCCCGATCCTCCGCACCGTTGTCATCGGCTCAGGTTTAGCAACCGTCGTTTCCGGCAGGAAGTCCTCCATCACCCAGAACTCATTCCTTTCACCGGCCCCGGCTACAAAAACGAACCTTTCACCGTCAGGCGACCAGTCAAGTCGACCACCAATGTTTGAGTCTACAAGGCCCGTCTTAATATTGACTGTACTTCCGTCTTCTATGGATATTGTCCTAATAACCTTGCCGTCAGGCCCGCTAAAAGCGATCCGCTTGCTGTCAGGAGACCAGGCAAATTGCACCCCTGGATGTGGGTCTCTCACTTCTCCTATGACCCGTGACTTTCCATCCCCATTCGCGGACATTATTCTCAGATTTCCAGAACTGGAGGCATCGCCTTCTTGAGAGAAATATGCAATGAATTGTCCATCAGGTGACCATTCGATTGGTCCAAAACTGACATTGTCGGGCTCGGTTGTCAGCAGTGTCGGCTCTCCACCAGTCGCCTGGACAATGTAAATGTTCGCGTCATAGTCGTCCACGTCGCCAATTTTGGCCGGTATTCTCGTGCGCACAAACGCAATGGCCTTTCCGTCAGGCGACCAACAAGGAAACATATCGGTCGTTTGCTCGGAGACTTGCGTGATCTGTTTCGGCTTTCCTCCCGCAACGGGAACTGTCCATATGTGGTTGCGTAAGAAGGGCACCGGATCAGACTGTGTTCTCCCGGAGAAGACAATCGTCTTTCCGTCCGGCGAAACCCGATTTCCTACACCGAAAGCCGGAATGTGGATTCTCGCTTCTGACTGAATGGGAACAGTCGTAACGCTTCCTCCCTCAGCAGGGATAGAGGCAATTGCCAATCTTTGCCAGGCGCTCCGTCTCCTTCTTGCTCCTGCTACGATAAAGATTCGCTCGCCATCGGGCGACCATCTTGGCTGGCCGCCCCCGCGTGCCACCTGCATAGCCTTCCCCCCCTTTGCCGGCAGAGTGTAAAGACCTGTTTCTCCACGTCTCTCAAATATGGCTCCAATTCTATTGTCAGGACTCCATCCCGCTAAGAGCCATATTCCGTCGATTCCTGCGGGAGCACCAATAGTAATCAAGTCCCCTGCGGCTTCTCCATTCTCTCCTATAGGAATGAAGTTAATCTGATTTCTTCTTTTCCCATAGTCCAAAAATGCTATCATATCTCCGTTGGGTGACCATACAGGGCTGGAGGCATTCACGGCATCAGCAACGTGTTTCGGAGTCCCTCCTTGAGCAGGTACTACCCACAGCCCACCTCCTCCTCTACCCAGATTCCTGTCTTCTACAAAAGCGATCATTTTACCGTCGGGGGAAAAAACAGGTTCTCTGGCCTGGGCATCGACCAACTGTCTGGGCGAGCCCCCATCGACCGGGATTGTGTAGATATGCTGCTCCTTCCTTGCCAGGTCAACAGATGAAAAGGCCAACGTCTTTCCCGCCGGAGATAGACTTATTCTATAGTTGACCGTACGTTCGTCACGATAATTCTCATAGACTTTTGTCGGCTTTCCGCCTTCTGTGGAAACGATATAGATACTCTGATTCCCCTTGTTCTCTTCATTCAACTCATTTGGTGGAGATTCATTAAAGGCAATCCATTTGCCGTCACCGGACCACGTATGACCAGTCCACTCAACGCTCACATCTTCGGTGTCCAGCTCTACCGGCCTTCCTGGAATATCAGGTCCCAATTGTCCTGCTAAAGGCATGATCCACAACTTCTCGTCGGAAACCAGGGATACTCTCTGCCCATCCGGAGACAAACGCATGTCCCAGGAGGTCCCGGTAGGAATCCGGATCCTTGTGAATTTCGGCTGATTGGAGGGCTCTGAAGCCACCATGGTCGGCAGGAAGTTCTCCATTACCCAAATTACCTGCTCTTGTATATAAGTAGAGAGAGCTATCTCCTTGCCATCCGGACGAAAGCTCAAGTTAGTCACACGATCTCTTGACGTCCAAATGCGTTCAGGGTCTCCACCGTTGCGCGAAACACGCCAGACCGTAGAACCCTTTCTTTCATTCTTTGCAAACACCACGTAATTACCGTCCGGTGTCCACGTGACGCCCCTCGGGACTTGGATACCAGCTTTCGATTCCTCAAATCTACAAATTGTCGTCGGCTTTCCTCCGGAAATCTGGATTGTCAGGACGTTCGCCTTCCCTTCATCTCGCATCTCTTCAGCGAAAACCAATGCTTCACCGTCCGGAGAAAGCTTCAGGGCTCTACCCAGATTCTCATTTTCATAGAGTAGCTTTTCTTGACCCGATTTGAGTTCCCGCATTGAGATTCCATTTGCGGTGCGGTAGTAAATGGCTCTTCCGTCTGACGACCATTGAGCGGTGAATCGGTTCCACCAGTACCGATCGGCAGGATATTGCACCAGTTGTGTGACTTGACCATCCGCAACGTCAATCGTGTACAACCCTCCGGTGTAGTCTTTTTCGGTTCGCCTGTTGGTGTCAAAACCTGTAACCAGAATGGAGCGTCCGTCGGGAGACCAGTGAGGAGCTCTGACCTCAATATGACCGGCTAGTTCCAAGCTCTTTCCGGTTCGAAGGTTCCGGATATTGAGAGGTCTATGATAGTAACCGGGGCCTGCCGGTGCTGTCTTTTCTTCAACATAGGCCACATAGTCACCGTCCGGCGACCATTCGGCAGAGAAGTATGAACCCAAAACGGTTCTTCCGGCTTCAATCTGGATATTCCCCGTATCCGCGTCAAACGGGGCCATTCGAGTTGTGAAGCTCCTAGTGTATCTGTTGAAATAGAGAGAGCCGTCCTGCGTAAAACCTTGAGGGGTTATTTGCCCAATATCCCGTGTGATCGGCTTGGGCGGGCCTTCCGCCTTACCATCGACAACTCGCATTGCCCATATATCGTGGCTGCCTGCACGATCGCTCAAGAACAGTATCTCTTGACGATTCGGAACCCAGCCCAACAACCGGTCATTCGCCGGATGTTCGACGAGTGGATGCTCGGCTCTGGTCTTAGTGTCAAATAGACCTATATCGAAATTGCCGGAATCGGCCTCAACCGAAAGCTGGTATGCTATGAATTCATCATCAGGCGAGTAACATGGCCGGCGCCACATGGGACCTTTTTCGGCAATCTTCAGACTTTCGATAGCCCCGCTCTCGGCGGAAAAGGCAACGACCTCTGATTTCCCATCCTTGGCGCCGAAGGTCTTGTATTTCCGAGCCAAAATCCGCTTGCCGTCCGAAGACCAACACGCAGGGTAAAGTTCGTGATTCTTGTCACTGTAGAGAGTGCGAGCTCCTGAACCGTCGATTCCAATCAGGCAAAGATCGTAGGTCCCATGCTTATTGGTCCAGGAATAAGCAACGTGCTTGTTATCAGGAGATATTACGGAATTGAGTGCAAATCTAAAGTGCTTCTCCTTGCCTCCCACTCTTCCTTCGGTAAGGCGCCGTGTCTTTCCAGTGGCAAGTTCCCGGATAGCCAGATCGCCCGTCTCCCAGTCAGTGTATGACAGGTATCGGCCGTCGGAGGAGGGGGATCCATACGTGTCGACTTCCGATCCTGACCACACTTGTCTAAGTGTGACGTGAGGAGTAGACTGTGAAGCAGGGGTTTGTGATGCCTTCGTGCGTTTGGCGTCGGGCAGGGATACACAGGTCAGGACGACCATCAGGACGACAGCTAACGGCGACCATCGATATGAGTTCTTTTTGAATTGCGTAATCATGGCGACCCTCCTTTTCACTTGGGCTTTGCTTTCGAGGATTCCGGCCATGGCCGGTAAGGGGCGCGCGCACGAGAAGCGGCCCAGCAGGCCGACCATCGTCCGGCCGTAGTCGTGCGATTCTTCCGCCCTCGTTCGTGTCAAGACCAGGGCGTCACAGGCGAGTTCCCGGTCACTCCGCATCCGATAGAAGGCGAACCAGACCAGTGGATTGAACCAGTGCAGGACCTGCAACAAGCTCGTGAGCCAGCCCAGGTAAATGTCGTGGCGTTTGAGGTGGGCCAGCTCGTGCAGGAAGATGTAGCGCAATTCCTCCGGGCTGGCTGTGTCGATCATCTCGCGCGGCAGCAGGAGTCGGGGCCGGACGAAGCCGAACAGAGCAGCCGTCCTGACTTGGTCGCTGGGAACCAAAGCCACGATGGCCTCGACGCCCATCTGAGCCTTGCATTGCTCGAAGAGCTCGAGAATGGGCTGTTGGACGAGCGGATGCTCCCGCTTGATGATCCGCCACAGCGAGAAGTTGCTCGCCGCGACATATCCGCCGATAAGGATCGCGCCGGCGAGCCAGAACACAGGCAGCATCCGCCGGACGCTGCCAAGCAGGGGGGCTGAAGGGCTGGCGGTCCTCACGATCTCATGAGGTCGCGGTCCTGCCGGCTCGGCGGGGGACTCGCCGGGCGTCGGTGTTGTGGTGGTCGTCCCTTCCATAGTCCTTTCGTTGCCAGCAGGGGGGAGGGCATGCTCGCGCGGGATGCTGTCCACGATTTCTCGCACGGCGCTGCGTTGGTGCGACGTCGGAATCAGACTGAACAGGCTGATGGGGCTCGGCGGCGTCCAGGGCAGGACCATCCGCAGTAGCAGCACCAGCCACAAGGCATGACTCCAGCGCGGGCCCAGCCGATGGCCCAGCAGCTTCTGCAAGACCAGAATCAGGCAGATCACCACACTGGCCACGAGCGTGGTTTCCAGTAACCACGACAGGAACGACTGAAGGGCGGTTCCGAAGGTTCCCATGGCTACTCCTTCCTTTTGTGCGCGAGGATCTCTTGTAGTTCTTTGATTTCCTGCGGCGAGAGGTCCGCGTCTTCGAGAAAGGCGGCCAGCGCCGGTTTCATCGCTCCCTGGTAGACCCGGCGGATGAAGGACTGCGTCTCCGAGCGAACACAGTCAGACTCCGCGACGGCCGCCGAGTACCGGTAGCGCGTTCCTTCCTCCTGGAATCTCACGGCGCCTTTCCTGACGAGCCGGCCGATCAGGGTCTTGACCGTCCGGGGCGTCCATTTCACCGCGCCGGCCAGCCTGTCGACCACGTCATTCGCCGTCAGGGGGCCGTGCTCCCACAGCACCTGCATCACCCGCCATTCCGACTCCGATATCCTGGGCAGTTTCTTCTTCATCGAGTTTCTCCTTGATTACATATGTAGTCAATGCAAGTGTATTACACTTGTAGTCAAGCGTCAAGAGAAAAAGTGAAAAAAATCTTCCGGTCGCCTTCCTACCGGCATTTTTTGCATGGAATCGCGGATTTCAGGCAGGATTCGGACTGTCTTTTTCAGATAATGGGTGCAAGAGGGCCCGTCGCGGCGCCTCGGTCTGGGCCTGGTTCAATACCGTCCATCCAGTGGCAACATTCCTTGGGCCCCCTGTGGGTGGCACGGGCAAGCTCGTTTGCCCGTGGGGCGTCGGATGAGCCGGCCCAGGCGAAACCGCACCGTCCAACAGGTCTGGCGGTGCCACCCGGCACGAGTGTTACGTTGCTTTGAACCAGGCCTCAATCTGCGGCTAGCGTCCGGTCTGGCTTCTCCTCTTCTGGCGGAGACGGTAGATCAGAGCGAGGACCTCGGCCACGGCCATGTACAGGGCTTCGGGTATCGGCTGGCCGGGCTTGACTGTTGCGTAAATGGCCCGGGCGACCTCGGGCCGACGAACGATGGGCACGCCGTAGGAGCGTCCGATCTTGATGATCCTCTCGGCCATAAGGTCCGCGCCTTTCGCCAGCAGCATGGGCGCATCCATGGTCTTCGCTTCATAGCGCAACGCGACCGCCACGTGCGTCGGGTTTACCAGGATGACGCTGGCCTTCGGCACCTCACGCATCAGCCGGCGCATCGACATCTCGACCTGGATCCGGCGGATGCGGGCCTTGATTTCCGGGGCGCCTTCCAGGTCCTTGCGCTCCTGTCTCACTTCCTGGCGGGTCATCTTCAATTCCTGGAGGTGCTGCCACTTCTGGTACAGCGCGTCGGCCAGCCCGATGAGCAGGATGGCGACGCCCACGCGCAGGCCCAGGCCGAGAACGATGCGGGCCGTGGCGGCAACGATCTCGGCGGACCAGGCCCAGCGCAGGGCCGCCAGGGCCTCCAGTTTGTCGCGCAGATAGAGCCAGACGATGACGCCAACGAAGAACAGCTTGAGGATGGACGTCACGAGGCGGACCAGCGTGCGCTTGTCGAGCAGGTTCTGCACGGCCGCCGCGGGATTGATGGCGTTCCATTTGAACTGGAGGGCCTGCGGCGCAAAGGTGACGCCGCCGACGAGAAAACCTGCGAGTACGCCGGCCGCTACCAGGGTGGCCAAAATGGGCGCGATCACGGCGACTGTGTCGAGGATGTTCCGGTTGGCGTAGTTGAGGAAGGCCGACGTGTCGGCGAAGACGTTGCCCGGAGTGGCGGCAAGGCCCGCTTCCATCTTCAGCCGGCACCAGCGCAACAGGCCGGGCCCCAGCACGGCCACCGCCAGCACCAGCACGACCAGTGAGACGGCGGAGGCCAGCTCCTGGCTCTGAGGCACTTGGCCGCGCTCCCGGGCCTTCTGGAGCCGTCGCGGCGTAGGCTGTTCGGTTCTTTCGGTTGCGGGTTGCTCAGCCATCTTGGGATTTACTATTTACGATTTTGGACCGACTGTTTGCTCTGTGGCTGGCGGCATGGGCTGGAGTTCTCCCCTTCAAATCGTAAATCATGAATTGCAAATCCTAAATCGGTAAGAGCTTGGCCATCCAGTCGGCCATCTCGCCGACGAACCCGCCGATAGACGGCATGAAGATCGCGGCCAGAAACAGTCCCAGCGCCGCCTTGACCGGCATGCTGATGAAGAGAATGTTCATCTCCGGGACGAGCCGGGCCAGCAGCGCCAAAGCGACCATCAGGAGCAGGAACGCCGCCAGCATCGGCGCCGCCAGACGCAGGCACGCGATGAACATCGCCGAGCCCGTGTCGATCACCCCTGCCGTCAGCAGATCGATCGTCGGTATAGCGCCCGGCGGGAACGCGTCGTAGCTCCGGGAGAGGACCAGCAGGAACAGATGATGCCCGTTGGCGCTCAGGAACAGCAGGATGAAAATGGTCTCCAGCAGACTGGACAGCGGGCTGGCTTCCTGCCCCGTCAGGGGGTCCACGATCTCGGCCATGGTCAGGCCCATTTGCTGCTCGATGATGCGCGCGCTGACCTGCACGGCGGAAAACAGCAACGTGATGATCAAACCCAGAGCCAGACCATACACGGCCTCACCCGCCAACAGGTCCAGGGCGGCCAGGTGCGAGACCCCCGCCAGGTCGATTCGCAGCGGCGTGATCAGGTAGAAGAACGCGGACAGAAGAAGCGTCAGAGCCACCTTGATGCGGACCGGAATGGCCTGCCAACTGAAGACCGGCAGCACGAGGAAAAACGCGGAGACGCGCGTCAGAACCAGCACGAAGCCGAGCAGCGTTTCGAACATGGCGGCCCCGCAGTCACTGCCCGATATTCTGGATGTGGGCGAAGATCTCCATGGTGAAGCGCAACGCCACCTGCAGCATCCAACTGCCGAAAACGAGCATCACGGCCCCGACGGCGAGCAGCTTCGGGATGATGGTCAGAGTCATGTCCCGGATGGAAGTGACGGCCTGGAGCAGCGTGATCGCGATGCCGACGACCAGGCAGGTGATGAGGATGGGCGCCGACAGCATCAAAGCGGTCTCCAGCGTGTGCCTTCCCAGATAAAGTGCAAAGCTGCTATCCATGTGCCTCGATCCTTTCGGAAGTTCTCGTTGTGCCCTTCAAGGTCTTCTTGGTCCTTGAGTTCGTTTCGGTGCCATAGGACTCCAAGGACCTCAAGGATCTCGGGGACCTGAAGGACCCCTTGTCCTCGCGCGCCTTGCCTCGTCATCGAAAGCCCAGACTGAGGCTCTTCGCCAGCAGGCCCCAGCCGTCCACGAGGATGAACAGAATCAGCTTGAACGGCAGCGAAATCATCACCGGCGGCAGCATGATCATGCCCGCGCTGAGCAGCACGCTGGCGATCACCATGTCGATCAACAGGAACGGGATGAACAGCAGGCAGCCGATCTCGAAAGCCGTGCGGAACTCGCTGATGATAAAGGCCGGAACGACAATGTGCATGCCGATGTCCATCGCCGTCGCAGGCGGCGGGATTTTGGCCATCTGCACGAACAGGGCCAGGTCGTTTCTGCGGCTCTGGCGGAGCATGAACTCCTTGAGACACGCGCCGGCCTTCTGAGTGGCGACATCCAAAGTGACTTCGTCCGCCAGGTAGGGCTGGATGGCCTCCGCGTTCACGCGGGCGTAGGTGGGAGCCATCGTGTAGAACGTCAGGAACAGCGCCAGGCCCATGATGGCGATCGTGGGCGGTATCGTCTGCGTGGTCAAAGCCCGTCGCACGAAGGCCAGCACGATGACGATCCGGGTGAAAGACGTCATCATGACGAGCAGGCTGGGCAGAATCGCCAGGCCGGCAAAGACGATCACCATCTTGACCGGCGTGGACCAGTCCTGGCTCTGCGGCTGCTGTGACGTGGCCTTCTCCAGGAGAGTCATCAACTCACTGACGCTCGGGACATTGTTGGGAGCCGGGGCAGCATCCTTCCCGGGGTTTGTCTGGGGCAGGCCCGGCGGCGGAGTCTTGATGTTGAGCTGGCCGGACGCGCGCAGCGCCGGCAGGATGAGAAGCAGCAACATACCGGGGATTGTCATTCGTCTCTGGAGCATTTATGCCTTCACCGCGCCATCCACTTCCTGCCTGGGCATATCCAGCCATCCATCGCTGACATGAGCCAGCATCGTGACGCTTTCATTCGTGCTGGCGATGAGTAGTCGCTGATTGGCCACCTCGACCAGATGGAGCGCCTTGCGGGGTCCGAGGTACGTGGTTTCGAGGACGTGAACCTCCTTGCCCGGCGCGTTCGCCACCCGGGGCAGCACTTTTTTCGACAGGTACAGAGCGGCAGAGCCCAATCCGATGACGAGGCCCACGGAGAGCATCATCTTGAGGAACAGCTCCCGGCTGCCAAGGCCGGCATTCGCGGAGGAGACCAGGTTGGGGTCGTTCCACGGCGTATCGACGGTAACGGGCTGCGGCTCAGCGACACGGTCGGAATCCGCGGCGGGAAATCCGTCAGCCGAGACCGAGTTATGGTCGCCCCCGTGCCGTGCGGCAAGCCCCACCCATCCGCCGCCCAGCATCAGCAGCAGGCACAGAATCGTGACCCTTCTTTTCTGGCCGTTCATGCGCTGAGATAGTGCAAATTGCGTGCCGAAATGGGGATGTGGCCCTGCAGAAGTGTCAGGGCTTGCCGCGACGTGCGCGATGATTGAAGAATGGTCGTCCTGTCCGAAAACTGTACAGGCGCGTCCCGCGCGTGATTGTCGCGACGCGCGTCCGTCCGGAGTGGCCGTCAGTCGCCTGTTTTGAGCACGGCGATCAGGATCCTGGATTGCCCCGGGCCGAGTCGGTCCTGTCCGGCCCAGTTGTCGCCGGGGCCGGCGCCCCACCAGAGGATGCGCCAGGGGCAAGGATGGACGTCCGTGTCTGCGATGGTCCCGGCGGCCGCCGGCTCGCGTGACGCCTGGCGCAGAAAGTCGGCCACGACCTCGGCCCGCCGGGCGGAGAGAAGCCATTGTTGCGCCTCGGTGGCCTCCGCGCCCGCCAGGGCCACTACGTAGAGCACCGTCCGCGCGGGATCGACGTTTTGCTGCAGGTCCAGGTAGAATCGGGACAACCACTGCCTGCCGGCATCATCCAGGTCGGTTTGTCCCGGTGCGAAGCTGACGTTGGCGACCTCGAAATCCACCTGGCCGGCCCTGATCTGGGAGGGCAGGGCCTGCATCGATCGGCGCAGGGTCTTGAAGAGCCGACGCGTCTGCTCGTCCCTGGCATCGATGGTGATGCCCTTGGGTTGTTCGGGTTTTTCGATCGGGTGCTTGATTTTGGCGTAGTCGAAGTTGGTGGCGTCCCTCACGCCAAAGGCGGCTTTGACCGATTGCAGGAAGAAGTACGAGATCCGGTGGCCCTCGTCGAATAGTGTGTCGTCGCGTATCTGCCCCAGGCTCAGGAGCAGCACAAAGAAGGTGAGCAGGTTCGTGCTCATATCGGAAAACGTGATGATCCACAGGGGGATATGGATGCCTCGTTCGGATGACCTGGGCCTGTTGATCACAGTTGCACGCTCCGTTCCAGCAGGACGATCTCCAGCACGCGCTCTCTCTGGTCGGACCGTTGGGCGGTATCGGCGCCGGCGGTCTCCAGCGTCAGGGTTGTCTGTGCGGAGATGCTGAAGCGCTCACGGTCGAGGGTCCGCAGGGTCGCCAGGTACTCGGCCACAGCCCACGCGCGGGAAAGCCCGAGTTCCCCGTCCTGTTGCCCGGCTCCGTTTTCGCTGAGGACGACCCTGCCGGGCACTTCCCGCAGGAAGGCTGCCATAACGGCCAGGAGGTATCGTCCCTCGGGCGAAAGGACCGCGCTCTGGCCCAGGAAAACTCTTCGAGACGGAATCAGAAAGACCTTGTGAGTCCGATAGTCGGCCGTTTCGATATCCTGCCGGAGCGTACCGTCACGCGTCATGTCGCGTGTGACGTTCGTGGGTTTCTCGCTGCCCTGCTCAGGTTCCGCGACGGCCCAGATCCGCTGGTTGAGCGGTACGGCACTCTTGTCCTCTTTGCCTCCTATCGGCGCGGGCACTCCGAGAGCCATGCGCACGGCCGCCCCGATGTTCAGCATCTGCTGATGGGGGTCCTTGCCGAACGCCGAGAAGGTCACCAGCACCACGAAAAACGTCAGCAGCAGGTTCATGCAATCGCTGAACGTGACCATCCACAGCGGGGCGCCCGGACTGTTGTCAGGCTCCGGCGGCTTCCTTGGTCTGGCCATTACAACTGTACCTTCACTTCGGTCCTCTTGCCTTGAGAGAGGAAGACCTGCAGTTTCTCACGGACGGCGGTCGGGCTGTCGCCGCGGGCGATGGCACAGACACCCTCCATGATCATCTCCTTGGCCGTCGTCTCGGCCTTGGAGTAGAGCCCCAGTTTGCCCGCCAGCGGCAGGAAAACCAGGTTGGCCGCGATGGCGCCGTAGAACGTCGTGATCAGGGCGACGGCCATGCCGGCGCCGATCTGGTCGGGTGACTCGAGGTTCTTGAGCATCTGGACCAGTCCGATGAGCGTGCCGATCATGCCGAAGGCGGGAGCGGCGGCGCCCATGTACTCCAGAATCTTCTTGCCCGTCGCGTGTCGGTCCTGCAGGTACTGAATCTCCATCGAGAGAAAATCCCTGATGTCCTCGGGCTTCTGCCCGTCAACGACCATCTGCAGGCCCCTGGCAAAGAACACGTCGCTCAGCTTACCGACCTCCTGTTCCAGCGCCAGGGCGCCGTCCCGCCGGTTGACCGCGGCGTAAGCGGCCATTTTCCGGACGAGTTCCGCCGGCACGGGCACTCTTGCGACAATCGTCTTCTTGACCACTGAGAAGATGCTCAGGAACTGCGGCAGCGAGAAGTGGATGAGCGTGGAGCACAGCATGCCCCCCACCGTGATCGCGATGGCCGGAGCATCGACGAAGATCGACCAACTGCCCCCGACCAGGATGGCCCACGAGATGACCACGAAACCCAGGGTCACGCCCAGTATTGTCGCAATGTCCATACGCTATCTTCCTTCCTGGACCTGCTTGAGCTTTTGACACAGCAGCGCCGCCAGGGACGGTTCCTTGCCGACGATCTCCGCCAGCACGTTGGCCTTCGTTCGTTCCTGCATGAAAAAGAGGATCTTGACCGCGTCGTCGATACTGGCTTTCTGGCTGCCGCTGGTTCGGGATTGCCCCAGCGCCATGTTCATCAGGATGTCGCTTGCGCCGACCGGGTCCATCTTGTCGTAGGCGGCGGCGATGGCGACCAGGTTGGTCTTTTCCACCCGCTCGACCGACACCCGCGTTTTCAGCAGCATGTCGCGTTCGTTCTTCAGGTTGGCAACGCTCGTGGCCAGGTCCACGCGCAGGCTATTCAGCGTTTCGATATCCTTCCTGAGTGTCTGCTGGGCAATTTGCAGGCGTTCCTTTTCCTTTTCGAGGTCCTGCAGCTTCTGGTTATAGACCTCGATCTTCTGACGGACCTCGTAGATCAGGTCGTTGAGCTGCTGCTCGGTCATCGAGCGTGCTCTGGCCGTGTCATCCGTGGGAGTGGCTGTCGGTGTGAGAGTAGAGGGTGGCATTCGGGCCGACGGCGGCGCGGGCCTGGCGGCGCCCGCCTGAGCCGGGGGTGTCGAGCCTATCACGGCGGCCGGCCGGGTGAGCCAGCCCGTGGCGAACGCCCCGGCGAAGCTGACCAGCCCCGCCACGGTAGCGACAATCATCAACTTCTTGTTCACGGCTTGTGCTCCTCATTCCGGACGACCGGCGACGAATCGCCGACGACGGATTCCACGGGCGTCTCCGAGCCTGTGTCCTCCGTCATCCGCGCACATGCGTCACGGGCGAATGCCATTGTCGTTCTGCCGTCCGCTTCCTTCTGTTCGAGTCTCTCCTGTTCTCTGATGAACTTCTCCCTGGCCTGGGCCCGCAGTCTCTCCAGCCCCTCGCGGAAGCGCCGGGCCGCGAGGACTTCCGCCATCTTTTGTTTTTGTCGCACCTCCAGGTCCGCGATCTGGTCCTGGAGCCGGCGGATCTGCGCATCGTCCGCCGCGGTGTGCCGGAGAAAGAACTCCTGTGCGCCCAGCCGCCGGGGCGACGTGTCCTTCGCGATATCGGCCATGATGTCGTACAGTATTCCCTGACGCATGAGCAACTCGGTCCGCCGCTGGGCCAGCTCCTCGGTGAGCCGGAACAGCTCGGTGCGCCGGAACTGCTCCTGCTTCGTCTTGATATCGAGCACTTTCTGAAGACGCCATACGAATCGTTTCATCGCTGCACCGAGGGAGAAATTGGCATAATGGAAAATTGGAATGCTGGAATGATGGGTGAACCGCGCACACCCTGCCCGCTGTTTCACCATTCCAGTCTTCCACTATTCCATCATTCCATTCTTCCAATGCTCTTCTCTCCGTTCAACAGCCTGTCCCACGCTCGCGTGATGGCGGTCAGCCGCTGCACGGTCTCCGCGAAGGCGGTCCTCTGACGCACCGGCTGGACGAGGAACTCGTTGATGCGGTCGATCAGGCTGACGGCACCGTCGATGCGCCGGTTGCTGCCCGGTGCGAACGCGCCGATATTGATCAGGTCCTCGGCATCGATATAGGTCGCGTAGATCTCCTTCAGTTTCTGCGCGGCCCTGCGATGCTCGTCGCTCACCACGGCGGGCATGAGCCGGCTGATGCTTTGCAGGATGTCCACGGCCGGGTAGTGACTCCGGTCGGCCAGTTTGCGCGACAGGACGATGTGGCCGTCCAGCAGGCTCCGGGCGCTGTCGGCGACGGGGTCAGTCAGGTCGTCGTTTTCCACGAGCACGGTCAGAATCCCCGTGATGCTGCCGGTCTGCGAGCGGCCGAGCCGCTCGATGAGGCGGGGCATCACCGCAAAGACGCTCGGACAATAGCCCTTGGTGGCCGGCGGCTCGCCAGCGGCCAGGCCGATCTCCCGCTGTGCCTGAGCGAAACGGGTCAATGAATCCATCATGAACAGGACGTTCCTGGCCTTGTCCCGGAAATACTCGGCCACGGTGACCGCGACGAATGCGGCCTTGACGCGCTGAATCGGGGGCGCATCGGACGTTGCGACCACCACCACGCTACGCGCCAGACCCTCGGGACCGAGATTCTCCTCCAGGAACTCGCGGACCTCGCGGCCGCGCTCGCCGATCAGGGCCACGACGTTGACGGCGGCGCCGCTGGAGACGGCGATATCGCCCAGCAGCACGCTCTTGCCCACGCCGCTGCCGGCAAAGATGCCGACCCGCTGACCCCGCCCGCACGTTAGAACGCCGTCGATGGAACGAATGCCCAGTGCCAACGGCTCGGTGATTTTCTCCCGGGTCAGCGGCGGGGGGCTGTTCACGTCCAGGGCTCGTTTCTCACGGCCGACCAGTGGGCCTTTGCCGTCGATGGGCTCGCCCAGCCCGTTCAGCACCCGGCCGAGCGCGTTTTCACTGAGCATAATATGCCGCGGCGTCGTTCGGGCGGTTACCGCGTCCCCCGGCGAGATGCCCTCGATGTGCTCCATAGGCAAAAGGACCAGACGGTCGTTTCGAAAGCCGACGACTTCCGCAAGAATCCTCCGGCCGGCGCGGACGTGAATGCCGCACAACTCACCCAGGCCGAGGACCGGGCCGGTCGATTCGACGGTCGAGCCGGAGACGCGAACCACGTAGCCCTGGCAATTCAGCAGGTCCACCGTCTCCAGGGCCTGGTGGTATTTATTGAAGTCGATAGTGTCGGTTCCCGTCTCGGCCATGCTTTATTCCACGCTCCGGAGCGCCTCACCGATCCGGTCGAGGTGCTCCTCAATGAACGACTGGACGATCCCTTTGGGGGTCTCCACGAGGCACTCGCCGCGCCCAATGCCCCAGTCGGTTGTGAACTCCAGCTCGTCGAACGGGCCCTGGACGCTCTTCCGCCGCAACTGCTGGTACAGCGGCAAGTCCTCCGGGTTCAGTCGGATGACGATGTTCTGGCGCGTCGGCGCGCGTTTCAGGGCCTCCTCCACGATGGCCTGGATGTCATAGTCGCCTTTGCTCGTCTTGTGCTTCAGTATCTTTCTGGCAATCTCGATGGCCAGCCTGGCGATCTCGGTGTGGTTGCTGGCCAGGGTCTCCTGATGGAGTCTGCGGAGATTGGTGATGACGCTCGCGAGGCTTTGGCAGAGCGCCGCAAGATGCGCCTTCTGCTGCTCGAGCTCCTTCGTGAAGCGCGTCTCACGAATTGCGTCCTGCTCCGTGCCTGACAGGGAGAGAGAGTCCGGCGGCGCGCTCGACACACTCACCGCCGCGATGGGTTGCGCGACCTGGATAGCCGGCATCTCAGGCATTGACCTGCTCTTCCTCGAAACTCAGTTCTCCTTTTTGATTCAACTCCCGCAGAGCGACCACGATCTTCTCTCGGGCCTGGGCTACGTCCTCTTTCTTCGGCGCGGCCATCAGAGATTTCTCTTCTTCCACCATCGTGGCGGCGCGCTCGGAGATGTTGGATTTGACCTTGCGCGTCATCTGCTCGGGGGCCTCGTGCAGCGCCAGAGCCAACTGCCGCTCGTCGATCCCGCGCAGCGCCTGCTGGAGCGAGCGGTCGCCCACGAGGACGACGTCCTCCCAAACGATCATCAGGCTGGTGATCTTGTCGGCAACCTCCGGGTCCTTCTGTTGAATGGCCTGCAGGACACCGTCCCGTACCTCCTTTTCGAGATTTCGCACGATGACGGCAACCTTTCGTAATGATTGCTCGGGGCGGACCTGGATCGGCCCGCCCGCCTGCTGGGCGGCGCTGAAGGCCCCGATGCGTTTGCCCACCATTTCGGCGATTCTTGCCTTGGCTTCCATCGTGATGCCGCTGATGCTGGTCATTCTATTGATGGCGCTGACGCGCACGCCCTCGCCGAGCAATCCGAGGACTTCGGAGCTTTTCCGGGGTGACAGCTCGGACAGGACGACCGCCACCGCCTGGGGGTGCTCCGTCTCCAGCATGACCGCCAGGGTCTGGGCGTCCGCCGAGCGGATCGTGAGGAACGGGTCGCGCTTTTGCAGAAGGTCCTGGATCTCGTGCTGAATCCGTTTCGCCTGCTCCTCGCCGACGGTATTGCGGAGCATGTCCCGCAGGAAGCTCTTGAAGTGGAAGGTCGAGCGGGTTTGCAGCGACCGGCAGAACTGCCGGGCGACGTCCGCCGTCTGGCTGGCATTGCGACGGCCGGTGGCGTCGAGGTAGCTCAGCTCAACGGCCAACTCCTGCACCGTGGCGGCATCCACGCCTTTGAGCATCTCCGCCGCGGTGGCGGGGTCGAGGCTGGCCAGAAGCAGCGCTGCTTTTTGTTTGCCTGTCAAGGGCACGGACGGTCTACTCCTTTTCCTGAATCCAACTGATGAACATCTCCCTGACCTGTTCGGGATTGTGCCGCAGGGCCTGGGAAATCTGCCGGCGCAGCAGCGCGGGCTCCATGGAGGGCTCTGCAGAGGGTAGCAAGCCGCCCGGGCCGAGACCAGTCGGCAACTGGGCCGGCGCTTGTTCCGCGGCCTTGCCCCGGGCGCGACTGAAAATTCGCAGCACGAGCAGGGCACAGATGGCCATGATGCCCAGCGAGAGGTGCCGGGCCAGCGCGAGGTAGCGCGACCAGTCGGCGGGCTCTTCTTCGACGGGCTGCTCGGGGGGCTGGTGAAACTTCGCATTCACGACCTTGAGGGAGTCGCTCTCCTTCAGGCCCAGGGCCATGCGTATGATCTCCTCCACCTCGGTAATCTGCATAATCAGGGCCGGCTGGCCGCCGGCGCCGGGCTCGTTGACGTCCGTCGAGAGATCGACGAACGCGGCGACCGACAGCGACCGGATCTCGCCGGGCAGCACGACCTCCTGTTTCACGATCTTGCCGACCTGGTACTCGGTGACGACCGTTTCGTCCTTCTTCGTGGTGCCCGCGGTGGCCTTTTGCCCCGAGTTGCCGGTGTCGGTCTCGGAATTCTTCGTGATCTCTTCCTTGGCGGCGACTTTACTCGTCGGGTCGTACGTCTCGGTGATCGTGCTGATGCTGTTCATGTCGATCACGGCACTGACGCGGACGCTGGCCCGCCCGGGACCCAGGACGGTGGTCAACATATCCTCCGCCTTCCGGGCCAGGCCCTGCTCGACCCGCTCCTTGTAGTCATGGACCGTGCTGGCCCCGGTCGCCAGACCCGGGTCGGAATTGCCCGACAGCAGGTGTCCCTGGCTGTCGATCACCGTGACGTTTTCCGATTTCAGGCCCTTGACGCTGCCGGAGACCATGTGGGTGATCGCGGCGATATTGGTCCCGCTGAGCCGATAGCCCGGCTGGAGACGCAGGACCACCGAAGCCGTCGTTTGCTCCTGTTCCGAGGCGAACAGCTTCTGCTCGGGATTGACGATATGGACCCGCGCATGGACGACGCCGTCGATCATCTGAATGCTCTTGGCCAGCTCATCCTCCAGGGCGCGCTTGAGGTTGATGTTCTGCACGAAGGGACTGACGCCGATCTTCTCCTCATCGAACAGCTTATACCCGCTCTGCTCGCCGGCGGGCAGGCCCTCCTTGGCAAGGTCGAGCCGGAGCTGGTACACGTGCTCTTTCGGCACGTAAACCGTGGTGCCGCCGTCACGCAGTTCGTAGGGAATATTCTTCTCGTTGATCTTCTCCGTAACCTTGGAGGCCTCGGCGGGTGGTAATTCCTGATACAGCATCATCATGTCCGGTCTGCGGGCCCAATAGACCAGCAGCGCGCCGACGAGCGTCGCGGCCACGACCACGGCGGCCAAGAGCACCCGCTGCACCAGGCCCACCTTCTGCCAGATCAGGACTATCTTGTGCAAGTAATCCATTGAGCCCACTCGATTGCGGCTTACGCAGGTAGCCATCGCCAAAGCGTTCGGCTTTGACGATGCCACCCGTCAACCTGCAATCCGACCTTCTACAACGGCATATTCATCGTTTGCTTGTAGGCTTCGATGAGCTTGTTGCGGACGCCGACGAGGACTTTGAAACTGACATCGGCCTTGGCCACGGCCGAGACCACCGCCGTGATGTCGTTGTTCTTGCCCGTGAGCAGGTCCTGGATGGACGCATCCGAGGCCCGTTGCAGGTCGTCCACCTGCGACACGTACCTGCTTACGGCTTCGACGGCGTTGGAGAAGCCGGACTTGGCCGCACCGGCATCCCCGGCATGCGGGACCGGCGGTTTGATATTCGCCAGGACACTGTTGACGTTCGGGTCAAAGTCGATCATGTTGAGGTCCCTCGGTTATCGCAGCAGTTCGAGCGTCGTTTCCACCATCTTCTGATAGCGTTTCAGGATCGCCGCGTTGGCCTGATAGGCCCGGCTGGCGATGGTCAGGTTCATCATTTCCACCGGCAGGTGGACGTTGGGCATGGTGATGTAGCCCAAAGAGTCGGCCTTGGGATGGCCCGGGTCGTAGATTCGCTGCAGGGGGCTCATATCCTCGACAACGTCATCGACGACCACGTTGGTGACGCCTTCGCTTGCCGCTCGGAGGATGGCTTCGAGCCGGCGATACGGCTGGCCCTCCCCGGCGTCCATAGTGCGGGCATTAGCGATATTGGAGGAGATCACCTCCATGTGCTTGCCCTGGGCCCGCATCCCCGATACCGCCATATCGACGGGGCCGAATACCTTGTCAACTGCCATCGCGATGAATCCTTTCTATCCGTGAGCCGCCGCGGCCCGGCGCGTGATTTTCCAGGTTACTCCCTGGTGTTCATGGCCATCTCGATCTGAGAGAGTTTCTTATGGAGCAGCCTGACATAAGCGGTGTGGCGAAGGGAATTCTTGAGCAACTCGCCCACCTCGGCCTCCATATTGACATCATTGCCGTTCGATTTGACCGGCGTGCTCTCGGGCTGGTAGACCTCCGGCTCCACATCGTCGAGGTCCGCCGTGTCGGAGGCCAGGGCCTTGGCCAGCATCTCCTCGAACTTGACCTCGAGCCGCCTGTAGCCCGGAGTCTCGATGTTGGCCATATTGCTGGCGATGGCCTTCTGGCGGAGCCCTTCGGCCCTGATCCCGGCCTCCAGCAGACCGACTATGTCAACCGGTTGTGCCATACCTGCTCCTTCGAGTCCGTGCAAACCCTGTCCGGCTGGTCCGGAAGCAGCAACAGCCGTGCCAGAAGAGTCGATTTCGGATTTGGGATTCGAGTCGCGGCGCTAATCTGCAATCCCCAATCATCAGTCCGCAATCCTGGGACGGGCATCAATCCTCAGTCCTGCCAGCGGTGTCAGGTTTCTATACATGCGGTTGCGTTATTTGACATTCGCGAAAGTGACGGCGCCGGTTTGGATGCGGAAGATTCATCCGCACTCTGGAACATTCCTCCGGTGCTGGGGCCGAGCGCCGCCGGGGTGACGCGGGCTCGTTCTCTGCTGATATGCTGTAAGTCACGGCAGGCAAGTGGCTTAGAATATCTGGAGTTGTCATGCCGCGCTTTGGCACGCTCCTTGCTGTTACCTTGTCACATCCAAGGATGTCTGTATGTATGCTGTTGCCATGGTCATGAACGATGTGCTTGTGGGTGCGTCCACCAGGGAGGCGGCCGACCACAAAGGACCGGCCGGACGGGAGGACGACGAACGCCGACAGCGGTTCGCCGATATGCTGCCTCTCATGGCCAGCAGGGGCGACATGAGGCCCGATAATAACGACGCCGAGCAGGTGTCCGCAGTGAATAGTCGAAGCAACACGCCAACAGCCGTGGACGCTGACAGGCCCAAAGGGCGGTCGGTACAGGATGATGGAGAGACTCCACCAGTCGGCATTGCCCCGGCGGAACGGGACGTCCCGGCACGTGTGGCGCCGGAACCGGACGGGGCCAGAGCCGATGCAGGTAAGGGGACACCGTCTCGTACGGAGCAATCTGAGGTCCCCCACGATCGGACCCCCGCG
Source organism: uncultured Pirellulales bacterium (assembly GCA_964346195.1). Lineage (GTDB taxonomy): Bacteria > Planctomycetota > Phycisphaerae > Sedimentisphaerales > Anaerobacaceae > PLanc-01. The sequence goes on from CAYFUB010000171.1 coordinate 27,753, forward strand.
AGCAATCGAATCTCTACAGAGTCGCAAGTTACTTGCAGCAAAGAGCTTACGGTTTCCAAGGCCGGCGTGAGCGCGTCGCCCGCAGCGGTTTACCAGGTGAAAGGGCCGGCCCATGCCTCAAAGTTCACTGCCGGAACAGGCACACAGGTGGAGTCCGAATCCCCAAAGGTGCCGGGTCGCGCAGCGCCGGGCACGCTGCAAGGTGCTGAAACGACAGCAGGACCGGCTGGCAAGGGTCATTCCGATAACATCGCAGCCCCACAAAGCCCAATCGCCAGCTTGAACGGCGCTGGCTTGAGTGCGTCGGCATCAGGCAATGGCACGAAAGAGGCGTCTGCAAAGGGGCCAAAGGATGGACCGATGATCGGGCCCGAAGCTGCGTCCACTCCCGTAAGCGAGACAGTAACCTCCTCGCCGCGGCTTGCCATGCCTGCTCAGAGCGCCGCCGGCGCCGCGTCGGCAAGCCCGACCCGCGACATTGGCGAGCAGATTCTCGATTCGATGCACGCGTCTTTGGCGCGTGGGGACAGGCAAATCACCATCCGGTTGCGGCCGCCGGAGCTTGGGACTGTGCTGGTGCGGTTCCGCGAAGACGGCGAGCAGATCACGGGCATGCTCGAGGTCAGCAAGAGCGACATTCGCCACGAGATCGAGCAGGCGCTGCCCCACGTGCTTCGCAGCCTGCACGACACGGGCGTCCAGGTTCGCAGATTCGAAGTGGTGACATCCGATCAGGGCCAGAGGGATTTCGCCCGAGACCAGATGCATCAGGGTGCGTGGCCCCAGCAGCACGGCTCGGGTGAGAACCATGATCCCCTGCGGGGGTCAGGACAGACCCGGTGGCCTCGGGACGACACCAGTCATCCGGCATATTCTCAAGAGGAGTCGAATATTCACCACCGGGGCGTCGCGGCCCCCGGCAGAATCAACATCCTGCTGTAGCACGGATCGACTCGTGGCGGGTACTACCTGCGCAGGTGGTTTCGACCGAGTCTGGCGCGGCCGAAGAACGTGCTGCGTGATTCGTGAAATTCGTCGTCTGCAACACGTAGGGGCGAATCATCATTCGCCCCTGCCGCTGAAGGAATAGGGTGTTGCGCCTTCGCAGCACCAGGCGGCAAGTTTCAGTCGCGTTCGGGAGCACCGTTTCGCTGCCGTCTACCCCCTTATACGGATTCTGATTGATTCATGCGGGGTGCTCGTCGTCCTGAACGGAGCGTAGCGGCGTGAAGGGGGTTCCTCAAACGCGAAAGTATGCGTTCGGAGGTCCCAAGGGTCTGGGCCGCGAACCTAAGAAACCTCTCATCCGCGGGCCGGGTCCTTCGGTTTCGCCTCAGGATGACAGACCCGGCACCGCGCAATAATTTTTCCGAATCCGTATTACTGCCCCACCGGTATTGTCACTGCAGGGATTATGGTCCTTCCACGCAGGCCCTCGCGCGCAGCGCTGCGGCTTGTGCAGCGAGCGTGGGTGTGAAATTCGTGCGGCTGTGCCTGGAACAATGTCGCCGGACTGCCTGGGACGGCGCTCGGGTGAACCTGGTCGTCGCGCGAAGATTTTCCGGGGCCGCCGAAGACGTGCGGCCCGTACCAGTGCCGCCAGAGGTCCTATTAGAGGGCCGTTCCATTTTGTCGCTATTTGACATAGACAAACCCTCAAGAGTCCGCCTTTTTCCTCGATAATGAGCATAAACGGCCTGGAACTACTGTGTGCATGTAGGCGAGTGAATGCTTTCGTCAGGGGCCAATTGGGGTCTTTTTTTAAGGAGTCGCAGATATGTTGGCTATCAAGAACAATCTCATGGCGGTGAATACGGCGCGGCATCTGGGCCGGACCTACGAGGCGTTATCCAAGTCCGTGGAGAAGCTGTCGTCCGGCCTGCGCATCAATACGGCAAAGGATGATGCCGCCGGTCTGGCCGTGCGCGAGCTGATGCGCGCCGATATCGCCGCCCTCCAGCAGGGAGCCCGGAACGCGCAAGACGGCATCAGCCTGCTGCAGACCATGGAAGGCGCGATGCAGACCATCAATGACATGCTGATCCGCATGAAACAACTGGCCGAGCAGGCGGCGACGGGCGTTTATTCGACCGCGCAGCGAACCCTGATGGACAATGAGTTCGACGAGATCGCCAGCGAGATCAACCGCCTCGTCGCCTCGACGGATTTCAACGGCATCAGCATGCTCGATAATTCCGCTGCCGTCTCGATCCATTTCGGCGATGCGAGCGACTCCATCAGCGTCACCGGGAAGATCATGACGACGACCGGTCTCGGTATCAGCACCACCACGATCGACAGTGCCAGCACTGCGGTCTCGGCCCTGGCGACTCTGGACAGCGCGATCCAGATTGCCACCGCCGCCCGTGCGGACTTCGGCGCCAAGATGAATCGCCTGGAGGGCACAGTGGCACTGCTTCAGACCGAGGCGGAGAACCTGCAGGCGTCGGAATCCCGTATCTCGGACGTTGATGTCTCAACAGAGATGGCGGTGATGACGCGGACGCAGATCCTGGCACAGGCCGGTACGGCCATGCTGGTCCAGGCCAACTCGATCCCGCAGATGGCGTTGACCCTGCTGCGATAGTCCTACATACGGCACACGCCTTGAAGAGTTCGGGGGAGGTGACTGGGGCATGATTCCTCAGCCGCCTCCCCATTGTGAGCGTCACTACCTGAGCCAGCCCGTCCCGGGCCGGTGGGCGGCGCCTGGTCACGGGCGGGCCGTGGGGGGCTCACGTCTATGATGGGGATGATACCATGAAAGGACTCGACGCATATCAGCAGACGGCGATCGGCACGCAGAGCAAAGGACGCCTGATCGTCATGCTCTACGACGGCGCCATCAAGTTCATGAAGCTGGCGATCAAGGAACTGGAGGCGGGCAACCACGCCGCCAAAGGGCAGCACATCAATCGCGCCCAGGATATTATCAATGAGCTCAACGCCGTGCTGAACATGGACGCGGGCGGCGAAATCGCGCGGAATCTGCGCCGGCTGTACCTGTTCATGAATCGCCGGTTGAGCGAAGCCAACACCAAACGAGACCCCCAGATGATCCGCGACGTCATCACGCTGATGGAAGAGCTCAATCAGAGCTGGAAGGCCATCACCGCCTGACGGCATCAACTATCGATCGGCAAAGGGCCGTGATCAGAACCGCCGGATCAGCACCAACTGGAGGATGTGGTTGTCATCATCTCCGCGATTGTCCCAATTCTCATATCTGTAGCCGGCTCTGACCCGCCAGTCGTCCGAAGGAAAAAGCGTCAGGTTGCACTCGAATACATCCAGGGTCGGTTGCCTGTCGGCCGACAGGCGATGTGTCTGCCGGTCACAAGCCAACTCCACCATCATATCCTGCGTAGGATAGTGCGAAAGCTGCAGGAACAGGTCCTTCGAGTCCGTACCCATGTGATGTCCGATCACCCGGCCTTTGTAGGTGTAGCCTGACGTGTACAGGCTGTGCTCGTAGAAAACATCCGCCAGGCCGGAGATCATGTTGTTCGCGTACTCGATGCGCAGGTCGGTTCGGCCCGTCTTGAGAACGTCGTTGAGCTGTAGACCCAGCAATTCTCCCCATTTGCTCGGCCATCCGGCGGCTTCATCCTCTCCCGCCAGGTCAGCGTAAATCCGGACCGACCGCAAGAGCTTATTTTCCCACAGCGGCATCAGAAAGGATGCATCCACGCCTGCCAGTTGATTGTTCTCCCCCTGCTCGCTGCGCGTCAGGAACATCATGACGTAGTCGAACAGATCCACCCCCGGGGCGCCTTGTCCCCCGAACATGATCACTCTCGACACACCCAGCTCGAAAGTCGGAAGGGGTTTGATGTTGAGCCGCAGTCCGGTCAGCTTTGCCTCCGGAATGTCCCGGTCCTCCTCCAACTGGGCCAGGAACCATTGACCCTTGAACGGGCCCACGTACCGGAATATCCAGGGCAGTTGCAGCGGCTGAGGGTTAGTCACCTTGAGCAGGGTGAAAGGTTGAGCATTATTGCTCATGATGATCGAACCGTGGTGACCCGGGCCCCACCAGAGCGAGTCTTTGCCCGCCTCGATCTCAAGTGACCCGACCATCACTTTGCCATAGGCCTCGATCAGGTCGACGTTGCCGTCATTCTGCGTCGAGTCCACGTATTCGGGATGCAGGTAAAAAGCGGCTGTGTCGAGCAGTCTCGCCCGTGAGGCAAAGCCGGCCCGGTAGTTCGACCCCTGCCGGAACACGTCACCGCGTCTATTCTCCAGGTCCGGCCCGTCCTGAGCGTACAGGTAACCGACGTACGGGTCCTCAATGGGTTTCAGGGACGAGTCACTGTAGGGGGCGTCGAGGATGCCGATGAAGATCAACTCTTCTCGGAACTCCTTCTTCAGTCTTTCCAGAATGGACTCGAGAATCTCCGGCGAGCCCTTGGTGTGCTCCAAGGTGTACATGGCCCGGCCGATATGGCGGGCCATCTCAATGCGTGACAGTGGCTTTATGGTCAACATGGAGCTGTCGATAAACCCGTAGTTGGCCAGTTTCTCGACAGCGTTGTAGCTCCAGTGGTCCAGTGGGACGTTCGTAGACACCAGAGCGACGGCCGGACGGACCGTCGGTGTCACCAACAAGAAACAACAGGCAATCAGAACAATCCTTTGCATCATCCGGCTTGCCACGGGCCTCAACGGTACTCCACGTAAAGAAGCAACAGTAATCGATTGTTTGCGCATGGTCAAGTCTGTCGAGGGGAACACGGAAGGTGTGGACATGACTTTGCATCGTGCGCGGACAAACATCAAAAAAATGCCTTGACAGAGGAGTCACACGTTGTAATATCGAGACCAGCCCCCGAACGTCGCGGCCCGGACGGTCGGGACATGCGGGCGGCTCAAACCGCCGGGGATTGGGAGTATCGGTCAGCGGCAGGGTGTTCGGAGGCCTCGGGGCGATTTGGTCCCGAGGTTGGCTGGGATTCTCGAACGTGGTGTTTTGTGTTTGGAGTCCCTTGGTCAGGACGCAAAGGAGTGTGGCATGGAAGCCCGCAGACGGGTCGCGGGTCGGGAGTTGCGGATCAGGAGCTGCGGGAGCCGTGCCGGGTGCCGCGTGCTCCTTGTTCCGCGACGGCGTGTGTCACGGACTTGCGACCCGCGACGCGTGGGACCCGGCCGTACGGAGGCGCCAAAGCGTCCGTCTCGCCATCCATCCCTGCGTCCGCACCTTTGTGCCGTGGCGCTTGTGCTATGGCTTTCACTGTCTTCGTCCCGGCAGGCCCGGGCGCAATCATTCGTTGACGTCCCGACGGAGCGTTCAACTTCGACCCGCAACGGCGCGACGCCCCCGACGCGCAGCAGCCCTGCGGGCCGGATGAGCTCGTCCAAGCTCAGCTCACCGCGGCAAATTGACCCGAACGTCTTCGGGGACGAGCGCTTGCGACAGCTGCTGTTGAGCCGACGGGTGCTCGATGTCAACGAGCCCAACGAGCCGAACGAGCCCAACGAGCCGAATATGGTCACCCCGGAATGGGAGCGGCCGAAAGAGCTGGAACCTTCCAGGATCGAGTTGCTCATCTCCGGCCGGCTCGCTCCCGATGTCTGCGACGTGTCGCTCGACCTGACGCAATTCGGGTACGAGGTCTTTCAGAAGCCTGTGACAACGTTTGCCCCGGTGACCAATGTGCCCGTCGGCCCGGACTATGTCATCGGTCCCGGCGATATGTTCACCCTGACGCTGTGGGGCCGGGTCGATGGACAATATACGGTGCGCGTCGACCGGGACGGCCAGGTCGTGCTGCCGGAAGTGGGGGCCCTGAAAGTCTGGGGCATGAACTTCGGCCAGCTCAACGAGTACCTGCAGCACGAGCTTTCCCGCAAGCATACGGACTTCAGGATGTCGGTCTCGATGGACCGGCTGCGGAGCATTCGCATCTTCGTCGTCGGGGAGGTCTCGGCGCCCGGAACCTATACGGTCAGCTCGCTTTCGACGGTGATCAATGCTCTGTTCGCGGCCGGGGGGCCGTCCAAGAACGGCAGCCTGAGAAAGATCCGGCTGTCGCGCGGCAGCGAGGAGCCGGTCGAGATCGATCTCTACGACTTTCTGCTCGGGGGCGACCGGCGAGGCGACCTGCGGCTGCAGGACGGTGACACGATCTTCGTTCCCCTGATCGGACCGATCGTCGCGGTTGCGGGCAACGTGAAGCGGCCCGCCATCTACGAAAGCGCCGGGCCCATGAGTCTGAGGCAGGCGCTGGACCTGGCGGGAGGTGTGACCTTCACCGGCTGGCTCCAGCACGTGCAGGTGGAACGGGTCGCGAGCCATCAAAGGCGAGTCGTCGTCGATTTCGATATCTCGCGCGATCGAGCGATGCAGGTGGCGGGTGACAGCGGGGCCCTGCAGACGCATGGTGCCGCGTTTGAGGACCCCAACGTCGCGGCCGAGGGCTTTGGCGACGGTTATGGGCCAGGCCAGCGCCAGGCTGCGCACGAGCCCCCTCAGCGCGATACTTCGCGTTGGGGACCCCTTGACGACGCCACCCAGAGGCTGGATTTGGCCGCTCGCCTGCAGGATGGGGACGTCGTCAAGGTGTTCTCGGTGGCGCCGCGCCGGGAGCAGGTTGTATACCTGGAGGGGCACGCCGTCAGACCGGGCAGATATGAATGGAGGCCGGGATTACGGCTGGGCGACATCGTGATGTCCTATGACGTCCTGCTGCCGCAACCTTGTCTTGAATACGGCGAGATCGAGCGGCTCGTCCCGCCGGACCTGCACTGTGTGATCGTCCCGTTCAACCTTGCCGGATTGCTCGCGGGTGAAGAATCCGAGAACATCGAGCTGGCCCAGTATGACACCATCCGGGTTTTCGACTGGAACGAACGGAACCTTCAAAGCGCTATTGTTTCGGGCATGGTTTTCGATCCCTGCGAATACCGTCTGACCCCGGGCATGAAGGTGACCGACCTGATCAATGCCGCCGGCGGGCTCCGGAAGAATGCCTATCTGCGCAACGCCGAGATTACCCGCAGGCACATCAGCCAGGAGGGGATGACCACGGAGAAGATCGATATCGATCTGGAAAAGGCGCTGGCCGGCGACCCGGCGCACAACATCGCCCTTCAGGACTACGACTATCTGGTTGTTCGGCCGATCCCCGACCTGGAATTCAGCCGTACGGCCGAAATCCTGGGCGAGGTGCGGTTCCCCGGCACCTATCCGGTGCGAAAGGGCGAGACCTTGAGCTCGCTCATCGAGCGCGCGGGTGGTTACACCGAGCGGGCCTACCTCAAGGGAGCGGTGTTCACCCGCAAGAGCGCCAAGGAGGTGCAGAGCCGCCGGCTGGCGGATTTGATCCGTCAGATCGAGGAATCGATGCTGGCCGGGACGGAGGAGGCAATCAGCGGGGCGCTCGATGCCGAGACCATTCGGGGCCAGCAGACGGCCCTCGAAGCCAAGAGGGAACTCATTACGAAACTGCGGTCCGCCGAGATCACGGGACGCGTTGTCGTGAGAGTGACGGCCCTGGAGGAGTTTCAGGGGTCACAGTACGATATCGAGCTGGAAGACGGGGATAAACTGGAGATTCCGCAGACGCCCGGGGTGGTCCATGTGGTGGGCGAGGTCTTCAACCCGACCTCCCTGCTGTACGAGCGGAACGGCACGGTCAAGTA
>CAYFUB010000172.1:0-3634 GCA_964346195.1 uncultured Pirellulales bacterium
CGGATTCCGGCAACCTCCGGCGCGCGCTACGGACCTTCGCGAGCCTGCCGGCGAGACGCCGGCAGGGAGTTTGGCGCTTTGAGGCCACCGGCGGGGAGGATCGTAAGTATGGGTCGGCGACCAGGACGAGCCGGAATCGCACCGCTCGCCCAACACCACCACGCCGGAGGCCCGAAAGCGGTAAACTCCCGCCGCACCGTGGCGGAAGCGCTCTGTCGCGGAGCGGACCTCCCGGGCGCCAACCCCACCAGGGCCGTAAGGACCGCCACTATATTCCGGCCGCACCCGGCAACCGTGCACGGTTCGCTGGGGGGTGCGGCGGAGCGGCCCCTATGTTTGGGCGCCTTTGAGGACGTATTCGCCGGAGAGCCTTCTGCCGTCGGGCGATATGCAGGTGACTTCGAGAATGCAGGGTTTGGTGCGGTCGGCCTGGAGCTCGAACGCGAACTCGTAGGCACGAAGGAAATCCCGCCAATACTTGTGATTGTCGGCGGGCCGGGTCAGGTCGATATCCGGCCAGATGGCAATCCTCTGGCCCTTCGGCTCGGCGGAACGCGGGACGTAGTCATAGAGCTCGAATCGCAGGACGCCCGGGGCCTTGATCTGCACGCCGAAAGCATCCAGCAAGGCGACATAGACGGTCAGGGTGGCGCCGGAGCCTGTGCCGGCCGGAACGGAAAGCTCCGTCAGCGGAAGAACGCTGACCTTCGCGGGGGCAAAGCCGGCCGCCAATTGCGGATGGCGGATGGCGGATGGCGGATTCGAGGCGGCATCATCAGTCGTCTTCGCTCGTTCCCCTTCACGGTCGGCCCCGTGCGCGGCCGGAACCGAGATATCCCTCTGCGGTCGGCTACAGCCCCCCACCTGCACAGCGCACAACAGGCAGACTGCGAAATAGCCGATGCGACGCACAGACGGATAAACGCACCGCAAATCATAAATCGCAAGTCGTGAATCCATTCACAGGTCCTCTTCGAGCATATGTCCGAGTCGGCGCTTCTTGGTTCGCAGGTAATCGACGTTGTGCTTGCAGGGCTTGGCACGCAAAGGGATCTGCTCCACGACCTTGATCCCGTAGATCTCGAGCCGGCTGACCTTCTTGGGATTGTTCGTCAGAATGCGAATGTTGCGCAGGCCCAGGTCGCGGCAGATCTGGGCCCCGATGCCGTAGTCGCGGCGGTCGACGGCCAGGCCGAGCTTGAGGTTGGCATCCACCGTGTCCAGGCCCTGCTCCTGGAGCTTGTAGGCACGGAGCTTGTTCGACAAGCCGATGCCCCGGCCCTCCTGGCGCAGGTAGATCAGAGCGCCTTTGCCCTCCCGCTCGATCATCTTCATCGCCGTGACAAGCTGATAGCCGCACTCGCAGCGCTGCGAATGGAACAGGTCGCCCGTCATGCACTCCGAATGGACGCGCACGAGAACGGGGTCGGCGTGCTCGACAGGCTGGCCGCTGGCGTCGAGGTCCCCCACTCCTCCCTTGCACAGGGCCAGGTGCGGCTCCAGAGACGTCACGCTCTCGTAGCCGATCAGCTTGAACTCGCCGTAATCCGTGGGTAAATTGACGCATTCAAACCGCTTGACCTGGCTCTCCCGCTGGAGGCGATATTCGACGAGCTTGGAGATCGAGGTAATCTTGAGCCCGTGTTGTCTGCAGAATTCGAGCAACTCCGGGACCCGGGCCATCGAGCCGTCCTCGTTCATGATCTCGCAAATGACGCCGGCCGGCTTCAACCCCGCCAGGCGGGCCAGGTCGATGGCCCCTTCGGTCTGCCCGGCGCGGACCAGGACGCCGCCCGTGCGGGCCCGCAGGGGGAACACGTGGCCCGGGCGAGCCAGGTCCCTCGGCGTCGCGTTGTCGGCGATGGCGACCTGAATCGTATGGGCGCGGTCGGCGGCGCTGATGCCCGTGGTGATTCCCTCGGTGGCATCGACACTGACCGTAAACGCCGTCCCGAAACGAGCCGTGTTTTCGAGCGTCTGCGGGTACAGGCCCAGAGCGTCACACTTGTCCGAAGTCAAGGGCAGGCAGATCAGGCCGCGGCCGAATTTCGCCATGAAATTGATGATTTCCGGCGTGACCTTCTCCGCCGCGCAGACCAGGTCGCCCTCGTTCTCGCGGTCCTCGGCGTCCACCAGGACGATCATTCCACCGCGCCGAAGATCCTCCAGCACCTCGGGAATTTCACTGAATTGCGGTGTCGTATTCGCTTGCTGCATCGCGTCATCAACCATTCACAGAGCCGGCGTCGCCGGATATCGCCCGGCCGCCGGGTTCTCAAACTATATAATGCGCATCGCCTTCCTGCGTAACAACCTGCACAACGGGTGCCTCCCTCCTCCGAACGGACCACCGTGAACTCAGCCGCCTGAGCCCTTACCCAAGGTCCGTTCATAGTGTTCAATATAGCGGCTCCCGTTGCGAATGTAAATGAGGGCCGCCAAAACGGCCGCGCCCGCCGCCGACCACCAGAGTGCGCTCAGGAACCAGCGATAGCCCGGAATCACCATCGCCAGCTCGGGCGCCAGCAGCACAGCGGCGACCATGGCAAGCTGCAACGCCGTAGCCAGCTTGCCCGCGAAGACCGGTACGATATGGGTCTGGGAGGTAATCAGATAGACCACGACGAAGCCGATCGTAATCAGGATGTCCTTGCCGATAATCAGGACCACCACGGTTACGGGCAGCAGGAAGCCTTCGACGTGGCCCCTCTGGGAGACGAGCAACAAAGAGGCCGAGGTGATCAGCAACTTGTCGGCCAGCGGGTCGAGGAACGCGCCCAGCTTGGTGATCTGCTTGCGCCGGCGAGCCAGGTATCCATCAACTGCATCACTGACAGCCATCAGGAAGAAGATTCCCACCGCGATATAGCGCAGGATGTCCTGAGCCGATTCGCTGAACCGGGGGTCGTGGATGTTGAGCATACACCCGACGAAGGGAACGATCAGCAGGATGCGCGCCAGCGTGATCCGCGTGGGCCAGCTCAGCCGCAGCGCGGCCCTGCGACTGAGGCGGTCCAACAACCGCCGCCAGCCCTTCTTGCCCCAGCCGTCATCCATGTCGACCTCCATCGACTGTCATCGTTGCGTCCGTCGCACAGCCTGTTATACTAAGACAAGTTACGCATGCTGACAATAGAAGATTGCCAACAATGAGCCGACGTGTGCAGCCCAATCTCGTGGGAACGACAGACACATGGGAGGCAACGCCTCGCACGGACCCTGTCATCCTGAGCTAAGCGAAGGATCCGGACATCGCAGGAGAGGTTTCGTCCGGCGCGCTGCAGACTTCTCGTTCTGTGGCCGGATGCTTCGCTTCGCTCAGCATGACGCAGGCGCGGACCGGCCACGAGCGTTAGTCGCACCCGCAGCCGGGGGTCGCACATGATATTCGACATGGCGGAGCAGCGTTCATGGGCTCAAGAACCAGGTTGGTACAAGCCTACTACGACTTGTCGGCCTTGCTGGACGCGGGCGTGCCGATCCTGCGCTCTCTCGACATTGTGATAGAAGGCCGGCAGGGATATTTCAAGCAGGTGCTCGGGCAGATACGCGAGTCGCTGTCCCAGGGCTCCAGCCTGTCCGAAGCCATGAACCGGCATCCCCGCGTATTTCCCGAGCTGGACCGGACGCTCCT
>CAYFUB010000173.1:0-33782 GCA_964346195.1 uncultured Pirellulales bacterium
CGTCCTATATCGACTCGACATTTCCTGCTCCTGTGTGAAGCGGCGTGCGCGGGGCACCCTCGGTCTTCAAATCGTCAATCGTAAATCATCAATCATCGATTCCCTGTGGGAGGGGGATCCAGTCGGGTTCCTTGTTATGCAGACCGTCGGCGGTGATCTGGACCCAATTGCCGTTCAGGTCGCCCACGCAGATATTCCAACCGGCCGCCATTCCACCGACCTGCTGACCGCCGCTGACCGGGCCGAAGCTGAACGTGATGTACTTGCCGTCCGGTGAGAGATCGACGTGATAGACCTTGTACTTCCGTTCGCATCGCAGGATATTCCGGACGTTCGTGACTTTGGGCTCGATCTGGGCGAATGATGACTCGCCCCTACCCAGGTCGATCTCGCCCGTGCACAAGTTCCAGTCCGTCTCGCCCCAGACCATCCGGGTCCCGTCCGTGCTCAGGTCGGGCCGGCAGCCCTTGACGCCCGATTTCGCCAGATCGAAGACCCGCTTGCCGAACGCCTCAAAGGCGATGATCGTGTCGCTGTAGCCCATTCCGCCGTGGACGGCCGCCACGAACCATCGACCGCAGGGCGACCAGCAAATGGCGTAGAGATGCTCCAACTCCGGGTTCATGTGCGGGCTGTGAAAGTCGTTCTCGAGATGATAGTACATGAGCCCCCCGGTAGCGTACTCACGGGTGCTGTAGCGTTCGTACTCGCCTTTGAGATAGGCGATGCTCTTGCTGTCGAAGCACCAGCACGGCTCGCGCGCATTGGCCGCCACGTGGACCCGGTTGCTGCCGTCGATGTCCATGTAATAGACGTGGCGGACCTTGTCCCGTCCTCGGCCCTCATCCGTGACGAAACAGATCTTCGTGCCGTCCGGCGAAACGTGCGGGTACATCTCATCGAGGCGCGGCGTATTGGTGAGGTTGACCGGATTGGAGCCATCCGCATTCATCACGAACAACTCCCAGTTCCCTCGCCCTCCGGTCTCGCGAAACGTTTCATAAACGAGCTTGAAGGGAATCGCCTCAAGCTTCATCGACTCGCGCGACATGGGACTCGATACCGGTACGGGCGAATCATGATTCGCCCCTACGGATACAGCGGGCGTCTGTACGGCCGCGGAAGGGGACCCCAACGCGGAATTGGGCGCCGGGGACCGCGAACCCACTATCACCGCAGCTACGACGAGAACCAGTTTCATAGATCACACCCTCTCAAATCATCGACCGGGCCAAGCCCTGGTTACCTTTCTCCCATCAGAATAATCCACAAACGGCTTCCCTGCAAGACTCACCAGTACAGGCCAGGAAAAAGGTGTGTGGCTTACTCTCGTGGCTCTTGTAGGTCGTGCGTCCCCGCGCCATCTTCAGGCGAGTGAGGACGCTCGCTCTACGACGGCAGATCCCGCTCATGCCTGCCTGGGCCACAAGAGTTGGTCGCACTTGGAAAAAGCCCCTGCGGAGCGAAGGGAGAGCAAGCGAGATAACGCAGGGGCTTGTAGACTCAAATCGAACGGCAATGATACCGTATTGACACGTCATGTCAAAACCCGCTGGGGCGGATTTCGAGGGCACTCACGGCTATCGACCCTCAGACGCCGAGAGCCCGTCCCGGCAGAGCCGGGACGATGTTGGCAGGGGCGCCCAAAATCCAACAAATATTCGGAGGCAGCACGCCAGACTTCATGCAGGGACGAAAAAAAGTCGTAGACTTTAGATAGGAAGGCGCGGGGCGTCGATTGTGAATATGAGTAGACGGGAAAAGAAGGGCAAGGCGGCAAAGACTCTCATCACGAATCGTCATTCCCAGGGAGCACCGGCCTCGGCTGCAGGCAATGGATCTGTTGACAATGCAGGGATTTCGTGAATCGGGAGCAGGGCGTGTTACCAAGCATCGAGCATATGCCTTATATATGTAAAGCCGGGCAGGTCAAGGAGATAGAGGTAGAAAGATGAACGTGGTGCTGATCATTCTGCAAGTCGCTGTCCTTGTGACACTTATACTGGGTTACGGGAGGAAATAGTCCGTCCCCCGGCGGACCGGTGCGTCGTCGCGAGAGCCGGGACGGCTATTCAACCACCACTTCCTGGACGCCGGCCGACCAGCGTTCCTGCAACACAATCTCAATTTTCAGGGCATTGGTCTTGACCGGCTCGAAGCCCACCTCGCTGAAGGCATCCCTTTCCGCCCCCCAGGGCGTGCTGTTTTTAACCGGCTTGGAACCTCCCTCAGCGGCACGGTAAAGCCCTTGCCAGGCTTTGAGACGGCACTCGCCCCGGCCGGTATCGTCGAACCAGTAGACCTGGACCGCCGAGACATCCTGTTTCTTATCCCATTTGAATTGAATCCACTCCGTCGTGCCCTCATGTGGCCAGAAGTCCAGGTGTTCCGCGGATGAGTCGCCGGAATCAGCGGGCAGGACCTGGTCTTTGATAGCCGCCAGCGAGACGTGGATGTAGGGAGCCGCGGTTTTGCCTCAGTAGCATGGGCGTCCCGCCCATGTAATCTGACTCACGGGGAGGATACCCGCGCCACTGCCGCCAGCGACACGTGGACGTAGGAGGCCGTGGCCTTGCCTCAGCAGCATGGGCGTCCCGCCCATGTAATCTGACTCACGGGCAGGATACCCGCGCCACTGCCGCCGGTTCGGGGTGGGCGGCCTGCGGCTCCCGCGCCGGCCAGACCGTCATCTGCGAGTGGCCGCGATGTGCCCAGGCATAGTACGGGATGGCGGTGAACGGCCGCGTTCCCGCGGCAACGATCTTGCCGTCCGGCATGCGCTTGGCCACTTGTGCCTTGCCGGTGATAACCGTGACGCCGTTCAACAGGTCGGCCTTATGTTCGGCCCTGAGCTTCGCATCGTCGGGAATCACCAGACCCAGGACCTGTCCATCGTTATCGTGACCTTCGAGACAGAATACCAGCGGGCCCCGCTGCAAAGCGACTTTGCCCTGATTGGTCTTGACCTCCGGATGGGCAGTAATCCGCCGGACCGGCATCGGCAGGTCCAGCTCGATCGTGTCGCCCTTCTGCCACTGGCGCTCGATCCGGGCGAAACCCTGCTCGACGGCCGGTGATACCTGCTGGCCATTGACCTTCAGCGAAGCTCGCTCGGGCGCATCGCCCTGGAATCTGTACAAGTCGCTCGGCACCGGCTCGTTCCGGGCCCAGCCGGGAATGCGAACGCACACGCCGAAGGTCCCGGCCTGTTCCGGCTCCACGGAGATGCTCACCCGGCCTTTCCACGGGTACTCCGTCGTCTGGCTCAGGCGGACCTTGCTCCCGGCGGTTGCCACCGTCGCGTCGCCGCTGATGAACAGATTGACGTACACGTCATCCCCTCGGCACGCGTAGGCGTAGCCCGGCACCGAGGGGATGAACCGGGCGACGTTGGAGGGGCAGCACGCGCAACCGAACCACGGGCTGCGCTCGTGCCGGCCGGTCGATTCGAGCGGGTTCGGGTAGAAGAACCGGTCTCCGTTCATGGAAATGCCCGATAATGCTGCGTTGTAGAGCGTGCGTTCCAGGATGTCGAGGTACTTCGCGTCGCCATGCATCAGGAACATGCGGTGATTCCAAAATATGTTGGCAAATGAGGCACAAGTCTCGCAATAGGCGGTCAGATTGGGCAGCTCGTAGCGCCCACCGAAACCTTCGTGTCCGCCGGCCGCACCGATGCCTCCTGTGATGTAGAGCTTCGTATTGACGATGTCCGTCCAGATGGTGTCGATGGCTTGGATGTATTCCGTGTTGCCCGTGAGGGCTGCGACGTCGGCCATGCCGGTGTACATATAAGCCGCCCGCACCGAGTGCCCCACGGCCTCGGTCTGCTCGGTGACAGGGATATGGTCCTGGGAATAGGGACCATAAAGCCCGCCGGCGCCGTTGGGTCCCCGGTTGCCCTTGCGGCCCCGCTGGTCGAGGAAGAATTTCGCGGCATCAAGGTACTTTCCGTCGCCGGTGGCCCGATACAGTTTGCACAATCCAATCTCGATTTCCTGGTGGCCCGGCGGGTCGGTCCGCTTGCCGGGACCGAAGACGCTACAGATCAGATCGGCGTTCTTCACGGCAATATCGAGGAAGGCTTTGTCGCCGGTGACCTGATAATGCGCGACCGCCGCTTCCAGCATATGACCCATGCAGTACTGTTCATGTTTGCCGCTGATATCGGTCCAGCGCATTTGCGGCTGCCTGTCGGGTATCGAGTAGAAGGTGTACAGGTATCCGTCCTCCCACTGGGCCCCGCCCATGATCGCGATCAGCTTGTCCAGGTACAGCCGCATCATCGTATCCGGATGGACCTGCAGGGAATAGGCCGCCCCCTCCATGACCTTGTAGACGTCGGAATCGTTGAAATAGATGCCCTCGTGCTTGCCCTGCTTGAGGCCCGCCGCCTTCTCGAAGTTGCTGATTCGGTCGGTCTGTTCACACTTCTCGAAGCAGTAACAAATCGTGACGGTGCGGTTGGTTTCCAGCCGGGGCGTCCAGAAGCCGTCCCGGACGTGCACCTTATTGAAAGGCACCGGCTTGACGGTGTAGTCGCGCTCCGGCGATTGCGGATTAGCGGCACCGGCCCCTGTCCATCCGCGGGTTACGACGCCGACCACGAAGATCGCTGTGAGAACACGTGTGTACTGTCTCATAAAGAACCCTGTCCTTTCCTTGCCGGTTTGATTCCCTGTTGTCTTGGGGACCCTGTCCCCAAACCCCTGGGATTTTCCGCTTTCGGCCAATAGCATGGCAAGCAAGCAGAGCAACGCCGCCAAAACCATACAAGTGGCATTGCCATGCCACTGGACCACCGCGGCGCTCGGGGTGCTTCCCAGCAGAGAGGGTTCCCAAACGCGGTACATCGCGTTTGGGCGCCCAGCCCTATCCTCCACGACGGCACGTATAAGATTACCCTCGGCACCCGTCGTCGGCAAGGGGCTTACGCGGTGTAACCGTCCCAACGATTGTGGGACTCTCTGAAGAATCCCACCTGTTGTGCTTTTCGAGCGATTCGGCTAAGGAGCGGTTGGGCACAAAACCGCCAACCACACACTCTCGGACAGTAACACGCGGTGAATTGCCTGCGAATGCGTGTTGCAGGTACCAAGTCTTGCCCGGTCTTGCCTGCAAGCGTCTCCCTGAGACAGTGCCTGCCGCGTGGACGGTATCGCTCCCGGCTTGGTAACGTTCTCTCCTCCCCTGCTATTGGGCCGAAAGGAAAGATCCCAGGGGTGTGGAGATGGAGTCCCCACAGCCCCTAGCGAGGATGTGTTGCCAGTAATACGGATTAGGAAAGACTCTTGCGCGGTGGGCTCCGTCATCCTGAGGCGAAGCCGAAGAGCCTGTCCTGAGCTTCGAAGGAATCTGGCCCCCCGGATGAGACGTTTGTCCCGTTCGTAGGCCGGATCGTTGGGACCCCCAAACGCAATCACTCGCGTTTGGGGAACCCCTTCACTGCGCTGCGCTTCGTTCAGAGCCTGCCCTGAGCGGAGTCGAAGGGATGACACACCGCGCACGAATCAATCAGAATCCGTGTGAGGGACTATCTCAAAACGGCGAATGTAGTTGCGAGGAGCGCAGCGACGAAGCAATCTCAATTCCGGGGGTGCGAGATTGCTTCGCTGCGCTCGCAATGACGAGCCGCAGTGTGGTTTCGAGATAGTCTCTGGGTGAACCGCCCTGTCAAATTGGAGCGATCACGACTGAGAATCACGGAGAATTCACTTGTTATCGGCGTTAGACCAGCGGTCTTCCTCCGTTCAGTTGCTCGTAGGCCGTGATGTACTTGGCGACCATGTTGTCCAGGCTCCAGGTATTTCGCGCGTCCTTCATAATCCGCCTCATCTGCTTTTCCCATTCGCGGGGATGCTCGCGGAAATACCGGTGGTTTTGCACGGCGACGCTCAAGCCCCACCATAGCCCGCCGGCGTTGTAGTCGTGGAACAGGACGCCGTTGCCCTGGTCGATGGGCGCTCCCCAGGCCCGCAGGTTCAGCGGGACGATCTTGTCGCTGTAGCCGCCCGTGTCGCGATTCGTGGCCGTCGCGCCGTAGATGTTGCCGACGACGTCGATCTGCCCGAACGGCTCGTACAGGGACGCTCCAAAGACGTCGCCGGCGGCGGCATAGCCCAGGAGGCTCAGGTCCTGGTTGAACCGCTGATAGCAGATTCTCCCGCCCGAGGCACAGGCGATCCGGCCCATGACGTCGGCATGCCAGTTGTCCCCGCCGACGGGGTCGCCCACCACGGCTATCTGGACGTCGGGATGGGCGTCGACGAACTTCTGGGCGATCTGTTCGAGCAGATCGATGCCCTTTTGGACAGGGTCCAGGCGGGACGGCCAGTACAGGAGAATCGCGTCGCAATCGATCCTCAGGCCCGTTTTCATCTGGAACTTGACCAGGTTGGCCCGCTTGGCCTCGACGAGATTGTCGGCCGGCCCGTACCGCTTCGCCAGGCCGGGCTTGTCCACGTCGGGGTCCTCCTGCTGGTTCTCCGGATAGACGTCCGGCGCGATGCCGTTGGGCATGACCAGCGCATCGTGGCCGTAGTATCGCGCCTTTGTCTCCCCGCGCACGCTCGAGGGCACAATGTAGTCCCAGAGGAAATGGTCGCTCACGATCTCTTTGAGGAACTTCTCGCCGACGTAGCTGACCTTCGTCGCGTTTCTGATCGCCGTTGCCTGGCAGTCGAGGGCCTTCTCGTGCGTGTCCGAGGACAGGTACAGCTTGTCCCACAGGGCCCGGAGATTCACGCCGTAGAACATATCCAGCGGGACGTGCCCGGTATGGGTGTTGTGCACCGTGTGCAGAACCGGTATCCCGCGTATTCTCCCGTACGGCGTGATGATCCCGCCGGCCATCCAGTCGTTGGTATGGAGGATGGCCCGGCCCTCGTACTTGCTGCGGATCTCCTTGATGTACGTGTTGACGATCTGCCTCTGGAACTCGGCGGCATTGGCCGGCGGAGAGCCTTCATAGGCGCTGCGGTAGCCTCCGAAGATGGCCGAGGTGACCAGGTGGATGTTCTCGGGATTGAGATGGTGCCGTTTTTGAATCCATTCGGCCTCGCTGAGGCCGGCTTCTTCGCGGAAGCGCCGGCTGAGGTTGAGCGTGATCAGATGAACCGGGATGCGTCTCTGCGATAACCCTTTGCACAGAGCGGAGACGACCTCGCCCAGGCCGCCGCTTTTGCCGGAGACGTACCGTGCGAACTGGCCCATCCCCTCGGACGGCAGCCGGCCCGTCTCGGGGGTGATCACGATCACAGGGGTCGTCGTGCTTTTCTTGAGGATGTTGAAGCTCTTGACCGCGTGGAACAACTCGTCGGTGGCGTGTGTGAGGGCGTACGCGGCCGTGGCCACCGAATCATAGGGACTCAGGGGCTCCCCGGCCAAATCCGCCTCATGGCCGTTCTCCTGGAGGTAGCGCAGATGGTCGGACGCGGTCAGATATCGGAATTGGCGCACCAAGTCGCCGCCGGCCTGCTTGGCGTCGGTCTCCAGAGTCTCGATGCTCCTGAACAGCACGGCCTGGGCGTGCGAGGCCGGGGTATCCGACGCCACGCTGGCCAGGAACGAGTTGGTCGGCGCCGGGCAATCCACCATCGGGCACTCGGTGATCTGGAACCACTCGGCGATCTCGGTCGGATTGGCCGGCACGATGTCATTGCGGCTGGTGACCTCATCCGCCAGGAGTCTCCAGAACGCGACCATCTTCTCATAGGCCGGCGTGTCTTTCTCAATGAGCGGGAAATCGCACACGAGCACGGCCACCTCGCCGCCGGTCTCTTGAATCGACTCGGCGCATCGATGGGCCATCGACGGGTCGGCATCGAAGGCCGACGTGATCCGGTGGCTGAGGACCCTGTGGCGCGGCAGAACCGCCAGCTTGCGCGGTCGCCCCTTTCTGCCGATGGCGCGGTAAACGATGTTGGCGAGGATGGGCTGGTGGTCCCGGACGTTGAGCGTCTTTTCGCTCGGCTCGCACAGAATGGCCTTGAATCCCATGTCCGCCACGATGTTCGCGATCTCATTACTGTAGGAGATCGCGGTATTTGCAAAGGCCCTCGGTTTGACGCCGAAGACGTCGTTCATCCTCTGCCGGTGAAGCGAGACCTGTTCCTTGAATTCCGTCTTGGACGGATCGGCAAAGAAGGAGGCGAACGAGTAATAATAGGGCTGCTCCAGGAACTCGACCTGCCGAGTATCCCGGCCGACGTCGAGCAATCCGCGCAAGGCGTCAATCACTTCAGGCCGGTACAGTTCGGCCTGCTCCAGAAAGGTCCCGGATATCCCCAGACCGAGCTTGAAATCGTAGTGGGCGTGCACCAGGTCGGCGAACATCCGGATCGTGGGAACATAGCACTTCTCGGCTCTCTGTACGAAGACGTCCCTGTTCTTCTCGTCCCAAAGGAGCGTCGTCCCATCAGGGTGCAGCCGGAACGGCTGATGGAGTTGAAAGTACAATGTCAGCAAAGGCACGACTTTACCTGAGCAACGGGACGATAAACGGAACCACAAACCCCTGATATGACGTACCGAGCACGGCAGCAGCTTACCCGACGGCGGGCGACAAGGGAAGTCTTTTTCTGCGGTCGTGCGTCAAAATATCAGTATGGCACGCCCAGTGCTTATCGGACGGTGGACGCAAGATCCAGCGCGACCCGGCAATAGCGGAATCCAACGACGGTTCAGGACAGGCCCTGCACTCGGGCGGAAACAACACACCTTAGAAAGGCGGGGTGCTGCCCAATTCGTACGCGCCGATATCCACGATCGTCGGATAAGCGGGGGCATCGGCCCGGCCGGTATCGGCCGTGTCCGGATGATCGGCAAAGCGGGGCCGGCCGTCCAGGTCGAAGGGGATGCGCTCGAGCCGGTCGTCGTCCAGGTCCAGGTCGTCGGCATCGGCCGGGACGGCGGTATTGTCGCCGGCATCGACACAGGGTGATCCGGCTCGCACGCGCAGGTCATCATCCTTCGTGCCTGCCACGCGGTCGGGGCCCAGAGGGTCCCGGAAGCGCGGGTCGGCATCAATGTTTCCACCTCCCCACGTGACGGTCACAGTCCCGTTGCGTATGATCCCGTTGATCCCGGCCGGCACATCGCAGTACTCTACAATCAACTCGGCAGGATTCCCGGTTGTCCGGGCGACGGCAATCTGCTCCTTCGCGGGGGTCGTGTGATCCCAAAAGATGCAGTTGGCCAGCGAGGCAGTGGCTTCGAGTACAGCCAGGGCTGGTCCGGCCCGTTCGCCTTCGGCGAGATTACGATTGAAGGTGCAGTTGGCCAACACCCCGAATCCTTGTGTGAAGGCCACGGCCCCACCGTCAATCTGGGCGAGATTGCCGCTGAAGACACTGTTGGTGACCTCCAGGCTCTCACCGCCGGCGAACACGGCCCCGCCCGAGCCATGGCCCGCGTTGCCGAAGAAGCGACAATTGGTCAACCGGGAACTGCTGCCCTCGTCGCTGTAAATGGCTCCGCCGTCCCAGGACCAGTTGGCGTGGAATGTGCAATCGACCCAGACGGAACTGGTGTCCTCGCCATACATTGCACCTCCCTGCATGCCGGACTGGTTATCCTCGAACGTACAGCCCATCAGAACGGGGCTGCTCTCGACGCTGTACAAGCTCCCGCCCTGGCCGCCGGCCCAGTTGCTCAGGAACGTGCAGTCGAGGAACATGGGCTCAGAGAGATAGCAGGAGACTGCGGCGCCCTGGCCCCAGCCGTCCAGACCGTCGCCGGAAAGCTGACCCACGCGATTGGCACGGAGGGTGCACTCGGAGATGACCGGACTGCTGTGAATCAGACTGATGCCGGCCCCCTCGATGCCGTTGCCGGCCGCGATGGTGACGCCCTCCAGGAGGGTCGCGCTGTCTGCGTCGCGGGCGCTGACGACGTGGAAGCTGTTATCGGTTCGCGAGATATCGCTGTAGAGGTCATACGAGCCCCAGATGGCGCGGTCGTCGCCGTTCAGGTCCCCGCTCAGGATGGTTCTGTAAACAAGTATCTCGCGTGCGTTCGGATCGGCGTGCCCCAGGCCGGCATAGCCCCCTTTGATCGCCACGCCGCTCTTGAGCTCGAAGGCGGCAAAACGATCCCCGATCGACAGGTTCTTCCCAACATCCGGTTTGTACGTGCCTTGGGCGATCCAAATCTCGTTCCCCACCTGCGCCAGGTCCAGGGCATCCTGCAGGGACGTGCAGGCGCTTGTCCAGCTCGAGCCGTCCTTGGCGCCGACGGCCCGTCCGTCCACGTAGATCCGCGTGCGCAGGAAGTTCGCCGTCAGGGTGTAGTGGGCGTCCACCAGTACGGTGGTTTGCGCGGCGCTTGGGTCTGCAACGCGTCCGGCATCGACGGCGCTGCCGGTCCAGCGTAGGAAGTGGTACCCCGCCAGCGGTTCGGCGGCAAGACTGACAGTGGCGCCGGGGGCGCACCGAAAGACGTCCTGCCCGGGAGAGCTCACCTTGCCGCCTGGAGTCGCGCTGATCGTCAGCGAGCGGAACTCCGTGGACTGCACGCCGAGGTCGGTCCAGGCCGTCTCAACGCCGTCGGCATTGCGAGCCTTGACACGATAGCCGTACACGGTATTGGGCGCCAGGCCGGTGTTGTCCCAGGAGGCGCCGGTGGTCCAGCCGGAATGCATGCCGGCCGTGGTGTTTTCACAAAGGTACAGGGTGCCGGGGGGATTCCCGTTGGTCCCCCATTGAACCTGGATGCTGGTGGCGGCCACCCCGGAAAAGGCAACCCGGATCGGCGCATTGGCTTGCGTATGAACGTAAGCGGTCTCACTGGTGGGGCTTTGCACCCCGTCGCCATTGCGGGCCCGCGCGCGGAATCCGTAGCGGCTGTTGGGCGTGAGCCCGTCGCTGGTCCAGAAACTGTTGTCCCGGTGCCAGGACGAGGTCTGGCCGGTGGTGACGTTTTCCAGCCACAAGCCGGACTCCCCCTGACTCAGACCTGAAGGAGTGTTCGCCGACCGTACCTGAATGCTGCTCGACGTAATGGTCCCGAAGACGACACCCGTGGGGGTCTCGATGGCCGAATAGCGGCTGACCTCCGCCGAAAACGCCGTTTCCACGCCATCACCGTTGCGGGCTTTCACACGATAGGCGTACTTGGCGTTGGGCGACAGGCCCGTATCGAGCCATTGCGTACCGGTAATCCAACCGGAATTGCCGCTCTTGACAGTGTTCTGGCACCAGTACTGGGTGCCGCCAGGGTTCCCGTTGGCGCCCCATTGGGCGAAGATCTGGTTGACGGTCACGTCAGAGAAAAAAGCCGGCGTAGGAACCATGGCCAGCGTATAGACGCCCAACTCGCTGCTGAACGGAGTGAGGTCACCGTTACCGTTGCGCGCCTGGGCCCAGAACCTGTACTGCGTGTTGGGCAGCAGTCCCTCGCTGGTCCAAAAGGCATTCTCCTGTTGCCACGGGGACACGTCACCCGTGGTGACATTCTCCAGTTTCAGGCCGGAGTTTCCGCGAGTCAGACCTGAGAAGGTCGTGTTCGATTTGACCTGAATGCTGTTCGTGGTGATCTCACCGGCCGCGACGTCCACGGGAGTCTCGATATCGGTATACGCATACCGTATCGACGAGTAGGCGGTCTCGTTGCCATGACCATCCCGCGCCTTGACGCGGTAGCCGTACTGATGATTGGCGTTCAGGCCCACATCCAGGAACAGCGGGCTGAATTGCCAGGGCGAATCCGAGCCGCCGGCCCCGCCCGTCGGGCTGGAGACGAAATCGAAGGCGTACTCTATGGGTCCTGCCAGGTCCCGCGCGCTATGGGCCATCATGGTAATTGAGGCGGTATCGACCTGGACGGGCTCCGTTACCCACGCCGCCGGCTGGGGGATGGGAGGGACAGTCTCGGGCAGTGTGACGAAAGTCCCGTGCCGTCCGCTGTCCCAGCCCACAGAATTCTCCGCTTCGATGTAGTAGTAGTACCGGGTACCCGGGACCAGGCCGGCGATCTTCTGGCTGAAGACCGCCCCGGTGCTGAGGTACTCGATCCACTCGGTGTTCCACCAACGGTCCTCAATCTTCTTATAGATGAATCTGCACCGACAGAAGTCGCCGCCGTCATCCAGCAGGATGCCCTGCAGCATGACGGTGGTCTCCGTAGCTTCGGCGGAGTCGGTAAGCACCAGGGGCGACTCGATATCGTTCGGCTCCTCTTCGTCCTCGGGCTCTTCCCATTCGTCTACCTTGTAGACCGATGAGGCCTCCACTCGACCACAGAACGGGAGGGGACAGGCGCCATCGTGATAGGTGCCCCTGATTTCGACCGTGTCGCCCGGGACCAGTTCCATGCGGCCGTCGTAACACACGTCGATGCTGGTGACGTACTCCAGCACCCCTGAGGGATCGTCGAAGACCTCCTCAATACCCACTTGGACCGTATACTGGCCGGCACAAATGGGGTAGATCTCCTGATGCTCGCCGGTTCGCAGGTAAGCCCGGAATTCGACCTGGCCCGTACCCCACCCGTCGGTTTCGCCTGGAACGACGCCGAGCAAAGTCAGAACGATTGCGTACAACGACACTGCGGTCACGATCCTCCTCCTTCCCGCTGAGCTGGCTGGAAAACAGCATCCGGGACAGCGGCACTACCCGGTGCCTGTGAAGCTATGTGGCAGGACCCGGCGAATGAAATAAGTATACTATTTCCAAGACCTTGCGTCAAGATGAAATACCGGCCTTGCCGTCTGAGGGGTGCGACTAAATTTCGTGGCCGGGCAGTCACCCTGTGTCGTGCTGAGCGAAACGAAGGGGTCCCCAAGCACAGCGTGCCGGTCGTTTGTCCATTCGCCATCGGCAAAGCCTTCGGCCTCGCCGTTGCCGCCCGCCTGAGTACCTGTTTAGGCCCATCTCAAGGATTTGGGAGGGCGCCCACCGGTTTGACGGCCCGGCGGTAGACCTGCACGTCGTCAACGAGGCCGGACCAGAAGCCGCCGGGTTGCAACGTGCTATCGGCTCCGATGGACAAAGGGCCGGTTGAGCCTTCCAGACTGGTCGCCTTATCACGGGCGACCTCGGTGTCGTCAACATACAGAAACCGGTTCGTCCCGTCCCAAGTCAAGCCTGCGCGGTGCCATTCGCCATCGGCAACGACCTTTGACGAGACGAGGTCCCGGGCGTTGCGTCCGGATTGGCGAAGCTCTGTCATCAGCAGGCCCGCCGAACCGTCCGCCATGAGCCAGTTCGCGCCGCCGGCCTGTGACAGAATCGCCTGGCCGGGGGCGCCACCCTTGACCCAGGCGAATACGCTGAAGCTCCCCTCCGCGGGATTCAGGACGAGGGACGTACCGACCCAATCATCCACGCCGTCGAGCCTCAGCGCGCCGCCGACCCGGCCGCCCGCCGGCTGCCAGACAGGACCGCCCGCCAGCGAGCCGTCATAGTCACCCACGCTGTCGGCCGCGACGTTCCCCTCGGTCTCATCCAGCTTCCAGTGGGCGAGGAAGGAGAAATCCTTTTGCCAGTCGTCCGAGCTCAGGGTCTCGCCGGGGGTCATGATTTTGACATTGCAGGCGGCCAGCTTCGCGAAGCGCTCCGCGTCGGCCAACGTGCCCACACTGGTGCCCCAATGGTAAGGGATGGCCAGGACCGGCTGAATGAACTTCGTGGCCTCTGCCGCCTCGACGGCATCCATCGTGTACGTGCCGCCGGCGGGCAGGAATGCCACGTCGATGTTCGTCAGGGCTTTCATCTCCGGCGTCAGGTCGGTGTCGCCCGCGCAGTAGATCCGTTTGCCGCCGATCTCGACGATGAACCCCACCCAGTTACGGCTCTTGGGGTGATTCGTCTTGGTGAGGTTGTACGAAGCCACGCCGATGATGCGAAGTCCGGCTGCTTCGAGGGTCTGGCCCGGCGCAATGGTCCGTCCGCTCCCATAGGCCTGGACGACATCCGGCGGGGCGATGAACTGGGTCTGAGCATTCCCGACTCTGGCGATATCCGCCGGCGAGTAGTGGTCGCCGTGGCTGTGGGTGACGAGGATCAGCGTGGCATCGTGCGGCGTGATGCTCAGCCCGCGCGGATCGACGTAGACGACCCTGTCCCGCCACGCGATCTTGACGCTGGCATGCGCCAGCCACGTGAGATAGACGGGCTGCGACACCTCGTCGCAGCCGATGTCGGTCCGGCCGCCGAGAGTGCGCGACTGGCCGTCGATATCGGTGCCAATCACGTCCATCGTGAAGGCCGGGTCTCCCGCGTCCACACAGGGTGAATCCGACCGCAGATGGTAATCGCCGTGCTGCCAGAAGCCGGGCGGCCTTGATGTAAGCATCCAGTGGCCTGGCTCTACAAAACCGGGGTCCACATCGATGTTCCCGGTGCCGGCGTGCCCCCCATAGACATTACAGTAATTCACGGTAGGCGCATCGCTCACGATCTGGGGCTTCTCACCGTCGCCAATGTTGTCGTGGATGATCGAATTTGTCACGACCGGCTTGCCGCCGTTGATGCCGGCGCCCCAGTTGCCGACGATGGTGCAGTGGTCGATGGTGGCGAAGTTGTACGCGACGATTCGGCCGACGGCGCTCGCCCACATCTCGACGCCGCCACCGCTGTTGCCAGCGATGATACAATTGGCAACGGTCGGATTGGCGCTCTCCCACAATTTGATGCCCGCTTCCGCATTGCCCACGATCCGGGAGTTGAGAATCCTCGGTGAAGCACTGCGGCAGTAGATGCCCCGCGTGGCCCCGGTGATCGTGAAGCCTGCAAGCACGCAGTTGGCGTCCTCGCCGCCGGAAAAGGTCACGGCTTCCATGGCGCCGTCGATGATGGTGGCGGCGACCACCGCCGGGTCGTTCGGATCCTGGCTGCGGAGCGTGACGTTCTTACCGCTGAAACTGACGGTCTCCTGGTAGACGCCGGGCGCCGCGACAATCACATCGCCGTCATTGGCGTCCTGCACGGCGTAAGAGATCAGATCATATCTCGTCCCTTGCGTGAGGTTGCGGACCGGCCCGTTTTCACTCGTGAGCGAGGGCGTAAGGAGCTCAATGCCCGTGCCGGTCCCAAGGTTTCGCGAGTATTTCTTCTCTGTCGCATTGTTCCAGTGCTCGTGGACGCCGAGGCTGGCCAGTCTCACGCCGTCGGGCCGATAGACCGCCCCCGAGGGCGGGTTGTCCGCCTGGGCGGCTTCGTGCAGATAGTTGTCGGCGTTGGCAATCAGACCCCATTCGGCATTCAGGAAATCGAGACACACCGAATCGATGGCAATCGGGTCCTGGGACGCGAAAACGCTGGACGGCCAGTCGTTATTGAACGGCGCCATCTGCCACCGCTTCGGGGTAGCGTTATGAATGTCGCCGCCGTACAGGCCATCTACAATATACAGGACCGTGTTGCCGCCCATATACTTGCTGCCGATGAGGTCCACGATGCCGTTGTAGCTCCCCATGCCCCGGCTCCAATCGCGTATGGAGACGTGCATCGCGCTGGGCGAGCCGATCGTGCCGAAATTGTTCTTGCCGCACAGAGTCACCGCCGTCTGGCCGTCGCCGTCCGACCAGTTGGCGCTGAAGCGGGAGTGCCGCTTGAGTAATGCCATGTTGACGAAGTAATCGGCCTCGACGACGGCTCGGGGGAGTCGGCGGACGTCGGAGCCTCCGACGTCGGCAGACGAGAAAGCGATGCTGTTGGCGACCCAGCCGTCCCACTGGTTGTATTTCACATCCGGGAAGGCCGGCTTGCAGTAGCCCGAGACGGCGCTGATGTTGGCACGTTGAGCATCGAACAGCGTGATATTCTCCTGGGGGACGCCCACATGGTTTACCAGCTCGTCGAGCAGGGCGCGGACCATCTGGGGCGAGGCGTCCAGCGCGTTGCTGGCGCCGCCGCTGTTCAGGTTGATTTTGACGGCGATCTTCTCCGTCGTTTCGTACCCGGTATCGCCCTTCCCCTTACGCCGATTCAAATCCCGGAACAGCCGGTCCCAGGAATCGGAAATACTGGTGCCGCCGGCGACACTGTTGACGACCCTCGCCAGCATGGCATCAATCGCGGCCTGGTCGTTGAACTGGCTGCTCCACCAGAAACTGCTGAAGCCATCCCAGGAAGTGGCTGCCGGATCATGTACCCAGGCCACTCGGCCCGGGTGAATTCCCTGAGGCACGCCCACCGGACTGACCGGTGGATCGGACGGGACGAATACGCCGTTTGACGCGGCTTGGGCCGGATTGTCTCTGGTCGCGGCGATAGCTCCCCAGATGGCGAGAACCGCCATCGCGGCGCAGATACCCGCCAACACGTACCGCGACCGGCCGAACAGCCGCCGGGCTCTGTGATACGCCCAGGTCGAACCGATCAGTCCCGCCACCCAGATCACGAAGCCACTCGCCAGCGGCGCCGCCACCCGCTGGCACGGGTACGTCGCCCGCAGCGGTTTCGGAATCACCCGAATGAGGAACCAGATCAACGACGTGAGGCCCACAATGGGGACGATCCAGCGGCGCCATCGGCGCCGTGCGCTGTGTTCGACAGACCGGCCTGTCTTGGGACATACTCCATCACCGTGGTTTTTGTGTTCTTTCCGCATTTTCACACCTCCAGTACACGCCAATCGCGCCCGGCACTTCCCTGTGTTTCTTATCGACGCCATCGTATCACAATCTCCCGGAAAATGCAAATTCGCCGGCCCCGGTGTAACCGTCCCAGCGATTGTGGGACTTCCTGAAAAGCCTTACCTATGGTGGTTTTCGAGCGACTCGGCCAACGAGCGGTTGTGCCCAAAACGGCCAACCACACGCTTTCGGACGGTTACGCGCCGGTCACAGGGCAATTGCATAGGGGCATGAGTTGAGCGACGTGTAGTACGCGTCCCACACCTGCCACTCGCTGAACGCAGTTCCTCTGAGAAGGTGTGTGAGAAGCCGTATCTCCTCCGGGTGGCAGCGTCAAGGGGTCCCCAACGCGATGTATTGCGTTGGGGGCCCCAGGCGAAGCTTGGCGATGGTCTTCCGGGGATGCGGTGCCACCATCGCCAAGGCCTGCGGCCTTGACATTCGGATCCCCAAACGCGGAATTGTGCGTTTGGGGTGCCCCGTTGCCACCCATCCATTTACGGAAGGTCGATTGACGGGCTTCTCACACACCTTCTAAGGAGACTGTGCCCTGAGAAAGCGCGCACCCGCCAGCGTATTCCGGCCACAACCTTCGGATTCCCTGATGTGTGCGCTTGTGTTTTCTGACCATTGCAGGGTTTGCCCCCGACCTGATCGGGGTCGTGCGCGAGGGAGACTGAGTGCAGATCAGCGACGGATCGCCGCCAGCAGCAATTCCGGCAATATGCCGGGCGAGCCGCATCTGCATTTCGAGGTCTGTCAGTCCTGGCCCGCCACCGAGCGGTTCAACGTGGCGGCAAACTTCGCCAATGCCCAAGGCCCTTCGATGGCTGCGGCGGCCTTGTGCCAGGCAGTGACTACAAAGCCCTTCCTTCTCGAAGGAAGGGAAGAGGGGACGTTCTACTCTTCCGTATCCTCTGCCCGCAGGCGCGTCGGCAAGGATATGCGCTTCTGTTGCCTCTGTTGTCCGTTCGTACGGACTGACAAGCAAACGCCTTGCGGCGTCACTACCAGCCGGTCGCGGCGGTACATCGGGATCAGCGGCGGCGCGTGCCTCGCCGGCCGCCTATCTGGTCCTGGGGCGTGCCCGGGGCGCCGGGTTGGCCGTAGCGCTGCTGCAGCCTCATCATCCGTTCGTCGTCCTCCTGCCACTTCTGCACGATTTTCGCGGCCCGCTCCTGTCGTGCCAGCATCAGGGCCATGATCACCACGCCGGTCTTTTCCGCCTTCTCCTCCTCGGCGGCCACCTGCTCCAGCGTGCTCAAGTCGGCCAGATCCCGGCCGTACACCGCGTCCAGCAGGCCCTTCCTGTCGTCCGGCTTGGCGTTGAGCCAGGCCTGAATCTGGGCCTGCGTCTCCGGGTCGATCACTGGTTCGTTCACATCGCCCATCGTCCGTCTCACCGGCGTTCTGCCCGTGGTCGGTGCCCCGTAAGGGTCACCGGCCGTTGAGCCCGTCTGGCCCGTGTTCAAGTACTGTCCCCTGCCGGCGCGTGTCGAAGTCCGCGTGCGGCCCCCCCTGCCGTACAGGTCCGTGCCCTGGCCCGACGTTCGGCTCTGAAGCATCTCGCGCCGCTGCTCCATCAGCGCCTCGCTGATCAGCTCGGAGCGGCTTTTCCTCTTGGCCGTCAGGTCATCGACGGTCTTGACGCTCTTTTCCGCCTTCTCTTCCTGGGCGGTTTTTCTAAGGAACGTCATCTCGTCTTCGAACTGCTTGTCCACCGCCCTGAGCAACATCGTACGATTGTCCATCCTTCGCTGCGCCCAAACCCGTTGTTCGGTCTCGCTCTTTTTCTCCAATTCCTGCATGGCCGTCACGACGCCCTCGAACTTCTGCATCATCGCCATGACCTCGTTCGGATCGATCTTCACTTCCGTGACCGCCGGTGGCTGCGGGACTCCGTACGTGCCGCCCGGGGTCTGTGACGTCCCCTGGCCGCGTCCGTAGTCGCCATATGGATCAAGACTCAGAGCCGGCTCCTTCGCGCCGTGCTTCACGAGAAGATCCGCAATCTCGGTCGCACCCCTCTGTCGCGCGATGACCAGCGGCGTTTGTCCGCGGCCATCCTGCAAGTTCACATCGGCTCCCCCTTTCAGGAGCACCTCGACGATCTCCAAGCGCCCCATCATCACTGCGGTATGAAGTGCCATCCTCTGATAGTCGTCCTTCGCCGCCAGGTCCGCACCTTTGGCGACGAGCAGCTCGGCGATCTCTTTGTACCCGCCCAGACAGACCCGGATCAACGGCGTCAGGCCGTCGCGATCCTTGCCATTGACGTTGGCCCCCCCTTCGACGAGGGTCCTGGCGGCCTCCGTCTGGCCGGCCTCGATGGCGCTGCGAAGAGGCGTCCAGCCGTAATCGTCCACCTCGTTCACGTTCGACCCGTTGCCAATAAGTCTTTTCAACTGCTCGATGTCCCCGTCCCTGGCGGCCTCATGCAGTGACTTCTGCGGGGCGTTGGCCTCGGCGCGTGACCTCGTCGAGCTGGCCCCGATACAAACCAGCGCACTCAACGTGATGATGCTTAAGCGTCTCACAAACCACCCCTTTTTCAATACTGATATGCACTTTCCATCACTCTGCACCACGAGGAAACAGCAGAGACTGTCTGTTATTATACCCGAAACTCGGGCGCTGGGGATGAAAACCTCACGCTCGCGCGTTTTCTTCTCTGCGACCGGACCCTTTGTCGCGTTCGGCGCGCCGCCCGGAATCGACCGGACGGCAGAGGCCGCGCCGGGCATTGTCCGACATCCTGACGATCCGCCACGCGATTTGCCGGCACAAGCGCACTGGCGTTCGCGCCTACGTCTGTTCGCGACAGACCAGGCCTATCGCTTCCGCAATGCGGTCGAACTCATCGAGCGAATCGAATTCGACGATGATCCTGCCGCGCTGGCCGTTCCTGCTGGTTTCGATGGAAACGCGGGTCCCCAGGTGCCGACACAGCCTGTCTTCAAGATCGATGATATGGGCCGGCTTGTTGCGTACGCTCGGCCTGGCCGCGCCCTCCTCGGCCAGGGCCTTTCGCACCAGCCGCTCGACCTCGCGGACGCTGAGCCGCCCTGCCAGGGCCCGGTTGGCAAGTTTGCGCCGTAGCTCGTCGGTCGGGAGCGAAAGAATCGCCCGTGCGTGACCCATCGTCAGCCGCCCATCGACGAGCATCTGCTTGATCTCCTCCGGTAAGTCCAGTAACCGCAAGTAGTTAGCGACCACAGACCGGTCTTCGCCCAGTCTTTCGGCTGCTTCTGTCTGGGTCAGCGAAAACGCGCCGAGGTAGCGCTGGTACGCCTTGGCCCGTTCGATGGCGTTCAGATCCCGGCGGTGAATATTCTCGATCAGCGACCACTCGAAGAGTTGTTCATCGGTGACCTCTCGTACGAGGGCGGGGATCGTAGCGAGCGAAGCCATTTCCGCGGCACGGAGTCGCCGCTCCCCGGCGATGAGTTGGTACGCCCCTTGAAAAGGGCGCACGATGATCGGCTGAATGACACCGTTCACACGGATCGAGTCGGCCAACTCCTTGAGATCCTCCTGATTCCAGACGCTCCTCGCCTGGTACGGGTTGGGACTGACCGAAGCCACCGGAATCGCTCGCAGCGCATCACGTAAGTCATTATCGGGAGGCAGCTTAGCACCATCCGGCAGCGCTGTCGGGACGGCCCGGGCGTCGGGCAAGGGTGCCATTATCGGACCTAACAGCGACTCAAGGCCCCTGCCGAGGTGTCTTGGCTTCTCGACTCGTCCATCGTTCATGCCTTCGCTCCTTCAAATGCGGACCGGTCCAGCGCAGGAGGTCGCAACTCTACCGACCAGCGGCAAGACTGCTCGCCAGATATTTCGGCCGGCGCGACGAGAATACTTGACTTTTTCGGATGCTCCGAGACGATTGCCCATCGGAACCCGCGCAACGACGCCACCCGGGTAGCGGCAGCACGGCGGGCGGATCCTCAGAGGCTCTCTGACAAGTCCCATGTGCATCTTGCCCGTAGCTGGGGGGGCGCATGATCATTCGCCCCTCCCCATTGGTGCCGGCAAAGCGTCGAACACCCGCAGGGCCAGAACCCACTCTCCATAAGGCGGGGGACGACACGGCGGCTCGGTACCTGAGAGCCTCTGACAGGATGGGGACCCGTCCAGAAGCTGCTGCGGTCGCCTCGATAGGAGTAGGTTGGCCGCCCCCGTGCAGGGTCTCCCCTGAGCGAAGTCGGATGGGCAGGGGTCCAGCCGACCCGTGAAACGTAAATGCGCTCTTGCTTGGGGCACGACCCCGTGCGTGCCAGACCTGGATTGGGAGCCCGCGACCGCAACCGCGAAGTGATGCGGTTGGGAGCCTCACCAAACGCGAAGGGCGCGCTTTCCGGAGCCTTCGTGGGCGAGGTTCCGATGCCATTGAAGAGGTCACACGCCCTTTTCGCGCTCTGCCCGCTGTTGGACCGTTCGGCTCGGTGCACATGCCGATCAAGGCCGTTGCCGAACTCAGATCAACGCAGCCCGGCCTTCGGCCGGAACCGAAACTGCCTCTTGCCAAGCACGCCGAGAACGCAAAAAAGAGGAGGGGCGGGATGAAAACGGGTCAGCCCTTGGCAGTCTTTGCGCGAGACATAACCCTCCTTGCCACTGAGACTTGCATTGTCCCGCCGCAATTACCTGGAATGGACTTCCAGTTGTTGCGAGTTAGCGGCGCGGGAGGTCCGCGGCTGGGCGAAAGTGGACTGGCGGGTATTCGGTGTAACTGTCCAGCTCGGCGAACAAGTGCAGTTGGCCTGTTCTGGCGGCGTCCTGAGAATGGACGGCTGGATGGCAAGTGCTGCCTTTGGAAATAATGGCAAGGAGGCGACTAGAGACGCGGCTGTTCCACGTGGCACGCAGTCGGGGGCAGTGCCGGCGGTCTGAGTAGGCGTACCAACGGATGACCCAGAGGAGCTATCGGGAAGGGCACGACGAGCTAGAGAGAAACCACGGGAGGGCGCGGCGCGAGGGGGGACTTAGGAGACACTGGACCATTCGTACGCAGGGACTGTTGCAGGCGACACGGTCCAAACGGAAACCCCTCAGTTAGTGTCGCGTGTTGCACGTGGAACAGCATGTCACAATGGCACTCAATTCCGTTTACTTCAGTCGTTCTCTGTTATCGGCGCTGTGGTGGTTGTCACTTGTTCGTTGGCCGGTGACTGCTCCCCCTGTCCGCCTTGAGCCTATCGATCACCATGTTACGTGCTCCGTAGTCAGACGACTCCTATCGCGCGAAAGAGGGCAATAGCGGCAACATCGGCAAGGCGGGCATGATAGCGAGGGTAGGCAAGTAGGTGGTCGCAGCACCGACCAGGACTTGGTTCTGGCGACCTGTTGCGTGCACGGACTATCCTGTGAGTATGCCGATGATTATCGGACGCGCTGACGCCGGCCGATTCCCCTCGTGTGCAGTCACGGCTGAGCACGCTGTAGAACAAGAGCACGGGACCGTGGCCCACCCGGAGCACGGCGTCGTCCCGCGGCGGGGCGATGAGCGCGAGCGAACGAATGGACTGGAAGAAAGGGTCACGTCAGTTGCCGGCGGCACCGGGCCAGATGTCTGCCGGGTGGTGGGCAAAACGCGTGATGGACTCAAGTGTGCCGCTTGGCATGACAGGAATGTATAATGGAAGGAGGCGACATTCGTGCTTGCCTGGCCGGTTAGGATCGACGGAGATGAGCGATGAATATGTTGGCGATGGCAAAGGCAGGTGAGCAATGAGGTGTGTTGCTTCGCAAGTAAGAATCCCAAGACAAGTCCGCTGGAGCGCCGCGCGAACGCCCGTGGGGCGCGTGCGACCAACTCCCGTGGCCCGAGCAGGCACAGACGGGATTTGGCGCAGCAGGGCGAACGTGGGCTCGGGTCCCCACAGGCAATATATCACCTGTGGGAGCCCTTGCCAATCCCGATACATCGCGATTGAGGTTCCTGTCCTCGCTCGCTGAGAATGTCGTGCCGACCCGACGCGCAGCGGCGCTCCGCGCCGAGGCGACCGACAAGAGCCACAAAAGTAGTCGCACACCGTGAGGCGAACATGGGAACGTCAGATTGCATATACACTCGGGATATGGTATAAGCCTTCGTATGGTTTCCCTGAAGATTCATGAAAGATAGCTGGAAGGTCCTATGGAAGTAGCAGAACTGAAGATGATGATCAACGAGTTGGAGGCCCGAGTCGAGAAGATCCGGGACTGGCTTTGACTTGCCGAACAAGAAGACTCAGTTGGAAGAACTGGGCAACCGTATGTCTCGGCCGGGATTCTGGGAGAACCAGGAAGCCGCGCAATCGGTGGTAGGGCAGTTGAGCGCCCTGAAGGCCGTGGTCGAGCCCGTCGAAGAATTGCAGCGCGAGGTCAAGGACCTGGCGGAACTCCATCAACTGGCGGCCGAGGAAGGCGATCGGGAGGAGCTGAGCCAGCTTGAGGAGGACCTTGGCGCACTGGAGCGGCGGTGCGGGCAGGTGGAGTTGCAGGGCCTGCTGTCGGGGCCGGAGGATATGAGGAACTGCTTCTTCGGCATCCACGCCGGCGCCGGCGGGACCGAAAGCTGCGACTGGGCCAGCATGCTGCTGCGGATGTATACCCGATTTTTCGACGCGAATAAGTATAAATATGAGGAGTTGGACATCACGCCGGGCGAGGAGGCGGGCATTCGCTCGATCACGCTACGGGTGGTCGGTCCGTTCGCGTTCGGCAAGCTCTCGTGCGAGGCCGGCGTGCACCGGCTGGTGCGCATCAGCCCGTTCGACTCGCAGAGCCGCCGGCATACGAGCTTCGCGGCCGTGGACGTCATGCCGGAGTTCGAGGATGATATCGACGTCGAGATCCGGGATGAGGATATCCGCATGGACTTCTACCGGGCCAGCGGGGCGGGCGGCCAGCACGTGAACAAGGTCAGCTCGGCGGTGCGCCTCACGCATATTCCGACCGGGATCGTCGTCCAATGCCAGAACGAGCGCAGCCAGCACAAGAATCGCGCCCAGGCGCTGAAGGTGCTCAAGAGCCGGCTCTACATGTTGGAGCGTCAGAAGCGCGACGACGAGATGAACAAGCTCTATGGCGACAAGGGCGAGATCGCCTGGGGCAACCAGATCCGCAGCTACGTTCTTCAGCCGTACCAGATGGTCAAGGACCACCGCACCGGCCATCAGACCGGCAACGTCGAGGCGGTCCTCGACGGCGACCTCGATGCGTTTCTCGAAAGCTGCCTGCGGCATCGTGCCAAGAGCAGGATGAAAGGCTGAGTGCACGGCGATTATGATTGACTGCTCCGCGGCCGGCGGGATTTTCAGTCGTAATGCCTATCGGGCGGCAATAAGGTCGGCATCATGAAGCAAATCATCCGCGTTGACGTAAAGGCCAGGAAGGCGGAATTCACCCGGTGCAGGACGGACATGCTCGTGGTGGGGCGGTTCTCCGACGCCACGGGGCCGGACGAGGTTCTGGGCGCCCTCGATGAGAAGCTCGGCGGCGACATCGAGCGACTGGTGAAACTCGGCGATTTCACAGGCAAACCGAAGACGCAGGCCGTCATCTATGGCAACGACAGGATCGCGGCGGAGCGCGTCCTGCTCGTGGGGCTCGGAGAGCGAAAACGAGCGACCCTGGATACGCTGCGTAAAGCGGCGGGCACGGCGGCCAATCGGGCCGTCGATATGAAGGTCGGACGAATCGCACTGGCTCTGCATCGCTCGTTTGCGGACAGCTTTGATGTCGCCGCGATGGGCAGGGCAATCGCCGAGGGCGTGCACTTCGGCGCTTATCGCTACGATGAGTGTGTGACCGAGAGCGGCAACGGACGGCTCGGTGCGCTCCAGGCCGAGATGGTGGACTCCGACCCGACCGCAATGGCGGGCCTGACGGCCGGCATTGCCACGGGGGCGGTCGTTGGGCAGGCCCAAAGTTATGCGCGGACGATCGCAAACCGGCCCGCCAACATCGTCAATCCCTCGGCCCTGGCCGGGGAGGCGCGCGAGCTGGCGCGCGGACTGAAGACGGTGAGTTGCACGGTCTATGACGAAAAGCAGCTCCGGGCGAAAAAGATGGGCGCGATTCTGGCCGTCGGTTCGGGCAGCGCGAATAAGCCGAGATTGATCATCCTGAAATATACGCCCGCAAAAAGACCTGCGAAAGATGTGCCGGCGGTGGCGCTGGTGGGCAAGGCGGTCACGTTCGACTCCGGCGGCCTCAGCATCAAGCCCGCGCAGGACATGGACCAGATGAAGCTGGACAAAAGCGGGGGCATCGCCGTGCTGGCAACGATCCGGGCGATCGCGAAGCTCAAGCTGCCGGTGAACGTGCTCGGCGTGATCCCGTCGGCGGAGAACCTGCCGAGCGGGTCGAGCTTCCGGCCGGGCGATATCCTCACGACCTACAGCGGCAAGACGGTCGAAATCCTGAGCACGGACGCCGAAGGGCGGATGATCCTGTGCGACGGGCTGGCCTATGCCGTCGAGCAGAAGTACGATGTGATCGTCGATGTTGCGACGCTCACCGGTGCGTGTCTGGTCGCGCTGGGCACGTACAAGGCCGGACTGATGAGCAACGACGACGACCTGGTCCGGCAGCTCGAAAAGGCGGCCCAGGACAGCGGCGAGAGCGTCTGGCACATGCCGACGGGTGATGAATACGCCGAGGAGATCAAGAGCAAGGTCGCGGACCTGAAGAACACCGGCGGCCGCTGGGGCGGCGCCTGCACGGCGGCGGCGTTTCTTCAGCAGTTCGTCGGCGCGGCGAAGTGGGCCCATCTGGATATCGCCGGGATGGACGTCTTGGCAAAGCCGACCGAATACGCCGCGTTGGGCGGCACGGGCTTCGGCGTCCGGTTATTGACAACGTACCTGATGAATCTGGTGGACAAAAAATAGCTGGACTTTTGCAGAATGGACATCAGGCCTGTATGCTTCAGGGAAATCGATTTCATGATTTCCTTGAAGAATTGGCCTTACTCCCTATTAGTTGAGCACTTACGGTTTGGGAAGGAAAAATCGAAAAAACAGACTTTTCCTTTCCAAAGTAGACCTAATGTTCGTTCTGCAAGAGTCCGGAAGTAGTTATGTCGCAAGAACCCAAAAAAATCGATGTCGAGCGCATCCGCAAGGCCGTGGAGGAGATTCTGCTGGCCCTCGGCGAAGACCTCGATCGGGAGGGACTGCGCCGGACGCCGGAGCGAGTCGCTCGGATGTATACGGAACTGCTCGGCGGGACGTTCGAGGACCCCAACACCCACTTGGAGAGCGTTTTCACCGAGAAATATGACGAGATCGTCCTGCTCCGCGATATTCCGTTCTACAGCATCTGCGAGCATCACCTGCTGCCGTTCATCGGCAAGGCCCACGTGGCCTACCTGCCGACCGGCGAGGTTCTGGGCGTCAGCAAGTTGGCACGGATCGTGGACAGCTTCGCGCACCGGCTCCAGTCCCAGGAACGGCTGACAGGCCAGATCGCCGATTTTCTCATGGCGAAGCTTCGGCCCCTGGGAGTGGCCGTCGTGCTGCAGGCTTCACACAGTTGCATGACGATTCGCGGGATTCGCAAGCCGGGCTCGATGATGGTTACCTCGGCCCTGCGCGGCAGCTTCAAGAGAGACGCCCGCAGCCGTAGCGAGGTGTTGAGCCTGATGCACAACGACGGGCTGTGAGGATTTTCGATTTACGATTTATGATTGGGGATCCTATGGTGAGCGATGTGCCCGGTGTATCATCAAATCACAAATCATAAATCGGACATCATGAATCCCGTGGTGTGGTTGGGCAGGCAGGTGCGTTTCTCGGTCGATCCGTTCCTGGAGCACGACAGCCCCGGGTTCAATTCGTACGCCTCCAGGCCGGCCGGCGCGGGACTGAGCATCTTCCTGGAATTGACCATCGAATTGGTGGGACCGGTGGTGCCCCGGACGGGATTGCTCGTGAACGTCAGTGATATCGACGCGATCGCCCGCCAATTTGCCGTGCCCATCTTCGCCGCGCGGATTCGCGAGCACCTGCGGCGCGGCGAGCATGTCGACCTGCGCGCCGTCGCGCGGATGCTGTGGTCGGCCTCTGAGCGCCTGCGCGACAAATTCGAGGCCGCCCGGGTGAATGCCGTCACGGTGAAACTGAATCCGTTCAGGAAGCTTGCCATGGATACGAAAGAGCCGGGCCTGGTGTATTTCAGCGAAAAGTTCGAGTTCGCCGCGACCCACAAGCTGTGGAGCGACGGCTTCTCCGAGCAGCAGAACCTCGAAACGTTCGGCAAGTGCGCCAATCCGACCGGCCACGGGCACAATTACGTCGTCGAGGTCACCGTCAAGACCCCGGCCGACGGTCCCGCCTTCCAGATCGGCGCATTCGAGCAGGTCGTCGATTCGCAGTTGATGCAGTCGGTGGACCACAAGAACCTGAACCTCGACGTGCCCACCTTTTCTGCAAAGCTGCCGACGGTCGAAAATATCGCCACCTTTGCCTGGGAGCGCCTCGCCGGCCGATTTGCGCCCGCCCAGCTTCACTGTGTCACGGTCTGGGAGTCCGACAGGACGTATTGCTCATACTACGGCCCAGCCGGGGATTGACAACTGCCGCATTGCACGCGAAACGAAGCGTTTTTGGGGAACCGCGAGCGTTCCCGCTCGCTTGTTCCAGCAGGGGGCGAATCATCATTCGCCCCTGTTGCCATGATGATCGGAGATGTCGTGCGCGGATAAACGGGAGGGAAGCGCGCGGACGCTCACCCTGCTTGGCGGCTCGAATTTGGCAGCGAGTGCCGACCGCACCCATAGTAGGCGTCTCGGGCGATTTGGGATGAAAACGCTGAGGCTGACAGGTATAATGGGCGGGCCGGGCCAATCATGTGAGGGCCGGCAAAATGGGCTGCGGATGTCGCCGCTGTTGGAAGGAAGGAATCATTCGATGACAGAGAGAAAGCTGCTTCTGGGTCTTTGCCTGCTTGCCGTCGTCTGTTCGCCCGTGCTGGCGGAGACCGAGACGGAATATCTGGCCGTTTTCATGGAGGGCAAAAAGGTCGGCCATGCCGTCCATACGCGCGTCGAGGAGGCCGGGCAAGTCACCACGAGCGAGGACATAAGCATCACGATCAGCCGGATAAGCATCCCGGTGACGATTCGCATGAGGGAAACGAGCGTCGAGACGACATCCGGCAAACCCCTGCGGTTCGAGTCCGTTCAGTACCTGGGGGCCGTGATGATGAAGGTCGTCGGGGTCGTGAACGCCGACGGCAGTGTCGCGGTGACCAATTCTTCGCTGGGGACGGAGGCGAAAAGCACGATGGTGTGGCCCCGCGGGGCCGTCATGGCCGAGGGCCTGCGCCTGCTGATGTTGAAACACGGCCTCGCAGCCGGTACCGAGTATACGGTGGACGTTTTCAGCCCGGGCGTCATGCAGGCGGTGAACCAGAAGGTCTCCATCGGTCCCAAGAAGGAGGTGGACCTGCTCGGCCGCGTTGTGAAACTGACGGAAATGACCACCACACTGAACATGCCCGGCGCCGGACAGATTACGGGCGTCAGTTACGTGGATGATGACATCGGAACCTTGAAGAGCATCGTGCCCATCGCCGGCATGCAGGTCGAGATGGTCTCGTGCCCCAAGGAGTTCGCCCTCGGCGACAACGACGTGCTGGAGATGATCGACAGGATGTTCATCAAGAGCCCCGAGTCCCTCGAGAATCTAGGCTCGGCCTCGGCCATCGCGTATACGCTGAGTCCCGCCAGGGGCGTCAATCTCGTGATTCCGACTACCGACAGCCAGGCCGCCAAGCGCCTGCCGGACGGCAGAATAGCGCTGATCGTCAAGCCCGCGACGGTGTCAAGGGGCGGCGTCTTCCCGTACCGGGGCGATGACCCCAGGCTGCTCGAAGCGATCCAGCCGACGCGCTTTTTGCAGAGCGACCATGAAGGGATCGTCGCGCTGGCCCGCAAGGCCGTGGGCAATGCGAAGAACGCGGCCGAAGCGGCCCGGCGGATCGAGTCCTTCGTTGCCCGATACATCACCCATAAAAGCCTCTCTGTTGGGTACGCCTCCGCCGTCGAGGTGCTCGAAAGCCGCCAGGGCGACTGCTCGGAGTTCGCCGTCCTGACGGCGGCCTTGTGCCGGGCCGTCGGGATTCCCGCCCAGGTCACCGTCGGCGTTGCCTATGTCGAAGGCTTTGGCGGCATGGACGGCTTCGGCGGGCACGCCTGGACGCAGGCCTACGTCGGCGCCGACGCCCGGGGCCGGGGCGGCAAGTGGATCGGCCTGGACGCCGCCTTCAAGGGCAGCGGTCGCGGCGGCTACGACCCGGGCCACATCGCCCTGGCCGTCGGCAACGGCGAACCCGGCGACTTCTTCAACATGGCCAGCGCCCTCGGCCAATTCAAAATCGAGAGGTCGGAGGTCCGAAGGACCAAGTAGGAGAGAGCGGTGCTCGCCGCCGATTGCGCCCCACGCGCGAGAGAACCTCGGAGGAAGCCTATGCGTTCGTCCGGGGCGAAGGCATCAAGCTCCTGCCGCAGATACTGCCGTCATCGCCGGACTGGCTTTTCGCAGGCAGCAGATGGAAAGGGCCGAGCTACGCCCGGCCCTGTTGGCATGTGTCCACGCTGAATTTCCGATCCGAGAATTGCTCTGGTGCCGCAATCATTCCTTGGCCCCGTGCTTGCGGAACAGTTCGATGATCTCCGTATCGTCTTTCTGCTCCGCACGCCGCAATGGCGTTACGCCTTCGTTATCTGCCAGGTTTACATCAGCCCCCTTGGCCAGAAGCAATTCGACCATTTCTTTCTTGTTGTAACGAACAGCGGAATTGAGGGGCGTGAACCCCCACCTTTCTTCTCTCGCATTCACGTCTGCGCCCTCAGCGATAAGCAACTCTGCGATGTCCTTGCGGCCGTACATTGTCGCGCGATGCAAAGGTGTACCGCGACCAGCGTCAACGTTGATATCTGCTCCTCTGGCAATGAGCAGCTTTACCATCTCAATGGAGCCCCCATCCATAGCTTCATGTAACGGGGCGCGACTGTTGACGCCGCCTATCGGATTAACATTAGCACCGTTGTCTAAGAGGACCTTGGCCACATCGGTGTTACAATAGTATGCTGCATCATGCAATATCGTCCGTCGACCTTCTTCCTTTACGACGTTAACCTCAGCGCCGTGGGCAATTAGCAATTCCGCCACTTCACTGTGGCCCGCAATTGCAGCATAGTGCAGGGGCGTTCTATCCCAATGACCTTCTCCCTTGACATCAGCTCCTTTGGCGATAAGGAATGCGACCACTTCCTTGTGACCTCCACTGGCGGCTGTGTGTAACGGCATGAGCTTAGATGCGTGTTTCGCATTGACGCTTACACCGTTTTGAAGAAGTTCTCTCACCTTGTCCAAGTCGCCTGCGTAGGCAGCCACATTTATAGTTGAAACGTCGGCACCGTTTGCCAGCAGCAGGTCCGCGACGTCAAGCTGGCGGCAGCGTACTCCAAGCCTTGGTTGAATTGTCCCGGGTATGCGCAGGGCTTCATCTATAGGTGTCATACCGTCGTTGGTCTTGGCATTGACGTCCGCTCCTGCCGCAATCATCCTTTGCACGATTTCGACGAAGCCGTTTGCCGCCGCGTGGTGCAGGGGTGTCCGGCCGTTTTGGTCCTTCGCGCTGACATCGGCCCCGCGACCCATGAGAATCTGCACTTTCCTCACGTCCAGGGGAATATCACGCAAAGGACCTACGTGCAACGGTGTTTGGCCCATATTATTCCTTGCATTGACATCCGCTCCTTTGTCCAATAGCAACTCTACCACCTCAATCCGGCGGGCCCATCTGGTAGCCGTGTGCAGAGGAGTGTTGCCTTGATCGTCCCTTGAGTTTATGTCAGCACCGTTGTCGATAAGGCGTTCAACCACGTCGATACTGCTCCCATACCGCCCCGCCATATGCAAAGCTGTCCAGCCCTTCCACTGTTCACTCGTCACCCTGGCATTTACATCCGCACCATTGTCGATGAGCAGCGTGAGCAACTCCGTATAGCCGTAGAGGGCTGCGTAATGCAGAGGTGTCCAACCCTTGTCGAATGCATTCACGTTCGCGCCGTTGTTGAGCAGGACTTCAACTACATCCTTGTGGCCATAAGCTGCCGCCCGGTGAAGTGGAGCTGCTTCATTGACATCGGCTCCTTGGGCGAGCAGATATTCAACCACCGCTTTACGACCGAGTCTTGCGGCACGGTGTAGGGACGTCCGACCCTGCTCGTCTTTCGCATTGACGGCCGCCCCGTCAGCAATGAGTAGTTTGACCGTTTCGATATCACCATCACTTGCTGCCTCAAAAAGTGAGTCGTTCTTTTTCGCTTGTTGCACGCGCTCTATCATCTGCTTTGTTGACGCGACAATCGCACTGGCCGGATACTCATCCAGAAGTTTCTGAAATGCCGCCAATGCGGCATCGTACCTTCCTGCCTCGAAATGGGACTGCCCTATCCAATACCGTGCATTCCGGGCGACCTTACTCTTGGGTAAGAGGCTTATTACCTTTCCGTATTCGGCAACAGCAGCATCGTACTCTTTGGCTTTGCGCAGCTCATTTGCCTTCTCGAAGTACTGCTCAGCCTTCGCATTCGTTTCTGATTCACCGCCCGCAAATGACACAGCAGATAATACGGGAACAACCAAAGAAACAAAGCATATCATTAGTGAGATTGGTATTCTGTTACTCATTTTCTCTTCCCTCTATCTTCCGGCGCTGATTGACTGCGCCATATCCATCAATTGTGGCATCTCGGCATTGCCGATCAGGACATATGAAAGCTCATGGTCCCTCCATGCAAGAATAGTCCCCCCGGCTTGCTCCTTGTTGCGATACACGGCGTATTCTCTGAAATCCCTGGGCTCAAGCCCGCGCTGCCCATCTAAAGTTTGCTCAAACAACGATACCGAATTGACCCCATCCGTATACAGCATATGCAGAGCATCCCGACCTTCGATCCGTCTGATTTGATCGAGTGCATAGCCGGGATCTAGCCATGATGGCGATACCAGGTCGAAATCGGCGGTCTCTCGCGCTTCAGATAAGGTGAGCGCGTGACCGTTGGAAATTGCGGGAGCCCTGGACGAGTCGATTTCCCGCTCAGACGAAGGCCCTCTGATGATAATGCCGGGGCTCATGTATTGCGGTTCATCATCAAGAAATTCATAATACACGATGTCATGTCGGCTCACACGCATCTGTGCCGGCTGTGACGTGGCCGGACTGAAGGAAGCATGACGGGCGACGACATCCTGGTGCTCTTTCAAATACAAGTTGATGGTGGTTGTATGGCCAGTGGGGACAACAGCGATATCCCGCCGCGCTTGCTTCAGCTCCTCCTTGAGGTCGGCGACCTGTCCGGATAGGACAAAGCACGCCACCAAGGAAAAAATGACGAGCAATGTCGCAGCCAGGTAGCCGGCTCTGCGCCACAGCATGGTTGTCCATGCACTCGCCTGTCCGGCTGCAGCCCATTTCTTCGACTTGTCCAGTCTCGTCAGCAGCTTCTCGAGAATCCTGTTATGTATTGGGGCACTGGACTCGACCGCCAAGTTCTTAATTGACTGTTCTATGTCTTTCGCTGATTTCATGTTTCTTCTCATGGGCACATAAGATGGTCCGAAGCTTCTCTATGCCGTACCGATACCGGCTTTTCGCCGTGTTGATCGAAA
The DNA here is from genome assembly GCA_964346195.1 of uncultured Pirellulales bacterium. GTDB lineage: Bacteria > Planctomycetota > Phycisphaerae > Sedimentisphaerales > Anaerobacaceae > PLanc-01. Next base: position 32,251 of record CAYFUB010000173.1, read on the forward strand.
TTCCCTGCAAGCCTGCTATTTCTCTGAACTTCATGCGGCCTCGCAGATGCAGCAGGATTGCCTCTCGCTGCTCATATTCAAGCTGTGCGATGGCATGATTCAGGCCACGTGTCTCTTCTCCAAAGATGGCAACCTGTTGCGGCTCATTCGTATCCAAGGCGGTCGCTGCCGCTTCCTCCAGTCCACAAGGCTGCAGGTGTCTGGCTCTGAGTTTGTCGCGCGCCAGATTCACGGCGCAGGTCGCCAGGAAGCTCTTCAGGCTTCCGTCGAGCTTGAATTTCTCTCTGGATTCAATGAGCTTGCAGAAAACATCGTGCACTACGTCCTCAGCCGCGTTCACATCCTGCAAGAGAGCCGTTGTCAGGGCCAGCAGATAGTCCCCATACTTGCGATAGATCCGGCAAAGAGCCTGACGGCTACCGCACTTGAATTGCCATACCAACAGCCTGTCTTCCAGCATTCAGTGCCTTCCCGACCGAATGAAGAACGTTCGTCGCATGTTACACGAACGGGCACCCTGTTTTGGTCTATACGTAATCAGAAAGTCATCCCCATGTCTACAAAGGGAGACCGGGGGGGCGCAACTACGCACACCATTTCCTGGGATTCGTGGCGGTCGCAGCAGCGGCGTCGGGCAGGATGAGCAGGTCGGTGTCGCGGCTAAATTCCGCTCCGCCGTAGAACACGCACGCCTGGCCGCCCATCAGCAGGGCACGGACCCGGTGGTCGGCCATCGTAGAAAGGACTTTCCGTATCCGGCTCGGGATCAAGCGAACCTCCGATCTGTAGATAGTGCTCCCACAGCTCGCCACTGGCGTGCCAGCGTTGCAGGGGCGTGAGCCGATACCACTCGGCCCACTCACCGCCGACGATCTCTTCCGGTTCGATCATGTACGTTATCCGGTCAGGCCCTATTCGAACTGAATATCCACGGCGATGAATTCGACGTTGATGTTGCCGTTGTAGCGATTGAGCTGGGCCTCGTAGGCGATGTTGAAGTACTCGTTATCCAGCAGCTTCTTTTCGAGGTGCCCCATCCGAAAGCCCACGCACCGGACGGTCGCAGTATTATCGGTGATCGCAAATTGCAGGTGGTCGTTGGTGGAGCCGACCCGCCGGGGGGCGGCGATGAGCCGCACGCCCTTCGTGGCAAAGACGGGCGCTCGGTTGCCTTCTCCGAAAGGGCCAAGCATCCGGAGCTGGCTGACGGCATCTCTGGTGAACTGCCGCAAGGGCACTTCTGCATCGATATCCAGCCGGGCGACCACGTCCTCCTCCCGCAGGTTGTCGGCCGCATAGGCCTCGAAATCCGCCGCAAACGGCTCGATCTTTTCCGGCGGAATGGTCAGGCCCGCCGCCATTTTGTGGCCGCCGAAGCTCGTCAGATGCGACGCGCAGGCCTCAATCGCGGAGAGCATACAAAAACCCGGGACCGACCGGGCCGAGCCCTGGGCCGTGCCGTTCTCGGTCGGTGAAGCGTTGATCATGATGGCGGGACGGAAGAACTTATCGACGAGCCGGGACGCGACGAT
>CAYFUB010000174.1:0-5443 GCA_964346195.1 uncultured Pirellulales bacterium
TCGTTGGGGTCGGCCCAGTACCCCGGCCGTGCAAACAGCGGGTCGAGGTTGAGATTCTCCACGTCCCACCACCCGCCTCGCACATCGCAGTAGCGGACCGAGGGCTCGCTGGTCCCGAGAGAGAGGATCTCGCTCGGGCGGTTGCCCCAGAGGATGGAGTTGACGAGGGCCACATTGCTGTCCACCAGAGTCAGCGCCGCGCCGCGTTCACCCGCGTAGTTGTCGGCGATCGTGCAGTTGGTCAGAGCGGCCCAGCTTTGCGTGCAGTACACGGCCGCTCCCTCCGCGCCGGTCGCGCGGTTGCCGACGATCAGGCAATGGGTGATCGTCGGACTGGCTCCCTCGCACAGGAGGGCCCCGGCCGGCCGGCCTTTGCCCCCCGTGATGACAAAGCCGCTCAGCAGGCAGCTCCACCGTTCGCCGCGTGTGAAACGCACTACCGGGCCGGTGGCGGCGCCCGCGATGACCGGATAGGGGCTTCTCTGGGGATCGTCCGGTCCTCTTCCCATCAGTTGAAGGTTCTTGCCGAGAAAGTCGATGTTTTCGCGATAGGTCCCGCTCTCGACGAGGATCGAGCTTCCCGCGGCGGCAACCTCGATGGCTTCCTGGATGTTATCGAAGGGATGTTCGGCGGTCCCGTTCTCGTGGGGGTCGCTCCTCGTCGGGTCGCCCGGCCCCGGGTCGGCGGGCGCATCGTCGTCCACGTGGAGAACGTCCAGCACGCTGACGAAATTCGCACATACCTGGTGGTCCTGATCCATCGGGAGATACAGGGGATTCCGCGCGGAGAAGTAACTGCCGGACCAACTGACGAACACAAAGCACGGGTCGGCCCTGGCTTCCAGCCGAATGGTCTCGTCGTACTCGTACGTGAAGTCCCCCTCACCCGGACTTATGACTGCTCCTCCAACCGTGGACGAGACCCGGAGGTATCGCCCCACGTGCTCGTCGTACACGAGGTATATGCCCGGGTTGTTCGCGCGGATTTGCGGCAGGTGGACATCATAGGCTTCCTGATTCAGCGGATTGCTTCCCAATTCGAGTCGCGACAGCCCGGTGAGACCCACTGCCCGTGAGATATCGCTGATCTGATTGCTGCCGAGGATCAATGTGTCCAGATTGCTCAGGCCCGAGAGGGCTGAAATATCGCTGATTCGATTCCTGTGGGCATCGAGGTAGTCCAGGTTGGATAGCCCGGACAGAGGCGACAGGTCGCTGATCTCATTGTAACCGAGCCGCAGATGCCGCAGGTTGGTCAGCCCGGACAACGGGGAGATGTCGCTGATCTGATTGTCTTCGAGGGCTAATGTCTCTAGGTCGGTCAGGGCGGAGAGAGCCGAGATATCGCTGATGTTGTTAATGCGAAGCGTCAATGCCTGCAGGTTGGTCAGTCCGGACAGTGGTGAGATGTCACTGACAGGATTATCGTGCAGGTTCAGGTCCGTCAGATTGCTCAAGCCGGCCAAGGGCGAGAGATCGCTGATCTGGTTCGTATTGAGCGCCAGTGTCCCGAGATTACTCAGCCCGCTCAGGGGCGACAGATCACTGATCTGGTTGTGGGTGGCCTGCAACGAGTGCAGGTTCACAGCGTACTCGAGGCCGGTCAGGCTCGTGATCCCCTGCGAGCTTGCATACAGAGAAGTCAGCTCCAGCATGTCGGCAGGCGTGGGATCGGTGACCCACAACTCGGCCTCGACGCTCACTTTGAGCTTGGGGTCGGCGAAATAGACCGCAGACCAGGCCTGCGTCGACTCGATTGAGAGTAACATGAGCGGTATCACGATGGCTCCGGTTTTCATCCATGCCACCTCCCAAGAACCGATTGCCCAAGCCCCCCGATCGTGAACAAGAGCTTTGCGGATTATTATACCAGGTATTCACGCCTTTTGCAAAGGAACTGCAAAGAGTCGTGTCCTGTCATCTCGACCTCATCACTCATGTTTCCGACAATCGTTTCATTCGTCATGGGACGACGCGCCGGGATCGTTCGCAGGGTGGGGCGGTCCTTGAGGTCCTGGAGTCCTGCGGGGGCGTCAAGGGTGTTGTCTACCAGAATATCGCGTACAGGGCGACATACGCACCGGCGACGAGGGCCCACCAGAGAATAAGGCTCTTGTACCAGCGATAGCGGCCCGCCTTGTCCTGGTCCGGCAGGAAGAGCATGTGCGGCTTCCAGATCCATCGTTCCACCACCGCGGCCGGCGGGGCGGGTCCGGCGTAGGCGGCCGCGACGTGGAAGGCAATCACAGGCGCCAGGAGGATCCCTGCCAGGTTGAAGGCGTTGATGTCCCAATCCAGCACCTGGAGCAGGGCGGGCAGCAGTGTCATAGGGATGCACAACAGAAGCGTCGCCGTGGCCGCGAGATTATTGGAGCGCGGCCACAGCAGGGCCGAGACGAAGACCACGACAATCGGCACCGCCATGAAGAACCAGCATTCCTGGAAATAGCCGAAGAGCGTGTCCCATCGCCCGACGATGGGCGTCCAGAGCACGCCGATGGCCATCACGGCCACCGCGGTGACGCGGCCGACCCGGATCATCGCGCGGTCGCCGGCCGCCGGCTTCCAGAGGCGCTGATAGAAGTCGATCGTGAGGATCGTCGAGCACGAGTTGACCAGCGAGTCGATGGTGGACATGATCGCCCCGATCAGCCCGGCGAAGACCAGCCCGCGGAGCCCGAAGCCCAACGGGCCGATCAGATGGCTGACCACCTTCGGATACGCCTGGTCGGGGTTCTCCAGGTCCGGGAACAGGCGGCAGGCAATCAGGCCGGGGAAGCAGACCGCCAGCGCCAGAAAGATGCCGAGAAAGCCGGCGAAGATGATCCCCGCGCGGGCGTGCCACTCATTGCGGGCTCCCAGGACCCTCTGATTGATGTACTGATTTGTCGCGTAGTACCACAGGTTCGTGGATACCATGCCGACCAGGATGCCCGTCCAAGGCAACTCCGGATGGCTCGCCGGCAACATCAGGTGCGCCCGGTCCCCCGTGCCGCGGATCGCCTCCCATCCTCCCGCCTGGTCCAGGCCCAGGACAAAGACGAGCAGCCCGGCGCCGAGGAGAAGGGTCGCCTGCAGCAGGTCGGTCCAGACGACCGAAGCCAGGCCGCCGGCGACCGTGTAGGCGCCCGCGACGACGGCCAGCGCGACAATCGCGTGCCACAGGTTGATGTTGAAGATCGTGTGCAGGGCCAGGCCCCCGGCGTAGAGGACGCCCGCGAGATTAATGAAAACGTAGGAAAGCAGGGTGATGACGGCGAAGGTGAATCGGCTGGAGGGCCCGAAACGGTGCTCCAGCCACTCGGGCATCGTGCTGATCCGCCGGCGCATGTAGAAGGGGACGAAGAACAGGATCATCACGGTCATGGCCCCGAAGACGCCCCATTCCCAATTCGCCACCGCCAGCCCGTAGCGATAGGCGAACCCGACCTCGCCGATGAACTGCTCCGTGGAGATACTGGAGGCGATCAGCGAGGCGCCGATGGCAAACCACGGAAGTCGCCGACCGGCGAAGAAATACTGTGACGAACTCCTTTCCCTGCGCGCGACCCAGAACCCGACCGCCACCACGGCGGCGATGTAGAGGACGAACACCGCGTAATCGAGACCACTCAGTTCCACAGGAGCCGTTCCTTTCACCATTTAGCCATCGGCAGCCGGCCGCCTATGCTAACGCGATTGCTGCGAACAAACAACCAGGGGATACGAACCTCAAATTCGAATCTATGCCCAGCATAGGCAAAGGCGAGGCACCAATTCAGTCACAGCCCTATGGAGGGCCGCGTAAAAACTCAATATATATCGTACGTGCAGTGCGACGCGTAAACCGCCGGGAGGGCAATTCTCTCTCCGGAAAGGCTGGCGACATGAAGAAGGCTTGGCTGTTGCACACCACCGTAGTTGGGTTATGTCTGGCCGCCGGATGCCAACAGGTATATTGGTACCAGGAAGGCAAGACGTTCGACGAATGCAAGGCCGACCGGGCGGATTGCCGGGCCGAACTCCTCAAACGGACGGACCTGCACCACGTGGGCGATTACGAACGCCGGTTCATGGAGGATTGCATGCGGCGGAAAGGATACCAGCTCGTCCGGCAGAAGGAATTGCCGCTCGATGTCAGGCGTGAGGAGCCCGATGTGGCATCGGCGCTACCCTGGGACCGTTCCTACGGCGTGGCGGGGAGCATCAGTGAATAGCGTCCATCCATCGAGCCGGACTTCACCTTCCTGGCGGGACGTCTTTTCCTCTTGAGTTGTTCGAGCATCAGGGGGGCTCAGCCCGCAGTATTGACTGAGCCGCTGGCCGGAAGTACGATTCACGGGGCTTCCGATTATGGAAGGACCGGTCCTTTGCGCGAGCAGAGAAGCTGGAAGTCGTGCGGGGTGGGCGCCGGCCCGTGCGGCCCTTGATTGACGGTCATCGGCGCGAGGTGGTAACTTTGGGCGTCTCTACTGTTGTGCTTCCCAGCCGGGAGAAAGCTGTGTTTCCGGACCGTTGCGTGGTCTGCAATGCGGAGCGTCCCGGCGCGACCACGCGGATCATCGCCCGTGACAATCTGAACGGGCGCACACTCTGGTCAGGGTGGTTCAGCGTGCGTGTTCCCTGCTGCCGAGGCTGTGGCGTGCGGCTTCAGCTCTGGCGCGCCTGGGATTTCTGCCGGACGCTGATCATTGCCGGCGCGAGTTTCGCGTTTGGCATGGTCTTCCTGTTGCCCCGCCTGGAGGGCTGGGCCACCGGCCTGATTGTTCTGGGCCTGTGCTGCCTGGGCTTTCTGGCGGTCTTCATCTGGAACCGGTTCTTTCCCCCCGCGTTCAACGTGGACGTCCACCAGACCTGCGTGGAGTACGAGTTTCGCGATGAGGCCCTCGCCCGGGAGTTCGCCGAATTGAACCAGGCCCATCCGCAAGACGAGTCCCCGGATGGACAGAAGGACGTGCCTCAGATCGGGCAGCGCGGTATGGAGGCATGAGCAAGGTCGCACGAAATGACATTCTGAATCTGAACATGGCCGAGCGGATAGGCCACGGCAAGCGCCGTCCGCGAAGAACGTACCGATGCGAATGTGCTTATGCTTGGGCGCAATCCGCGCGTACACTATTCGGCAACAGTGCCGAGGCATGAGTTGTCGGCTCTCAGTTGCCAGGGAACAGCCGGCGGCCGGCAATGCCCTTCCAGCAGTTGCACCCCCTTTTGCCTTTCTGCCCCACGGGGCCTTCCGGGAAGGAGAATCCACCGTGCCGGAGCCGATGCGGTACACGCCGGATCGCTCCGAAGCTCTTCGGGTCACACGGCCAGAGGCCGTGGGTTTAGCGACGGACTAAGAGACTATCTCAAAACGACACTCTGACTTGTCATGGTGAGCGAAGCGAAGGGGTCCCCAAACGCGAAGTAGTGCGTTTGGGGGGCCCCGAACCATCTGGCCATCGAATGAGGGGTTTCTCAA
>CAYFUB010000175.1:0-2920 GCA_964346195.1 uncultured Pirellulales bacterium
GATGGTCAGACTCTCGACATCACAACCGTTCTCACTTTACAGTCAAGCCATCGCCAAGCTGCGCTTGACGCTGCCACCCGGACATTAACAGCCGATCCCCTCACGCAAGGGCCGCAATGGCTTTTCGGACGCGCTCGGGGGTCATGGGAAGCTGAAGGAGCCGGGCGCCGGTGGCGTCGTGGATGGCATTGGCGATTACGGCGCCCATGCAAATGATGGCCGGCTCGCCGCCGCCGTGCGCGGGCTCGTTCGGCAAGTCCAGAATGACCGTCTCGATCTTCGGCAGCGAGGAGAAACGGGGTAACTCGTAGGTGTCGAAGTCGCGGTCCAGGATCATGCCGCCTTTGAAGTGGACGTCCTCGGTCAGCGCATAGCCTAATCCCATCGTGATGCAGCCTTCCATCTGGATGGCGGACCCCTGCGGATTGATTACCAGACCCATGTCCTGGGCGCAGACGATGCGTTTGACCTTGACGCGCCCGGTTCGCTTGTCCACCTCGACCTCGGCGATATGCGCCACGAAGGTGTCGGAGTCGGTGCCGACCGCCACGCCCAGTCCCCGGCCGCTCGGCGCGGGGGCCGGCTGCCAGCCGAATTTCTCCGCGGCCGCCTTGAGGGTGCGGATCGGCCTCTCGTCACGCAGGTTCTCCAGGCGAAACTGGATCGGGTCCATTTTGGCTTGGGCCGCCATGATGTCGATCTGGGACTCGCGGGCGAAGGTGTTGGTGTTGTTGGCCGGGGCGCGCCAGGCGCCGGTCGCAAACGGATGCGGGTTGGGTCCGCCGCCGAAGCCGCCGCCGGCGCTGGCCGTGCGATGGTGCGGGATGTCGTAGAATTGTTGCGAGCCGCGGTCACCGGCAAAGTAGACGCCGTAATCCCAGAGAACGGCTTTGCCCTCTTTCGTGACTCCCGACTTGATCTTGACGACGGCCGCTGGCCGGAAGCTGTCGTAGAAAAACTCCTCTTCGCGGGTCCACATCACCTGCACGGGCTTGCCGGTCGCCTTCGAGAGCTGCGCGGCCTCGAGGGCCTGCTGGCCGGGACTCTTGCCGCCGAATCCCCCACCGACAAAAGGAGTGATGAGTCGCACGTCATCGGCGCCGAAGCCGAGCGCGTTGGCGATCTGGTCCTTGGTCGGAAAAGGGGTCTGGGTCGAGGCCCAAACCGTGGCCTTATTGCCTTCGACCTGGGCCACGGCCGTATGGGTTTCTATCGGCGCGTGTGCCTTGTAGCCGTCGAGATACGTCTGCTCGATAACGATATCCGCCAGTTTTTGCCCCTCCTCAAGCTGTCCGCCCTGAGCGACGACTCTCCCCTCCCCCGCGCTCTTCAGAAGATGCTCGAAAATCGTCTGGTCGTCGACCGTCGCCGGCGGTACGTCGAACTCGGCGGTAATCTTCGAGAGGGCATCCGCTGCCTGATCCGGGCTCTGGTGCAAAACCGCGACGAAGTCGCCGTCGCGAACCACCTGGACCCCCTCCAGCTTCTCGGCGGCCGACGTGTCCACGTTCTTGAGCTTGGCGCCGTGGGCGGGAGGCCGCAGGACCCTGGCGTACAGCATGTCGGGCAGCCGAATGTCGCCTGCGTATTTCGCCTGGCCGGTCACTTTCTCCTGCGAATCGCGCCGGAGAACCGGTTTGCCTATGATCTTGAACTCAGATGGCGTTTTCACCGGCGGTTTTTCCTTCGCGCGGCGGGCTATCGTCTTCCCTTTCGCCAGATCGCCGTACGTGACGCGCTTGTCTTTCTGCTCCCTGTCGAAGATCACACCGTTCTCGGCAACCAGGCGTTCCTGCGGCGCCTTGAGCTGCTCGGCCGCCAGTTCCAGCAGGACCCTGCGGGCCTCGGCCCCCGCCGCACGCAGCGGAGGTCCGAAGAAACGAATGGTCATCGAGCCGAACGTGCCCATATCCCAGGGGCATACCGAAGTATCTCCCATGACCATATCGACCGAATCGAGGCGGACGTCGATTTCGTCGGCCAGCATCTGGGCCAGCGACGTGATTGCTCCCTGGCCCTGCTCAATCTTGCCCGTATAGCAGGTGACCCGGCCGTCGGGGGCGATTCTCAGGTACGCGTTAAAATCCTCCGGGTAGCCCCGCCTGCGACGCTGTGCCTCGAGCAAGGAAACATCACCCACACAGAAGAAGATGATGATCCCGCCGCCCAGGGTCTTGAGGAAGTCCCGGCGGGAGAGGTTCGGATCGTCGATAATGTCGGTGAAATCGATATCGAGATATCGTTGCTCGTTCATTATGCGTTCCCTCCTTTCATGGCCGTCGCGGCGGCCTGGATCGCGTCCACGATCCGCGTGTGCGCCCCGCAGCGGCAGAGGTTCTGGTCCATGGCCTCGATGATCTCCTCCCGCGTGGGCTGCGGATTCTCTTGCAGCAGGCTGTACGCGGTGAGAATCATGCCGGGCGTGCAGAACCCGCATTGGAGGGCGTCGTGCTCGACGAACGCCTTCTGCAGCGGGTGCAGCTCTCCGTTGTTGGACAGCCCTTCGATGGTGCGGACCTCCCGGCCGCCGGCGTTTCGCACCGGATAGACACAGGAGCAAACGGCCTTGTTGTCCACCAGAACGGTGCAGGCGCCGCAATGGGCTTGGCCGCAGCCGAATTTGGTGCCCGTCAGGCCCAGGTCGGTCCGCAGAACCCACAGGAGTGGACGCTGGCCGTCCGTGGTGACGCTCACCGGCCGGCCATTCAGTGTGAAGGCAATTGTCTCTGCCATGTCGAATCCCCCTTGTCCTTGTCCTTGACCTCATCCATACTCGCACAGTAAATATACGATAGCTCGGGCAAGCACCCATCGTTCGTAGTGTGCCCGTAAGGGCACAGTAGCATGGGCATCTTGCCCATGAAGGGTCCCCAAAACGCCATCTTCGCGTTTTGGGAGCCCAGTCGCAGGGCCATCTTGG
>CAYFUB010000176.1:0-22226 GCA_964346195.1 uncultured Pirellulales bacterium
GTCCAGCACCACGCATCAGCAGTTGAGCGACGAAGAGCAACTCGCCGCCGGCGTAACGCCTGACTATGTCCGTGTATCCGCCGGCACCGAGCACATCGACGACATCATTGCCGATTTCGACCAGGCATTGAAAGCCAGTGCTCAATAGGGGACGAAATTGGGCCTGTAGGACCTATCGCTCCGAAAACCGCGAGTCGGGCAACGACGTATTATGAAGGTGGAGAAGGACAAAGCGCGAAACTGAGGGCCCGAAACTGACATGTGGGAATATACTGACAAGTTGAAAGATCACTTCTTCAACCCGCGCAACGTGGGCGAGGTTGAGGACCCTGACGGCGTGGGCGAGGTCGGCTCGCTGGCGTGCGGCGACGCCCTGAAGCTGACTTTCAAGCTCGACGAAAACGGGCGGATCCAGGATGCCAAGTTCAAGACCTTCGGCTGCGCCAGCGCCATTGCGACCTCTTCGGTGCTGACGGAACTGATCAAGGGCAAGACGCTCGACGAGGCGCTGAAGGTGACGAACCGGGACATCGCCGAGTACCTGGGCGGGCTGCCCGAGCAGAAGATGCACTGCTCCGTCATGGGGCGCGAGGCCCTGGAGGCCGCGATTGCCAACTACCGCGGCGGCGAGACAGCGAAGCACGAGCTCGAAGGGAACATCGTCTGCACCTGTTTCGGGGTTACGGACAAGGAGATCGAGCGGGTGATTCGTGAGAACGATCTGACGACGGTCGAGCAGGTGACCAACTACTGCAAGGCCGGCGGCGGCTGCGGCGGCTGCCACGGCGAGATCGAGAAAATCATCGAGCGCGTGCAGGGTGACCGGGTGAAAGAGCAGCGGCTGCCTCCGCCCCGCAAGGGCGGGAAGCTGACGACGATCCAGAAGATCGGGCTTATCCAGCAGACGATCAACGAGCAGGTCCGGCCGGCCCTGCGGGCGCACGGCGGCAACATCGAGCTGATCGACGTCGAGGGCAACAAGGTGATTGTCGCCTTCAGCGGCATGTGCGCCCAGTGCAGGCTCACCGAGTTCACCATGAAGGACGTCGTCGAGGCCAAGCTCCGCGAGTTCGTCGTGCCGGACCTGTACGTCGAGGAGGACAAGGACTCCGTGGACACGATGCACGAGCACAGGGAATAGATGATGAAGGAAATCTACTTCGACAACAATGCGACGACGCGGGTGGCGGACGAGGTCTATGAGGAGATGCAGCCGTATTTCCGCAATCTCTACGGCAACCCGTCGAGCATGCACACTTTCGGCGGCCAGGTCGGCATCAGGATTCGCGAGGCGCGCGAGCGCGTGGCCCGTCTGCTCGGCTGCGACCCGAGCGAAATCATCTTTACCAGTTGCGGCACGGAGAGCGACAGCACGGCCATCCACGGCACGCTGGCCGCGACGCCGCAGAAGCGAAAAGTCATCACGACCCGCGTGGAGCATCCGGCCGTCCTGACCGTCTGCCGCGAGCTGGAGAGCCACGGCTACACGGTTGTCGAGCTGGGTGTCGACAAGCTGGGTCGGCTCGACCTGAACGAGCTGGAGCATCAGCTCGACGATGATACGGTCCTGGTCAGCATCATGGCCGCCAACAACGAGACGGGCGTCATCTTCCCCATCGAGCAGATCGCCCGGATGGTCACGAGCCGGGGTGTCACGTTCCATACCGATGCCGTTCAAATCGTCGGCAAAGTGCCGTTGAATCTCTCAAAAAGCCCCATCAATCTGCTGAGCCTGTCGGGCCACAAGCTGCACGCGCCCAAGGGCGTGGGCGTGCTGTACGTCAGGAAAGGGACGCGGATCGCCCCGTTCATGCTCGGGGGCCACCAGGAGGGCGGCCGCCGCGCCGGGACCGAGAATGTCCCCGGCATCGTTGCTCTGGGTAAGGCGTGCGAGCTGGCCGCGCGGCACATGGAAGATGAGAACACGAGGGTGAAGGCCCTGCGGGACAAGCTCGAAAAGGCGATTCTGGAGAGTTGCCCGGACAGCCGGGTCAACGGGGAACGCGAGCACCGCTTGCCCAACACGACCAACATCAGCTTCGAGTACGTCGAGGGCGAGGCGATTCTGCTGCTACTCGACCGCCACGGCATCTGCGCCAGCAGCGGCTCGGCCTGCACCTCCGGGTCCCTGGAGCCGTCGCACGTCCTGCGCGCGATGGGTGTGCCGTTCACCGCCGCCCACGGCTCCATCCGTTTCAGCCTCAGCCGCTACAATACGGAACAGGAGGTCGATTTCGCTATCGAGAAGATGCCCGAGATCATCAACCGCCTCCGCGAGCTCTCCCCCTTCGTCCAAACCGGCACAGGCCGATAGGAGATTCCAGCGTGGTGTCGGCTTTGTCATCCTGAGGCGAAGCCGAAGAATCTGACTTCCGGATGAGACGTTTCTCCCGTTCGTAGCCCAGATCCTCCACTCCGCTGCGCTTCATCCAGGAGGACACGCGGAGCGCAGGAATCATTCATAATCCGTATGAGTGGCTTCACCGCTTCGCGTGGCGCCCCATCGCGAGAAGGGAACCGGTACGGTCATCTAAGATTGTCTCTTGCGCGTCACTTTCTTGCGCTGGGTTTTGGGTCCGGGCAGGATGGGGTACGTGTCTTCCTCGGTCAGCTTGTTCCACCCGGCTAACAGCGTGCGATGACGTTTCATCTCGGCGGCGAACGCCGGTTGGGCGCCGAGGTTCTTCATCTCGCCGGGGTCGGCCTGTAGGTCGAAGAGCATCTCTTGTTTGGCGCCGGTGGTGTCAGGAAAGACCATGTACTTGTACTTCCGCGTCCGTACCATGAAGCTCCGTGCGGGACCATTGGCCATCTCGGATACGACGTACTCATGGCCGGGCTGTCGTGGTTTCTCAAAGATCGGGCGCAGGCTTTGGCCGCGCATGAGGGCCGGACCCTTCACCCCCGCGTAGTCGCAGATCGTCGGCAGCACGTCGAGCGCCGAAACCAGGTGTTCGCGGTCGATCCGGCCGGCGGGCGTCACGCCCTTGAAGCTCACGATCAGCGGCACGGCGGCCTCTTCCTCGTAGTACATCATCTTGCCCGTCCACCGGTGCGATGCCAGACCTTCGCCGTGGTCGCTCGTGAAGATGATGAGCGTATTTTCCTCCTGCCCGGTCTCGCGCAGCGCCTGGAGCACGAGCCCGACCTGCCGGTCCACGTCTTCCACCATGCGGTAATAGGCATAGATGTACCTGCGCCAGTGGTTCTCGTCCCATGCGTCGTGCCGCGCCTTGCGGATGACCCCCTCGGGAGTGTCCTGCGTATCGCCGAAGTTGGCGGGCAGCGGCGGGAGTTTGGCCCCCACCGGCGGCTCGTACCGCTTCCATACCTCTTCCAGCAGCGGGCTGGTCTCCCCGGCGAGCAGGCAGATGTCGTGCGGGTTGATGAACGACACCACGGCCAGAAACGGCTTCTCGCGCGGGCGGCGGATGAACGCGACGGCCGCCTCCATCGTCGCTTCATCGACGACCTGGGCCAGCTTGCGTTGCCGAGTGGTCGTGTTCAGGACTTTGAAGCCGCGGATGCCGTCGGCCGGATAAACCTCGGGACAGTGCCACTTGCCCGCGTACCCGGTGTCATAACCGGCCGCGCGGAAAATCTGGCCGGAGATGGGGATGCTGGGATCGACGGGCATGCTATTGTGGTCCACGCCGATCTCATGCGGCATGCGGCCGGCGTGCAGGGCGGCGCGCGACGGGCTGCACAGCGGATACGGGCAGTAGGAACCCGTGAAACAGACCCCGTTCGCGGCGAGCGAATCCATGTGGGGCGTCTTGACCCATTGGTTCCCCACAGCGCTCACCGCGTCGACGCGCTGCTGGTCGGTGGTGACGATCAGCACGTTTGGCCGTCTCTCGCCCTCCGCCGCCGGGAGCCTTCGGCCCAGCACCAGCGCACAAAGCCCGGCCGCGCCGGTCCCCATCAATCGCCGCCTCGTGACCGTATTTGACGCCATTGCAGCCTCCTCGGGCTCCACGAGCCCTAATTCCCCGAGCCAATACTCCCGGATGGCTTCCTGCCGGCGACCGCCGTCAGCAGCCTCCACGATTCGTACCTGCTTGTGATGAGGTACGGCTGGTGACATTGTCGCCAGGAGGGTCGAAAATGGCAAGGATAATCCCGCCCGGCGACCCGGCCGGGGGGCACGTTATGTTCACAGGCCGATTTCCCCGAATGCCGGGTTTACAGGTAACTTTTGATTGGAGCGCCTGATGATGTTATAACTTGCGATGATGCCCCATATTAGGGGAATTGGCACAGTGCCCGGGACATCGTGCCGTAGGACGTGGAAGGCCTGAATGAACAGGCGATGGTTGGGCCGGCCGCGGCTTTTGGCTCGATAGCAGTGTACGTGATGGCGATTGAGGAGTCTCGCATGTCCAGCGATGTAACAGGGGTGTTTGGCCGTAATGCGTTCAACGAGGCGACGATGCGCGAGTGTCTGCCGAAGAACGTGTTCAAGTCGCTCAAAAAGACCCTTGACGGCGAGCAGCCGCTCGACCCGGCGACGGCGGACGTGATTGCCAACGCCATGAAGGACTGGGCCATTGCCAAAGGGGCGACGCACTTTTGCCACTGGTTCCAGCCGATGACCGGCCTGACGGCGGAGAAGCACGACGCCTTCATCTCCCCGACGCGCGACGGCCGGACCATACTGGAGTTCAGCGGCAAGGAGTTGACTCAGGGCGAACCGGATGCCTCGTCGTTCCCTTCCGGCGGCCTGCGCGCCACCTTCGAGGCACGCGGCTACACCGCCTGGGATTGCACCTCCCCGGTCTTTGTCAAAGAGGACGGCAAGAATATCACGCTCTACATCCCCAGCGCGTTCTGCTCGTACATGGGCGAGGCCCTGGATAAGAAGACGCCGCTGCTACGTTCCATGGATGCGCTGAGCAGACAGGCGGTTCGTGTGTTGAGGGCCCTGGGCAACACGACCGTCAAGCGGGTGATTGCCACGATGGGACCGGAACAGGAGTACTTTCTGGTCGATCAGTCATTTTGCGCCAAGCGTCTGGACCTGGTCCTGGCCGGGCGGACGCTCTTCGGAGCCAAGCCGCCGCGCGGCCAGGAGTTGGAGGACCACTATTTCGGCTCCCTGCACGAGCGAGTCGCGAGTTTCATGAATGAGGTCAACAATGAGCTGTGGAAGCTCGGCGTCACGGCCAAGACGCAGCACAACGAGGTGGCCCCCGCCCAGTATGAGCTGGCCCCGGTCTTCTCGACGGTGAACGTCGCCGCCGATCACAACCAGTTGACGATGGACACCCTGCAGAAGGTCGCGCGCCGCCACGGGTTCGTATGCCTGCTGCACGAGAAGCCTTTTGCCGGCGTCAACGGCTCGGGCAAGCACAACAACTGGAGCATGGCCACCGACGAGGGCGTCAACCTGCTCGACCCGGGCGATACGCCGCACGACAACATGGTCTTCCTGGTCATGCTCTGTGCCGTCGTTCGGGCGGTGGACAAATACGCCACGCTCCTGCGGGCCAGCGTGGCCAACGCGGGCAACGACCATCGCCTGGGCGCCAACGAGGCCCCGCCGGCCATCGTCTCGGTGTTCCTGGGCGAGCAGTTGGCCGACATCTTCGAGCAATTGGCCAAGGGGGTCGCCATGAGCAGCAAGCGCGGCGGCACGCTCAAGCTCGGCGTCTCGACACTGCCACACCTGCCCAAGGATTGCACCGACCGCAACCGCACCTCGCCCTTCGCCTTTACCGGCAACAAGTTCGAGTTCCGCATGGTCGGCTCGTCACAATCCATCTCGGGGCCGGCCTTCGTCCTGAACACGATGGTGGCGGATGTGCTGAGCGAGATCGCCGATGAGTTGGAGAAAACGGGCGATGTTACGGCGGCCGTTCAGAAGGTTCTACAGGACATCGCCGTCAGACACGCCCGCATCGTGTTCAACGGCGACAACTACTGTGAGGAATGGACCGCCGAGGCCGCCCGGCGTGGCTTGCCGAACATCCGCTCGTGCGTCGAGGCGCTCAAGACGATTCCTTCGCAGGAGAACTTCGCCCTATTCACCAAACACGGCGTCCTCTCCGAGCATGAGTTGAGGGCCCGCACGGAAATCCTGTTCGAAGTCTACAGCCGCCAGATCAACGTCGAGGCGTTGGCGATGTTGTCCATGGCCCGGCGTCAAATCCTGCCCGCCTGTTGCGAATACTCCGCCCGCCTGGCCCAGGCCGTTGCCGCCGTCTCCGCCGCGGGCGTTGCTGCGGACACCCACAAGGCCATGCTCCAACGCGTCTGCGACCTCATCGCCGCGCTGCAAAGCCGTATCGAAGCTCTGGACGAAGCCCGTATCAGGGCGGGCGAGACCACGGGCCACGAGCAGCAGGCCCAGAGCTATCGAGACGACGTGACGCCCGCGATGCAGGCCCTGCGCGCGGCAGCCGATGAGCTGGAGACCATCGTCGACGCCCGGCTCTGGCCCCTGCCCACCTACGCCGAGATGCTCTTCATGCGGTGAGTGTCGCCTATCCGTTGTCGGGTGTCTCGGCTGGGCTGGGAAGGGCGGCAGTAGCCGTGTCGGATGACTCGGGGCCGGTCGCGGGGTCTTTGGGCGGGGCGTTCCAGACGCGCAACTCGGTGATTTCGACCTCGGTCTTCATGGTGTCCATGGGGTCGGGCTCCGAGAGGCAACGCCGGGAGCTGACAAAGTATCGGCGTGAGCCGGGCATAATGGGGCCGCGCAGGCCGCCGTCGGCGGCGACCGGCGTGGCAGCCCACTCCTGAGACTCGCACAGGAGGCGGCCCTTGTCGTCCAGGGTGATGATCCGCAGTCCGAGCAGTGAGACGACTTCCGTGCCGTTATTGACGACTTCGATGGCGGTCCGCGTTCCACTGTGAGGGCCCGGCTGCGAGGTCAGCCTGGCGGTGATGGCGAGTTGGCGGCTGTAGTCCGGCTGGCGGCGGTCGTCGAGCATGTCGGACAGCGCCGGCGGCAACGAATCGGCCAGCTCGGGCAGGCCGTGGACCGCGCTCTGGACCAGGGTGATGACACGCTCGGATTTCTCGCCGGCCAGGTGGACGCCGTAGAGAACGATGACGGTGCCACTGGCGATCGCCGTGATGAGAACGGCACTGAGGCCCAGCGCCGCGGCCGACAGGAACGTGTACTTGCGATAGACGATGTGGGAGGGGCTGCCCATGGTCATAGTCAAACACTCCTGAATACGGTTCATCCTGTCAATGTACCAGTCGAGGGAAGCACCCGAAAATTTCACGCCTGGCGGCCTTTTTCGCATTTCCCCCCGGTTTTTGAGCCCGAAACAGGCACACATTCGGACAGGATTGTCCCTGAAAGTCCGGAAAATGCTTGACAGGGTTTGGGGAATGTGATAGGATTCATCGACCGACAAACAACCAGCGTTGAATTTCGGGGCAAAGACACGTTGCGGGACATCTCGACTTGCGGCGTGGCCCATAAGCGCGGGTAGCGCCTAGGTTCTACGATGAGTTGTTTGGGACACATTCAGGTGGTCGGCACTTCGGGCCGTTCAAGGCCATCGTGTGCATTTCTTCTCGGACGGAAGCCTCATTTTCCGCTATCGGCGTCCTCGTGTGTAGTCTCGCCCTGTCGTTACGCCGTCCGGAAGGAGCAAGGCCATAAAGCAGGCGATTTGGACCGATATGCCAACGGCGTTTATGCCGGAAACCTGTCAACCCGATATTCTCGTTAAGAACAGAAATTGTCTGTACACGGACCCTTGTAGAGAGGAGCACAAAATGAACAGGACCATCAGAACGAGTGGGACAAGCGTTGCCGTCCTGTTGGCGGCGGTAGGCATGCTCACGTCCGCGGTCTACGCCCAGACCCCGTTGGACAACGGCGTTCCGCTCACCGGATTGTCCGGGGGCGCCGGCAGCGAGACGTTCTACAGGATCGATGTCCCCGCCGGCCAGGATGAGTTGGAGATCGTTATGTCGGATGGCTTGGGGGACGCCGATCTGTACGTTCGCCAAGGGGCGCTGCCGACGACGAGTACCTACGATTACCGGCCCTACGAGCCCGGAAATGAAGAGACGGTTACCGTGGGAAAACCTACTGCCGGGACCTGGTACATCATGCTGCGGGGCTACAGCCCTTACTCCGGCGTAACGCTGAAGGCCACTTACTCGGCCGCAGTCATCATCACGCCGCTGACCAACGGCGTCGGGGTGACCGATCTGGCGGGAAGCGCGGGCAGCGAACTGTACTTCAGCATCGTGGTCCCCGCCGGACAAACGAAGCTGGAGATCAGCATGTCCGGCGGCACCGGTGATGCCGACCTGTATGTCAGGAGAGACTCACTGCCAACCACAACCAGCTACGATTACCGCCCGTATCTCTCCGGCAACAATGAGACAGTGACCGTCAATGACCCGGCCCCGGCGACCTGGTACATCATGATCAGAGGATACAGCCCCTACGCGGGCACTGCGCTGCTGGCCAGCTACAGCGGCGGCATCGGCACTGTTCTCGAGAACGGCGTTCCCGTGACCGGGCTCTCCGGCACGCCGAGCAGCATGAAGATCTTCCGCATCGATGTGCCCGCCGGCCAGATCAATCTGGAGATCCTGCTGTCGGGCGGTACGGGCGACGCCGACCTCTTCGTCAAACTGGGGTCGGTCCCGACCACCACCAGCTATGATTACCGCTCCATTCTGGCGGGCAACGACGAGACGATAACCGTGAACAACCCCGCCGCCGGGAGTTGGTACATCATGATCCATGCGTACAGCAGCTACACCGGCGTCACGCTGAAGGCCACCTACGGCGACGTGCTCACACTGCAGGACGAAGTGCCCGTCTCCGGTATTTCCGGCGCCTTGGGCAGCGAAAAGTTCTATAAGATTGACGTGCCCAGCGGGCAGACCAGTCTGGTCTTCAGCATCTCCGGGGGCGCTGGCAACGCCGATATGTACATCCGCAGAGGCGCGAAACCGACAACCGCCACGTGGGACTATCGGCCGTATCTGCCGGGCAATACGGAGAGCGTCAACATCAGCGACCCCCAGGGTGGGACCTGGTACGTCATGCTGGCAGGAACGCAGGCGTACACGGGGGTGACTCTCCAGGCCGACTATTCATTCAGCGGGAGCTCCACGCTACTTTCGAACGGCGTTCCCGTCCCGAATATCTCCGGTGCTTCCCTCAGCGAACGGTTCTACCGTATCGAGGTGCCCGGCGGACAGAGCAAGCTGGAGATCAAGATGTTCGGCGGCACGGGCGATGCCGACCTGTACGTCAAGCGGGGGGCGCCTCCGACCGCCTCCGAGTACGACTACCGGCCGTATCTGAGCGGCAACAATGAGACCGTGACCGTCAGCGACCCGGCGGGCGGCGCATGGCACATCATGATCCGAGGTTACCAACCCTACGCGGGCGTGACGCTCGTGGCGACCTACAGCGCCGTCGCCCCTCCTCCGGATGACGTCGTCACCCTCTCGAACGGCGTGCCGGTCCCGGGGGTTGCGGGTACTACAGGCAGCGAGAAGTTCTATAAGATCGATGTCCCCGCCGGTCAGGCCAGTCTCGAAATCATGATCTCGGGCGGCACCGGAGATGCCGATCTCTACGTCCGCAAGGACTCGAAACCGACCGCGAGCGAGTGGGACTATCGCCCCTACCTGATGGGCAATAATGAGACGGTCACCATCGATAATCCACAGGCGGCGACGTATTACATCATGCTCCGGGCCTTTTCCGCTTACACCGGCGTGACGGTGAAGGCCACGTACCTTCCGGCGCCGGAACCGGTCACACCGCTTGCCAATGGCGTGCCGGTCATGGGGCTGTCCGGGGGCGCGGGCAGTGAGAAGCACTTCAAGATCGACGTGCCCCCCGGTCAGACGCCGCTCGTCATCGAAATCTCCGGCGGCAGCGGCGAAGCCGACCTGTACGTCAGGAAGGGCGCCAAGCCGACCACCTCGAGCTGGGACTATCGTCCCTATCTCACGGGCAACAACGAGAAGGTGGAAATCATAAACCCCTCGGCCGGCACGTGGTACATCATGCTGTACGGCCGCGGTGGATATGCCGGCGTGAAGCTCGTGGCGACCTACGGGACCCCCACCGGCAACAACTTCGCTTCCGACCCGGATTGCGTGGCCCTGTGGAGGTTTGAGAGCATCGCGACGCTGACGGCTGACAGTATCGGTACCAACACGCTCGAGAATAATGGGGTGACGGTGGAGACCGCCGATCGCAGGGAAGGCGCCGGCTGTGCCAACTTCAGAGTCAGCGAGTCCGACTGGATGATCATCGACGATGCCGACCTGGCGCCGAACTTCCCGACCAAGTCCGGTGATGTCACTCCGGACATCTCCATCTGTTTTTGGATGAAGCCCCGGGCCTTCCCGTTCGGAAGCACCATGATCTGCAAGTACCTCGTGGCCACCGACGACAGGTCGTGGAGGCTGGTCCTCGGGAGCGCCGTCACCGGAAATCTGAAAGTGGCGCTGGGCATCGGCAGCGGCAACAATTTCAAGGAATATAACTTCAACGCACCCGATCAACAGTTGGTCAAGGACCGCTGGTACCATGTGGCCTTCACCTATCAAGACGCCGACCGGAGCTATCACGTGAGGGTGTGGGACGGCACGACCGCCGTGCTGGTCTACGACGCCACCGGCATAACCACGTCCCACATGGCTGTAACCGATGCTCCGCTGGTCCTGGGCAGCGCGCCGCTGCTGTCGGAATACTACGATGGTTTGCTGGATGAGGTTGTCGTGTTCAGTGATGTCCTGACCACCGCGGAAATCGACCAGATTCGACAGGGAATCTACGTCAAGACCCCATAAGTGCACGACTTCGTGCCGGCGGAAGACCTCCGAACCGTGTAGGGGCGAGTGATTATTCGCCCCCGGCGGATGGGCAGGATGGGGTTTTTGGCGGGCGCACGGAGTCTTGCACGGCGCGGCTGAGTTTCGCTGTCCCGGCGGCGTGGTTCATACCGAACTGCCGGGACAGCGCTTTCTGGAGCTATCGGACCCGGACAGAGCCGCTCGTGGTCCGGGCGGAGATGCTGCCGGTGCCCTCGCTGATAAAGCCGCTGATCTGCCGCTTGCTGATCCTGCCCTTGATGGTCACGGGCAGGTCCGTCTCGACGGAGCCGCTGCCCGTCGACATTTCCAGCCGGCCGGCAAAGCCCTTCGGTGTGACCACGTGGACGCTGCCCGAGCCGGAGCTCATGTCGGCGACGACATCGCTCGGTGCCGTCGGCAGGAAGGTTACTGTGATGTTGCCGCTGACCGATTCGGCGCTGAGCCGCGCGCAGGCGACGGATTCGGCTTTCACACTGCCGCTGCTGCTGTGGAGGTTTATCGTTTTCGCCTGGGCATCGGTGAGCACGACGCCGCCGCTGGCCGAGCTGGCGCGGATCGAGCCAGCCTCGACGTTGCTTGCCACCGCCGATCCGGAGGAGGAGTGCAACTCACAGGCGCCCAGGTTCGATGCGTCCGAGAGCCGCACGCCGCCGCTGGCCGTATCGAGATAGGCATCGCCGCCTTCGACCTTCTCACAACGGACCGACCCGCTGGCCGAATGCGCTTTGACGTTCCCCTCCAGGCCGGCGACGTGGATCGAGCCCGAGGCACTGTCGCACTCGATGCTTGCCCGTCGCGGCACGGCGATCTGATAGCTGATACTGACGGAGCGGTTATCGTGCAGGACCGGCACATCTGCCTTGACCGCGAGTCTGTTTGCCGCCTCCTCGAAGCGAATCTCCACCTGCTCGGCCAAGTCCCGGGCCTCTTCCTCGGTGGCGGCACGGGCCTGGATCGTGGCGACCACCTGCGCCTCATCCGTCTCGTCGCCCTTCGCATCTATCGAGCCGCTCGGCGTCGAGACGGCCAGTGTCGTTCCCGGCTGCATGCCATGCTGAAGCTCGACCCTCCTTTCGAACTTGACTCGCGAGTCCCACTCGCCGTCAAGGGTGCAGCCCCCAACGAACAGCAGCACGGCGGCCGCAACGACGCTGTGCGTGACGAATTCTCTCGATTTCATAGTTCTCCGTCTCCTGTTCTTGCACTTTCTGTCTTCGCGACCGAATGTCCGCGCAGCCGAGGGCCTGCGTATCCGCCGACCTGTACCGGGCAGCGTCATACACACGTGTGGTCGCGCGCTGAACCAGTCTATTGCAGAAATCATCCATGTTCCACTGGGTTTTGCGGCAATCGGCATGGGATGCGGCTGCCCCGGCGACGGTCCGGACAGTTCCGCAGGACCGAACTGGGGCGGCACGGCCCGCGTGCTGCCGGCGGCCTCCGCCGACGCGCAGCACCGCGAATCGGAGACCCTGCGTTCCTGATATCTGTCATCCGCGCGCTGCCCCGGCCGGTTGCAGAGCGTCGATCTTGGCCGCCAGGATGAAGTCGTTCTCGTGCAGGCCGTCGATCTTGTGCGTCCACAGTTGGACCCTGACCTTGCCGTAGGTCAGATAGATGTCCGGGTGATGCCCCTCCTGCTCCGCCAGTTCGCCGATCGCGACGCTCTTGCTCACACCGGTGATCCTACGACCGGACCGGCAGCGAGAGAATACACAAATGCCCCGTTCTGGCCCTTCCGAAGGCTGAGAGCCGGGCCAGGGAAGCCTGGGCTCTCAGATACGTACACGCATTCATCTGTTCACACCTGTTCATCCGAGCCTGGTCATCCTGCGGGCGTACCGCCGGGCGAGATCTAGCGGGACGATGCCGGCGACGCCGAACGAGCAGTCGATCAATTGCCAGAAGAAGGGGATGCCGCGGATGGGGCCGAAGAACAAGGCCCACGGGATGACGAGCACGCACGCGATCATGCCGAAATTGATTACCCAGAGGTTCCGCACGGGATCGCGCAGGGGGCCGAGAAACGCAATAGCGATGACGATGTGGCCGAAGGCCAGCCAATCGGTGCCATAGAGAATGAACGGGTAGTCCTGACTCGTCCCCGTGACGCCGCGATGGACGCGGGAGATCCAGGCGGCCAGTGCGGGCCACCAGGTTCCAAGTCGTGAGCCTTCCCCGAGCAACCTTTGGAGAAAACCGACCTCCGCCTTGAGTGGAATCGCTGAGAGCCCCGAAGCCACCAGCCCGATTACAAAGAGCATCAGCCAGACACGGGCCCACCGCAATAGCCGTCGTTTATCGCTCATATCTGCTCCTCTACATCCGTCGCTCCGGGCACCGGCCAGAAAACGTGGTCCCCGCCGAACACGTCGTCCCAGTCACAATGAGTTCCGGCGTCATCGACGAAATCCTCCCCCACGCTGTACAAGGTGAAATCACCGTCAACGACTCTGTAGATCAACGGCGCGCCACTGTACGGGTCCAGCGGGACCTTGGACAACAGGCCGGCATCGACCAGTTGCCTGAGCGACTCCGGCAGCCGGCCTTCCTGGGCTTTATACAGATGGACGGCCAGTGTGGTTACCATCGCCGGGCCGGATGCTCGGCCGCGCCAGCCCACTCGAATGCACTGGGCGGTTGCCGCAACGTCGTCACTAAGATAGTAATTGCCCGCCGACAACTCGCTCAATTCCTCCTCATAGCTGGTCTCCCTGGTGTACAGCTCCCACGGTGTTTGCCTGGCAAGCTCCTTTACAAATGCGTGGCATACTTCAAATAGCCGAACGGTCTCCTGCCGACTCGGATGGGTCAGGCAGATCCGGATGGCGTCAGGGCATTACGATACATCGCTGTCGGGACTCCATCTACGTTTTACAGGGCGCGCGTGGACTCCAGACGCGGTCTATCGCGTTTGGGAACCCTGCCGCGAGAGAAAAGGTCTACGGCCGTTACTATGAACCTATCGTAATCCGGGCAGGCCGGCGAAGGCAAATGAAAAGTACTCCTTCTGGCGTCCGGAGGTGTGGTCGGTGTAGTAGGGTGCGTATCACGTACCGTACAGCTCAGTTCGCCGTGTAGGTGTATTGTTGCCGTTGCGGTTCGGCGGGGGCGTACTCGGGGCCGTATTTCGCCGCCGCTTCCTGGCGGATGGTGTCCATGTAGCGTGCGAAATGGATCTCGGGTGTGACCCGTTTCGCGGGTTTGTCTCCGTAGACCACGCTCAGAATCTTGCCCCTTTCCCATTCGCGCGGCTCGATCTCGAGCGTCACTTTGAACCCGTACTTTGCCAGGACATCGAGATTCGGAACGGGATACGACACCGGCTCGGCATCGGGACATTCGGAGACACCCGGCACGAGCGTCGGCGTGACGTACCCGTCGTCCAGCCCGATATCGAAGTTCCGCTTCTTGATGTCCACAAAGAACACGAAATTGCCGGTGTACCAGTCGCCTTTGACGGACTCGCTCGCCCGCTTTGCCACCTTGGCCGACTGGATGCCCAGTTTCCGCATTTCCTGATCCAGCGCGATGGTCACAGCCTGGTTGTAGGAGTGCTCCGGGTCCTGGAGGGCCCGTACGGCGATGATCGTGCCGAGCAGATTCGAGAAGGAATCCTCCCAACTGAACGCCGAAGGATACTCGGTGGGCAACCCGATGCACTTGTAGCCGTACCACGTGATGATCTCATGCCAAGTGGTCATCGTAAAGGTCAGATACGGCCCCAGCGCGAAGGCGATCTCTCGAGCGATCTCACTGCGCCGCTCTTTGGGGAGGTCGTTCCAGTTCTCGGGGTAATGAATCCGAAGGTACTCTCGGGAGCGATCCACCGCGAGTTTGTAGGAGAATTCAGAGTCGTTCTTCATCAGATGCCGGTAGGTCCTGGCAGTCAGGTGGGCGGTCCAGTCTGCGGCGATCCGCAGATGAATGATATCGACATGACCCGCCTTGCAGGTATACACAATCCCGTTCTTTTCGAAGGGGTGCCAATAGTAGCCGTGCGTTCCCAGCTTCCGGCCGAGGAACGGCGTGCCCACGATCGCGGCCGGATAGGCCCCATAGCGAATCCGAGGGGGACCGTTGAACCCATCATAGACGATCTCACTTGCCGGGCCCGACATGGCGTTGTCCGGCAGTACCTGGCATCCGGCCGCTACGAGCGCCAACAAAAGCAGGCCGGACAATGGCCGTTTGTGGAGGATGTTGTTTTTCATCGCTAAAACTCCTCTGGGCATAAGCAGGGAGCGAGGGCTCCCAAACGCCCCGACGCGCAGCGGCGCTCCGCGCCGAGGGTGCTGCGTTTGAGCGCCCCGAATGATGATTCTGATTTGCCCCACGCGCCGCGTCGAAGCCCGCCGCCTCGCTGCGAAGCCCGGTTGTTTTCTGGGATGTTTCCATAAATGCACCTACGCCCTTGGTGCAACCTTGCCGCCCGGCTTTTGCCGTAATCGTCTTGCGTAATAGTCCTAAGAAATGATGATCCGGAATCGGAACGTGGGGTAGGGGGATTTACGGAGGGCGCGCCATCACGGGCGTTTCCCGGAGTGCGAGAAGATGAAATGGTGGTTCTCGAAGAATCGAAAGGCCGCCCGCGAGACCGTGGCGAGGTCGACGTCGAGGTGCTTGACGGCGTCTTTGGGGGAGCCCACCCACCGAGAGACACAGTCGACCTTCTTGCCGGCCGACAGCAGTTTCACGACGACGTCGTAGAACTGCTTCGTGGCCTCGATTTCCTCCGGCTCTTCGGGATACCAGTCCTCGGGCGCGGCGAAGCCGAGGTGGACGGCAGACAGGTGACGAAACGTGCAGCTACAGGCCGACTTGACCCCCACGAACCACTTGCGTGGATACCGCAGCACCTCCGCGGCGCCGGATTCGCAATGGCTCAGGTCCCTCTGGAAAACGACATAGGGAGGGACACTATCCGCGGAGAGGTCCTTGTCAGCCGTCGTCGATAGTAAGACGCAGTAACACATAGCGGTGCCATTTTCCTGCCTGCCAGGCAAAAAAGCAATACGGCACATCAAATATCCAACCGAAAACAGCCGGACGTGCGGCTGAGCGATCCCTTCACTCTGCTGGACCTGCGTGGCGCCCTCTATCAAATCCAAGCGGGCCCCGATGAACTCCTGCTCTCCGGCGACGAGGCCCGCAGGATCGAATGGCTCGGCTGCTGTGACTACGAGGTGGAGATATCGCCGCAGGACGCACCCATCAGTCAGGTCATCCTGTTTCCCATGTGCGAGGCCGAGTCCCAGGGCATGGAGGACATGCGGCTCGTGCGTTTCACGGATGACGACGGCTCGCTGCGCTACTACGGCACGTACACGGCCTTCAACGGCCGGCAGACCCGCACCCAGCTTGTCGATATGCCGACGCCGAACCTCGCGTACATCCGCAGCCTGCAGGGCCGTTGCGTCACGAACAAGGGCCTGGCCCTGTTCCCCCGTAAAGTCCGAGGCCGTTACCTGATGAGCGGCCGCATTGACGGCGAGAACCTGTACGTCCTGAAATCCGACAACGTTCGCGTCTGGGACGAGGCGGTCCTGGTCCAGGAGCCCAGATTCACCTGGGAGTTCGTCCAGATCGGCAACTGCGGCTCGCCCATCGAGACCGAGGCGGGCTGGCTGCTCCTGACGCACGGCGTCGGCCCGATGCGTCGCTACTGCATCGGCGCCGCACTGCTGGACCTCGAAGACCCGACGAAGCTAATCGGCCGGCTCGAGGAACCGCTGCTGGCACCCGCGCCGGACGAACGCCGTGGCTACGTGCCCAACGTGGTCTACTCCTGCGGCGGCCTGGTCCACAACGGGCTTCTCGTCCTCCCCTACGGTATCAGCGACGCGGCCACCGGCTTCGCGACGGTCCCGCTCAACGACCTGTTAGCCCGGCTTTGCTGACCTTGTGTACGGCCAAGCTTTGTGGCACAAGAGGCGGTATTTGTCATGCTGAACGGCGTGAAGCACCTGGCCCGATTGTGAGAGGTCTGTACCGCCTGTGAACGAAGCCTCCCACGCTGTGCCCAGATCCGTCGCTACGCTGAGGATGACAGAGCCCGGGAGAATTACCAGCTCTCATGCATTTCGAGCCATACCACGAAGCTCAGCTACACACGCTGATCGGCTCTTTCCGTTTGGCAAACCGGCGCGGACGCGGTATGCTGGTTCGATGCCGGATTAAGGAGCGAATTCGTCCCTGCGGTTCGCGTTATGATCGAGTTTTCGTGCATCTATTGCGGACAGCCCGTCCGGGCCGGAGAGAAGCTGGCCCGTAAGAGAATCCTGTGCCCCACCTGCGGGCACTCCATCGTGGTGCGCAAGAAGAAACCCGGCGCCGCCCTGGAATCCGCTCGGCGCGAGAAGGGCGAAGACGCGCAGAAAGACGCCGGCCATTGGGCGGACCGAAACGATGAGGAGATTGTCGACGGATTACTCGTCCCCACCCTGACAAAGCAGGAGCGACGGACGCGGGCCGTCAAGAAGCTGCTCTCGCCTTTGCTGCCGCGGTACGATGACCTGACGCTCTTCGCCCTGGGCCTGACGTTCGTGCTCCTGTGGTTGGTCAACGCCGACCTGCGCCGCGACCTTGTCAAAGCCTTCTCCTGGGATTTCCCCGGCGATCTCACGGCCCTGCTGGCCGTGGCCCTGGTTGGGATGGGCGTCTCCCTCATCAATGTCTTCTGGAGGAGGGACAAATCCGATTTCGAGCGATTCGCGATGCTGATCTTCGCCGTGCTGGTCACGGCCGGCACGGGTGTCTACTCAGGCTGGATCATGCAGCAGAGCGCCAAAGGCTGGCTGCTGGTCTTTCCCGCGTGGAATATCCTCAACGGCGGCCTCCTGCTGCTGCTGTTTCGCTTCGGCGTCGTCGACACCGACTGCATCATCGACAGGAGGGTGACCTTCGCCCAGGTCATCGTCACCGTGATCTCGGCCACGGTCCTGCTGCTGGTCTGCCAGTGCTACTTCGAGCTGCACTGGTCGGTCACATTCTCCATTGCCGTGGCCTACACGATGAGCCTGCACAACGCCCTCCGCGACGTCTTCGGCAAGCGCCGGCCGCCATCGGTCGCACTCTCGCAGCGCGACTGACTATTGCCACCCTGTCGAGCAACAAGTCCGTCGGGACAGGCTCCAAGAGGGTGTATGAGAACTGCGTCTTCAGTAGCATGGGCATCCTGCCCATGAGTCGCAGGGCCATCCCATTCGACTTCGCTCAGGGCAGGCTCTGGCCCTGTCGACAGTCGATCTTCCACGGGCGAGAGGGGTTCCCCAAACGTGACATATTGCGTTTGGGGGCCCAGACGCCCGTGAGACTCACGGGCAAGATGCCCGTGCTACGGCACCAGTTCTTTGAGGAGGCGGTCGGCGCCGTAGACTTTGCGCAGGGCCTCGATGATGACCGCAGAGTGGACGGAGACGGCGCGGGCCTGTTCCTCGGTGTAAATGAAGTCGAGGACCAGCGAGTGGATGTTGCCGTCGAAGATGAGCCCGACCACTTCACCGTTGCGGTTCACCACCGGACTGCCGGAGTTGCCGCCGATGATGTCGGCGGTGGAGACGAAATTGAAGGGGGTGGCCGGGTCGAGCCGGTCCTTGCGCTCGATCCAACGCGGCGGCAGGTCGAACGGAGGCTGGTTGTTCCATTCGTCGGCGCGACGGTAGAGGCCGGCCACGGTCGTCCAGGGCGGAATCTGCCTGCCCTGGTCGGTGTAGCCCTTGACCTGGCCGAAGGCCAGGCGCAGCGTGAAAGTGGCGTCGGGGTAAACATCCGTCCCGTAGATCGCGAATCTTGCCTCGGCCAGTTTGGCGTAGGCCTGGCGCATCGGCTCCTCGATCTGTTCCTCGTACGTCTTGCGCAGGCTCCGCGCGGGGGCGTCCACGAGCAGCGCCAACTGGATCATCGGGTCGTCCGATTTGTGGGTTTCATCGGGAGTTGTCTCGGCCAGCTTCTTGCGCAGCTCGACGCTCTTGAGCGTCGTGCCGTCGATCAACTGGGCAGCTCGCTCCTGCGGTGATTGGCCGGCCAGCACCTGCCGGACCAGCGGGTCGTCCATCCCCTTCATTTCCGCCAGCATACTCAGTGAATCGGCGAGCTTCACCGTCTCAAGGTCGTCATAGATCGGGGCCTCGGAAAAGAGACGGAACTTGAGCGATTCGAGGTTCGACTCGCGATATTCGCGGAGCCGCTCGGCGTTGGGCTTGGCCGATTCATCCACCAGGCGCACGAGGGTCCGGGCGATACCGAACAATCTGCTGTGAAAGGCGGAGCCGTTCTCCAGGAGGTCCCAGTCGTAATAGATGCCGTCCCAGACCTTCAGGGCGGCGGCAACCTCGGCCCAGGGGTCGCCGATGGGTGTCTTGAGCGACGACGCCGTGTCGGAGGCATCTTGTCCGCGATTCGAGGGCGAGACGCCCTCGACACGAGATGCCTTCTCCTGGCCGGCCCGGCGGAACTGTTGTTCTTCCGCTTGCTTGCGACTCATGATAGCGGGGTCCTGGAGTCCGGCGAGCATGCCCAGCCGGGCCTTGCGGCTGTTTTGAACGCCGAACAGGTCGTCCAGGGCGCGGCGGGCGTTCTCCCCGCTCTCGTTGCTGTAGGTGGACAACATCACCTCCCAGCGGAACAGCTTGCGCAGCGCGTTCGGGAAGACCTTGTCGCGGAAGAACTCGATGTGGGCAATGGTGTTGAGCCGGTTGGTCCGGCCGGGATGGCCCGAGACGAACACCAACTCCCCGTCGCCCGCACCTTTCGGGCTCCATTTCAGATAGTGCTCGATTTGGGCCGGCTTGTCGTTCTCGTAGACGCGAAACAGACAAATGTCTAGGTCGTAGCGGGGATACTCGAAGTTGTCCGGGTCGCCGCCGAAGAAGGCGATCGACTTCTCCGGGGCGAAGACGATCCGGACGTCGGTGTACTTCTTGAAGCGGTAGAGGTGGTACAGCCCGCCGTGGTACAGGGTGATGACGTCGCTGCGGAGTCCGGTCTGGTCGAGCGACTCCTTCTCGACCGTATTCATGGCGGCCCGGCGGGCCTGGAACGCCTCGGCCGGACCCATCTCGGGCTTGACCGCCGCGTTGATTCGTTCCGTCACGTCCTCGATGCTTTGCAGCACGTTCAGCTCCAGGTCCACGCAGCGAATCTCCTCCTCCAGCGTCCGGGCGTGGAAGCCCTCGGCGACCAGATCACGCTCCTTCGTGCTGAGCTTGTAGAGGCAGTCGGCGCCGACGTGGTGGTTCGTCAGCACCAGCCCGTCGGCGGAGACGAACGAGCCCGAGCCGCCGCTGTTGAACCGGACGCTGGACCGCTGCAGGTGCAGATACCAGTCGTCGCCCGGCGCGAAGTTGTACTTCTCCTGGAGCAGCTCTTTGGGCGGATCGTTGAAGAGCCACATTCCCTCATCGGCCCAGGTCCTGATGGGCAACAGGCAGGCCAATGCAATCACCGGTACGATCCCGCAGGTCCAGTTGGTCAGGTGATTCATGGTTATCACTCCTTTCGTGGATTCTCGAATACGATACTGTAGCCGCAATCCGGTCTCCGACCAATCATAAAAAGCGCTGAATCATCGCTTTCGGCCCGTACAAAATCATGCGTATCGCGTTTCCATCTTGCCGTGTGTCGGGCGGTAAGGCTTTTTGCCCACCCTCTTTAGGCGACATGCTCATCAAAGGCCGGCGCCGAGCATCGTATGCAAAAAAATAGAGCACGATTCGCATGATTTCAGGAGGTATTCTTATGGCTGTGAAGACGATCAATATCAATACGGCGACCAAGGACGAGTTGGCCGCCCTGCCCATGATCGGCGAGGAGCGAGCGGAAACGCTCATTGAGCAGCGTCCCTTTTACAGTTGGGATGAGCTTGATGGCTTGCCTGGTTTCGATGAGAGACTCATCGAGGATATCCGGGCGAGCGGAGGATACATCGAAGAGGAGGAAGAGGAAGAATGGTAGGGTCGAAGAATTCCCAAACGTCCCGGCGCGCAGCGGCGCCCGCGCCGCGGGTATCGCGTTTGGGGTCCCCAATCATCATTCGCCCCGACCGGACCTTCTTACAGCCAGGACTCGGCATTGTGCCAGGCCATCTGGCGCAGTAGCGATGCAGGGGCGAATGATGATTCGCCCCTGCTGATCAAAACGACTGAGCGGGCCGGCTGCCGCCGACGGAGGATATGAGCGACATATGCCGACCGGTGGCCGGCCCAATCGGCTTGCGGTTGTGTTCTGTCATCATCCCAAATCGGAATTTTCCTTGAACCTGTCTGCCCGAATCGCATCCTAACAGGTAGAAGACAAGATCTTGTCCAGGTAAAGGGCGTTGGATGGGTTCAAACGACCAGTTGCAGGTTTTGGTTCGTCGGTGCCAGCGCGGCGAGCAGACGGCGTTCGAGGAGCTGTTCCGGCGGTTCCAGCCGAGACTTCGCTACTACATCCGCCGTCTGGATGCCGGCGGCGACCGTACTGAGGATACGCTCCAGGACGTGTGGGTCAAGGTCGTCCGCGGGATTGGCGCGCTGAAGGATCGCAAGGCCTTCATTGCCTGGCTGTACAGCATTGCCCGCAACGAGGTCTACGCCAGAGCGAAAATGAAGAACCCGTTCGTGGAACTGTACGACGAGGACCTAAAACTCGTCACGGACAACCACGAGCCGGCGTTCCGCGCTGAAGAAGCGGCTCGCATCCATGCCGCTCTGGATAAGCTCAAGCCCCAACACCGCGAGATTCTGACGCTGTGTTTTCTTGAGGAGCTCTCGCACAAAGAGATTGCCGGGATTCTGGACATTCGCGCCGGCACGGTCAAGTCCCGGATTCACTATGCCAAGCGGTCGCTACGTCAGGAATTGGAGAAGAATCATGGATAATCGTGAGACTTTCAGAGACCGGCTGCTGCGCGCCGACGGCATCGATCCGTCGGGGGCGCCCGAGGCCGAGATGGCCCGGTTCCGGCAGCTTCTGGACGGAACGCAACCAGTTGAATTCCCCGGGAGGAAGACTATGAAGACTACCATAACCAGATTCTCGATGGCGGCGGCCGTGGTGATTGGCGCCGTTCTGATTGGATATTGTTTCTTGAGGGGGACTTCCGGCACCGTCTGGGCGGCCGTGCTGGAAAAAGTCAACGGCTTCGATACCTGCGTCTATCGCAGCCGCGAGGTCGAGACCACCGGCCCGCGGCCGGACGGCTTCGAGTTCGCCACCGAAAAAGAGTCGAAGAACTATCGTTCCACGACGTACGGCTGTTTCGTCGAGGGCTACGAGAATGGCAAGCTCGCCGTCCGGCACTATACGCTCTTGCAGGAGAAACAGCACGTTTCTCTTTTCGAGGGAGGCGCGCAGAAGTTGTGCCTTCGCGGTCCGTTCATAGAGAAGAGCGTGCGGGAATTCGAGCAGAGCGATCCGCGGCG
>CAYFUB010000177.1:0-10037 GCA_964346195.1 uncultured Pirellulales bacterium
GCGCAGCCCGTGATAGACGAGTCGCGCATAGGACAGCCCGTGCCCGAACTCCCACTGCGGGTCGAACTTGTTGCCGCCCTTCTCCTCGCTGGGCTTGTGGTCGTACCAGGTGAAGCCGCCCGCGTACTTGGGATAGGTGAAGGGGAGTTTCCCGCTCGGGTCGACGTCGCCGAAGAGGACATCGGCGACCGCCTGGCCGCCTTCCATGCCGGGCAGATAGGCCATCAGAATGGCATTGGCGTCTTCCACGACCGCGCGGACCACGCGCGGCCGGCCTTCCACCAGCACCATAACGACGGGCTTGCCCGTCTTGCCCAGTTCGCGGACCAGCCGCAACTGCGGCGTGCTCATGGTCAGGTCCTCGATATTGCCGGGCGTCTCGCAATAGGGCGGCTCGCCGATGCAGGCAACGATTGCATCCACGTTTTCCGCCGCCGCGACCGCCTCGCGGATGCCGGTCTCCTGGTCGAAGGCAGTCTCGATGTATGATACGTTATCCCGCCCGAGCTTCTCCCGGATGGCCTCGAGGATCGTGTGCCTGTCCTGCGGATAGAGCTCTTCTTTGTCGCCCTGCCAGGTGAGGGTCCAGCCGCCGTTGAGGACCGAGAGCTTGCTCGCGCACGGACCGGTCACCAGGACCTTGAGGACCGCCGCCGCGCCATCGGACGTTGGGGACGCCTTGCGGCTCTTGGCCAGTGGCAGCAGGTCGCCGTCGTTCTTCAGTAGCGTCATGGCCTCTCGGGCCGCCTGCAGGTTCACCTGTCGCGAGCCTTCGGACCCGAGACTGTACGCCAGGTTCTTCCTGGGGTACGGGTTGTCGAACAGGCCGAGCATGTACTTGACGCGCAGGATATCGGTCACGGCCTCGTCGATCCGCTTCATCGGCACCTCGCCCGCCTGGACGAGCTGCAACAGCGTGTCATAGAAGCTGTAATCGGACGGCACCATGCTCATGTCGATGCCGGCCAGCACGGCCGTCTTGACGGCCTCGCGCCGGTCCCTGGCCACCATTTCGCGTGTGTAAAGGTTCTCGATATCGGCCCAGTCGCTGACGACGAAGCCGTCGAAGCCCAGCTCGTCGCGCAGCAGGTCGGTGAGGTAGTACCTGCTGGCATGGACCGGAATGCCGTTGATCTCGGAGGAGTTGGCCATGCAGGTGACGGTGCCCGCCTGGACCGCCGCCGCGAACGGCTTGAGGAACCACTCGCGCAACTGTCGCTCGGGAATGTAGGCGGGCGTGCGGTCGTTGCCGGAATGCGGGAAGCTGTACCCGAGATAATGCTTCATGCAGGTCGCGACCTTGACGGGATTGGCGAGGTCATCGCCCTGCTGGCCCCGGATGTACGCCGCCCCCATGGTCGAGGCGAGGTACGGGTCTTCGCCGAAGGTCTCGAAGACGCGCGGCCAGCGCGGCTGCCGGGCGAGACCGAGAACGGGGTTGAAATTCCACGGGATGCCCGCCGCCCGCGTCTCGAGCGCCGCGATCTCGCCCACCTGCTCCATGAGCCTGACGTTACCGGTTGCGGCCATCGCGATGTTCTGCGGGAAGATCGTCGCGCCGAGCACGTAGTTGGCACCGTGAATGGAGTCGATGCCGTAGATGACGGGGATGCGGAGCCGGGTCTCTTTGGTCGCGACGTCCTGTATCTTCGTGATGATCTCGTGCCAGTTCTGCACGGTGCGGGCCTGGCCGCCGCAGTTGAGGATCGAGCCGATGTGGTGCTTGAGAATCCCCTCCCGCAGCTTTTGCTCATCCAGAATGAGATATCCCTCCTGGCCCGATTTGGCGAACGATTCGAGCGTAAGCTGCGTCATCTGCCCGACCTTCTCTTCCGGCGTCATCTGCGCCACCAGCCGCCGGACTCTCCTGTCGATCTGTGTCCGCGTCATCCTGCGGTCCTTGACACTCGCGCAACCCAGCACCACTGAGGCCAGCGCCAGCAGACTCATCAACTTTTTCATGGCGTTTTCCCCTTTTTCGTGAATTATCGGCAATCCCGTCGGGCGGCCATGGCAGTTGCCTGCATGCACCACTGCCCGGCCTCTGCGTAACGTTCACCATCGTAACAAACGGCCGGGCCGGCGCAAACACAAAACTTGCCCGGGACCGGCCCCGCGACTATAATTCGCCTCAAGCAGAGAAATCGCGGAAAGGGGTCTGGACCCGGGTGATCGACCGTCGTTTGCCGGTCCGTTCCTGCTGCGCCGCGAAGAGGGATATGCCGTCGCGGTCGTGCCGCGTTACCACATGCTGGCGACCCCTTCCGGTCAAGAGGTGTTCGATTGGCGCAGGTGCCTCGACCATACCAAGCGCCGTGTGGGAGCAACCATCGCCCGGACGAAGCGCCGGGCCGGGAAGGAAGCGCATGCCTTCGATGGATTCGCCAGCTGGGACAAGGATTCTGCGAACATGAGCGCCAAGCAGACGCGCGATTCTGAGCCAAGCGGTGGACGACCCGTGTCCATACGTGAAACAGTTCATTCGGCAGGCGTTGGAAACACTGCAAATTGAAGGCACGAAAACGAATGCGGACAACGCGAATCCGCGGGACTACAACTGAATCAGCGCCGGGACGATGCCGCCGGCCCCAACGTGGAGCAGGGCCATGCTGACGGGCAGGTGAAATCTCCCGGGGCCGGCGCTGCCCGGATTGAGATAGAGAATGCCGTCCTTGTGTTCGATGACAGGCTTATGGGAGTGCCCGTAAATGACGACGTCGACCCCGGCGGCCACCGGGTCGAGGTCGAGCGTGCCGATGTCGTGAACGACGCAGATGCTCGCGCCGTCGATCTCCAGGTACTCGGTCAGGTTCAGTTCCTTCGCCCACCGCCCATGGTCCACATTGCCCCGCACCGCGACGACCTCGGCGATTTTCCTCAGTTCCGTGAGGACGGACGGGCCGCCGATGTCCCCGGCATGAATAATCATCGCGCAGGCCCCGAGCCGGTCTTTGACCTGCTCCCGCAGCAGGCCGTGCGTGTCCGATATGACGCCGATGTCTCCCGTCATCCAGGAGCCCTTGCCCGCTTTCAACCCGGGTCAACCTGATCGTTGGTTTACCACAGCGGCTGCGATTATAGGTGGGCCGGCCTCGGCTGAGAAGTGGCTTGTCGGGCTTGCGAGCGTGCACATCACGTGTGCAGGTGGCCCGTTCTATTGCCCCTTGTCCGACTTGCGCAGGGCCGTGACGTGCGTGACGAGTTCATCGAGCTGTTCATCCGTGATGCGGTCCCGGGGAAGGCGGGCATGATGCCGCGGCCGTTGCGCACCTGGGAGCGGACCAGGCTCTCCGGGATGGGCCTGTTGTTCCGGGCCGGCCCGATACCCGCCCCGCCGCCCGGATGACATCCGTTGCAATTGCTCAGGAACACCTGCTCGCCTCGGGTGTCGGCCTCGGTGACGCGCCAGGCCACCCGTTCCCATCTGAGCCGAATCCTAACAACGAGCCACGGATCGCACATTAAGCATTTTCCCTACCGAGAACTCGTCTTTAGCCTATGATCCGCTCGCACAACCAGGTGCTATGTTGTCTGAAAAATCCGTGAGAGAGACGACATGGCACAAACGTAACCGGCGGCCAGGAAGGTCTTTACGGGGCCGCGCGACAACCTGCCACAGGGCAAGTGAGAGTCGTCGGAGTAGACCGCCGGCAGGGGACGGCGGCCATTCGTGACAGTGGTCGTACGCCACGGTCGCGCGATACATGAGGTGTTCGTGGTTCACAGTAATTAGGGAGAATGTTATGTTGACGAAAACTATCACAGCAGTCAGTGTCTTTTGCCTGGTCTTTCCCGCGGCCGCGTTCGCGCAGGGATTTTCCCAGGGCGACAGGGACCTCCTCCTCAACGCCTTTGGCGTCAGCAGCGATGATTTCGACACCACCTCGCTGTCCGTAGCGGCCAGCCTGGGCTACCTCTTCACGGACAACTTCGAAGGAGCGCTTCGTCAGGATTTCAGCTTCGTCAATGCCAAGACCGGGGGCAGCTCCTGGGCCGCTACTACGCGCGCAGCCGGGGACTACCACTTCGATATGGGCAACGTCTGGCCGTTTGTCGGTTTCACTCTCGGCTATATCTACGGCGATAACGTCGCGGACTCATGGGTATTCGGCCCTGAATTCGGCGCGAAGTATTTCGTCAACGACGCCACCTACATCATCGGCGTGATCGGAATTGAATGGTTCTCTAAGAACGGCGGTGGCAACGACGTGTATGACGATGGCCGGTGGATCTACGCGGTCGGTATCGGGTTCAGGTGGTAGAAGCAGACCCGCGTTTGCGCACCGGAACGCTTTGTGACCATTCCGGGTCTCCGGCCTTTGACCGGCTCAGGAACGCCGCGCCATGGACTGCACGACGGCATGAATGACGCGCGCCGGAGTCGATGGCCCAGGCGTTCCCGGCCGGCTCGACCGTCATTTGCTCATGACGGTCAGCTGTAGCGCCTCAATGGGCCCTGTGTTGTTCAGCTCGTTCTCTTCTGCGACCCGGTTGTCCGGGTCAATCAGCCACCCCACGTAGTAGGTACCGGCGGCGATGTCGGTTGGAAAGTTGCCCATCCAGGACAGCGTGGCGGAGCCGCCCGCATCGATCCGCATTCCCGCCTGGCTGAGGAGATAGTCCGTCGTGGTAATCTTCGCATCCGTCGATACATAGATGGCCACGAGGAACGAATCCGAGGTAACGCCGCCCCGATTGCCAATCTCGCCGCTGACCTTGAGGATTTGTCCTTCCTGGCCCGCGACCAGGGTTGAGGGCAGCAGGCCGTGGAAACCTCCCGCCACGTCGTGCAGGTCGGCAAGCACCAGCCGCCTGAGCTCCGAGCACGCCATCCACCAGCCGGACTTATCCGGATACCACGGCGGCCGGAAACCACATGCCTCATCGTTGTCGTCGCCGCCGGCCCAATCATCCCAACTGACGAAAATAGGCGTGACGGGGTCGAGCGGATCGCAGCATACCACGCTGCCGGCGGCGCCCACGATCAGACCCGTCGCACCACCGGGCTCACTGACCAGCAGCTCAACGCGATCGCCCGGCTGATAGGGCGGCTCACAACAACTAGGCTCAGGACAAGGAATAAGGATCGAGTGGAGGAGCATCCCGGTCAGGTCCTGGCGAATGACGCCGTCGGAGGCAATGACCTCGCCGTTCAGGAGTGTGCCGTAGGGAGTCAGAAGCCCCGAGGCGCGGAACCGCCCCATCGGCAGCGGCTGGCCCAAATCAACGTCGGGCAGATAGTAAACCTCCATCCTGCCGGCAAACAGGCCGACGGCGCTGGGGTCCAGGCACTCCTTTCCCACGCACAGGGTCATCTGCTGCAGGGTGCCGCACGCACTCGCAAATACCTTGGCGACATCCTTGACGGAGACCCACCACGTGGAACCGGGCGGGAAAATCCCGCTCAGGCGCTCGGTACATTCCGTGTAGGCGTCGTCGTCGCCGCCGTTGGCCCAGAGGTCCCAACTGACGAGGATCGATTGCTCCTCGTTCGATCGACAGCAAATGATCGTCCCGGTGGCCCCGCGCGGCAGATCCGTCGCGCCGTTGGGATTATCCGCGCTGATCAGCACCACGCGATCCCCATAGCTGAAGCCGCACGTCCAGCGGTCGCAACACGATGTCCCCATCCAGGTTGTCAATGACATGATGGGATGGTAGATATCTCCATCCCGCTGGGAACACAGCCGGCCGGATTTCGGATCGACCGGGCTCCTGTTGAGCAGGCCGCGGACGCGCACGCCGTTGCCTTGCTTTACCATCCACCACTGTTCTCTGAACTCCGGTCCCACGACAAGGTAGAAGAGGCCGCCATCATCCGTCGCCAGATAGAGGCAGCCTTCGGGATCTTCGTGCAGGATGCCGGTCTCGTCAAACGGCAGTCCCAGTTTCACCTCGGCGGGATTCACCGACGCTGTCGAACCGGGGGGATACGACCCAATCAGGTCCGTGGCACACCGCGGGTCCTCAGACCCACCGCTGTACAGGTCCCAACAAACCACAAGCGATCCGGTACAGTCCGCCATGTCGCAGCACACGATTGTGCCCGACATGCCCGCCTTGAGCCCGGCTCCCGCCGCCGGAGCGTCCTCAAGCAGCGTCACCCGGACGCCCGGGGCAAAACCTGCGGGGTAGGTCGGACGTGCCGCGCCCGGTTCCGCCGCAACTGCCAACCCATGTGAATAATTGATCCCGCCCAGACAGCACAAAAGCAGGATTCCCAAACCGATTCTGTGAACAACGGTGTGCCTTTTCATCTTCGTACCTCCTCACAGTGCATGGTTTTCGGCCCATCCGGGCCACTCCCCGAACCTCCCATCGCGCGGACCGGCGAGAGAGATCCCCTTCTCTCTCGTTGCACCCAAAGCCTCAGCGCGGCGTCCGAGCTTGAAATAGCATACCACATTCCGGAACAATTTCAAGGATATTCTCGGAATATTTGCAGAACGTGACTACCCCCAGGCCGCCTGCGCTTTGGCGCTGCCGACGGGCCCCGTCGCCCCCACAATCTGCGTGTTCACGGTCATGCTGCCACTCTTTGCACGTCGGGCGACTGCCACCACGGCTTGGACAAGCCGAGCCAGGCCAGGATCCGCGACTCTCTTGCTTATTCCGTGGCAGGGCGATAGAATCGAGGAGAAGGGACTTGCGGGTTCGCGGGCGGGTGACGAACAAGTGGGATTGTTCTGGTACGGATGTTCGTGAGATTCCGTTGTGAAAATTGCGGCCGGCGCTTAAACGCCGCTCCGACGCGCGCCGGAAAAAGGGGCAGATGCCCGAAATGCGGAAAGGTTGTGGTAATCCCCGATCGGCCGGTCGAGGACGCCGCACCTGCCCAACCCGGACACAAGTCGCCGTTTCACGACG
Source organism: uncultured Pirellulales bacterium (assembly GCA_964346195.1). GTDB lineage: Bacteria > Planctomycetota > Phycisphaerae > Sedimentisphaerales > Anaerobacaceae > PLanc-01. The sequence goes on from CAYFUB010000177.1 coordinate 6,868, forward strand.
TGCTGTTGCTCGACACCCCCCGGATCGAAGCGGCTGCACCCGCCGTGGCGGCACAATCCGATGCCGAGACGGCCTATCAGGCGCTGCAGGCGCTCCAAGGCGGCCGGCTGTTCAAACAGGACGACGAGCCACCCCGGAGGAAGCTGCCCTGGCCCATCGATATCTTCCTGTATCCCTTCAACCGGGCGGGATTGACGATCCTCGTTCTCTGCGCGGGCCTGCCCTTCCTCGTGCGGGTCATCCTGCGCTTCTGCATGTACCTCAGCGCCGCCTTCCCCCCGATGCTGGTCTTCTGGGTCATGTTCATTGTCTTCCACTATTTCTCGCTCGTGCTGTCGTTGCTGTACATGAACTGGTACGTCTGCGAGTGCATCCGGGACAGCGCCGCAGGCGGCATACGGGCGGCCGACACGACGGCCACGACACCAGGGCTGGGCGAGCTTTTCGGCCAGTCGCTGCGCGTGATTGTCGCTGCCGCGGCCTGCCTGGCGCCGGCCCTGATCTATTTGCATCAGACCCGCAGTCTCGACCGGCTGTTCTGGACCCTCTACGGCACGGGCGGCTTCTTCTTCCCGATGGCCCTGCTGGCGGTCGTCATGTTCGAGGGCCTGCGCGGCCTGAATCCGCTGCTGCTGGCCGGGTCGATACTCAGCACGCTCCTGCGGTACTGCGCCCTGGTGCCGTTTTGCTACGTCCTGTGCCTGCTGCTTCCGGTGGCCGGCTATTTCTTGTTCAAGGTGTGGATCCTGGCTTATGTCCTGTTATTTCTGGCTTTCTACCAGTTATTGATCCTGGCCCATCTGCTTGGGCGATTCCACTGGAACAACCGCGAGAGATTGAATTGGGACGCGTGACAAGCTGCGGTGCCAACGCGCACTCCACTATGACTCGCCGACAAACAAGAAGGCCCGGCTGACGCCCTGGCGGACGGGGCCGGGCCCTGCTTGTCCATGCAACCTTACCGATCAAACAACCAACGTCAGGGAGCCGGAACAAAGTACAACGTCACTTCGGCCACCTGGACGTCCGTGGCGCCGCCGGGCAGCGCACCGATGTCCAGGTTTTCGCCCTTGACCCAAAGCACCGTGGTGACGTTGCCGGGACCGACAATACTTGGGACGAGCCATCCCGTCCACGTTCCGCCGGCGGCCGAGGTCGCCGTGACCACCGCGCTGAGCTGGGCCTTGAAGTTCATCTCCAGATGGAGCGTCGTATGGCCAATGTACGTGTAGGAAGAGGGGGGCGCGTTGGGATCGGGGCTCAGAGCGATACAGCTTCCGCCGAGGCAGATGACCAGCCCGGGACCGGGGCCGGGCTTTTTGGCAAGCTGCTCGTAGGCGCCCATGTCCACGCGCGTCCCTTCTATGCGCGGCTCGTTATCCAGGTCCCACGGTATCTGCTCGACGGTGTTATCATCGCCGTCGAGGTCCAGGAGGTCGGCCGGGAGTGCGGCGTTGCTGCCGGCGTCGATGGCCGGCGAGGTGCCGTTGAGCCGATAGTCCCCGTCGATCCATTCGCCCTCGATGCTGTGGACACCGGGCTTGATGAACTGCGGGTCCGCGCTGATGTTGCCGGTGCCGGTCCAGCCGCCTTTCACGTCACTGTACGTGACCTTGACCGCTCCCGGGTTATTGCTCCAGATTTCGTTCCCGCCGTTATACAGGATGCTGTTGGCCACCTCGATCTGCGTGCCGCTCGGCGGGCTCCAACTGAAGCTCGAAATCGCCTTGTCGGCCGAGACCTGGTTGTCCGCCACGGTGGAGTCGAGCACCTTGAGGGTCCCATCGAGGTTGTAGATGGCGGCGCCGCCCGCGGTATCGGCATAGCCGGCCGTGTTGCCCACGATTCGACCGTTGTGCAGAGTTGCATCACCGCCATAATTGTGAAGTGCACCGCCCAGCATCAGGGCCCGGTTACCGACCAACTGGGTATTGACGAGCGTGAGCGCCCCGCCGAGATTCGTGATCGCCCCACCCCAGACCGCGCTGTTGGCGCTGAGAGTGGAGTTCACGATGTTCAGTCCGCCGCCGGGATTGTAGAGCCCGCCGCCGCTGTCGTGCGGATAGGGACCGTCGCCGTGGCCCGACCTGACGGTGAATCCGTCCAGCAGGGCGGGCGGTGAGCCCGCCGGCCCGGTCACGACATGGTAGCTGTTGTCGTCCAGGTTTAGAATGCCCCAGAGGTCGTTGCCCTGCAGGTCGCCGCTCAGGACCGTCTCGTAGAGGGCGACGTCCCGCGCGTCCGGATTGGGCTTGCCGTAGCCGGCAAAACCGCCCCGAACGATGACACCGTCCGGGAGCACGAAGCTGGCCTCGCGGTCACCCGCAACAACGCCGGCGCCCTGGTCGGGCTTGTACCGCCCTTCCGCCACGAGAACCTCATCGCCGTTGCCGGCGACGGCCAGAGCGTCCTGAAGGGTCAAGAAGGCCGTTTGCCAAGTCGCGCCGTTGTGGGCCGGACCCGGCGCGTCGGCATCGACGCGATACGCGCCTTTCGCCCCCACGGTAAAGTTGATCTCGAAGGCAATGTCCTTGTGCAGAGTCGTGAAGGTCCAGTCTCCCGCCGCCAACGGGCCAAAGTCGCCTTCCAGCCCACAGACCGGCATGTAGATCAGCGTGCAGACCGTCGGCGCGGGGCCCTTGAACCACAGGAGGATGACCTTCGACACCGGGTCGATCGAGAGTTGAGGCGTGCCGCCCAGGTTGGTCTCGCCCACGCACGCATTGGAGTAGACTGGCGTCGGGCCTGAGAACGTGATGACATCCGAGGGGGACGGCTTCGCCGGGTCGATGCTCCAGTCGGCGGGCGGCGTCGTACCGGACTTCCAGGAGATGCTCGCCGCCTGTAACACCCCCCACGGCACCAGGAGCAACAGGGACACAATGATCGTCATCTTTCGCACCTTCATCTTCCCATCCTTTCAAAAGAGGCCATGTGTGCGCCACCAACCGCCGTTTTTCACGACGGGCCGGTCAGAATTGATAAGAGCGTGATGTCCTCCTCAGGCATAATCCCCTTCCTGCGGCTGTCATCGTGTGACGACTCAGCCGACACCGTATGAGGAGACCCGGTCCGAGTCCCTTCGGTCCACTGTGACGCAGCATACCATTTCGACCGGCCGGCGTCAACCGGCCTCTTTACTTGGCGACCCGGCGCAGCGCTCCGTCCCC
>CAYFUB010000178.1:0-2837 GCA_964346195.1 uncultured Pirellulales bacterium
TTCCCCAAACGCGAATGATTGCGTTTGGGGGCCCCAACGATCTGGGTTACGAACGGGAGAAACGTCTCATCCGGAGGCCAGATCCTTCGGCTTCGCCTCAGGATGACTGAGTCTGTGCCGCGCAGGAATTTTCCATAATCCGTCTAACGCTATCTGCCTGAATGTCGGCATGGTACGCGACCGCTGGGCATGACCATGTCCGGCGGGAAAGCAGCCGGGCTCGTCATGCTGAACGAAGGGAAGCATCCGGCTGCAGAATGAGAAGCCTGTGCCGTATGCGACCGAGACCTTCCATGTGCTGCCCGGATTTCTGAATCAGTTCGGACTTTCTGTGAAAAATACGTAGTTCCTCTTATTGAGAGCCGGCCGGGATTCGGGTACCCATGGGACTCGCGCAGGTGCCGTCCGATGGACCAACGGAGTGACATCGCGGCCTTGCATATCGGGGACACGGGTGGCGAACAAGGGACTGTTCGATACCACCCGTGTCCCCTCAATTGTCTCGTTGCCGAACTGCTGCGACGAAGGTCATGGCGCTTTCGCGACCGGTTTTGCCTCAGGTCCCCAGGGCTCGATCTGCCGGAGGTTCTTGCTCCGCAGTACTCTGTAGCAATCGGGCAGGTCGAAAGCCGTAAGGATGTTGGGTACGAGCGTCGAAAGCGGCCAGGCGTAGTCTTGTGATTCGGCGATTTCCTGGTAAGAAGTCAAAGCGTTCTTCAGTGTTACCTGGCTGATCCGGTCGGAGAGCACCGCGGCGAACGTCGCGGGCAGGGCGCCCCAGCCTTTGCCGACGACATGAATCTCATCGTGGCCGATGCCGCCCAGCCAATCGAGGATGCGAAGGACATCGTACGTTCTTTGCCCGATGTACGGCCGATTCAGCATGATCGAGTGAATCGCGTAGAAGTAGTCGCTGCCGTAGGGATCGAGAAAGGAATTCTCGTCACACGTATCGGGCCGGGATTCGCCGATGCCGCGGACATCGACGGTGTAGACCGCCGCCCCCGGGTCGGCCTTGATCAACTCCGCGATCAACGGCTCCTCGCGCAGCTCGGCGTCGCTGGACTGATGCGCCACGTATAGAATGGCTCGATTGCTGTCCGCCTGGGGCCGCGACAACATCCGCTCGTTGCCGAGGCGATAGACAACGGCCTGAATCCCTGGCTCGGTCTCCACGATATAGGTGAGCCAGCGCGGCCTGGGGTAGCCGCGGGAGCGCCAGTTGCGCATGATGCGATAGCAGGGGGGTGACACATCGTTCATTTCGGGCAGATTCAATAATTCCCGCACCTGGCGGCGAAGCTGCGGCGCCGAGAGTTCTTTCGGACGGCTTCGAGCCAGGGCTCTTGCCTTCTGGGCCGTAAAGGAGTACACGGTCCGGGAATTCAACTCGCTGACCTGGCCCTGCGGGGCGCACCGGAGCGTCTCATCCTTCTCGATGGTGAGGTCCGGCTCGCTCCGCGCATCGCAGACGCGGGTCGCGCGGTTGAACCACTGGTACATGGCCTCGCGGCTCTCCTGCGAGTAGCCGTGATAGCCCGGCCCCGTGAACAGGGCCACGTTCTCCTCGGCGCCGAGCAATCCGTAGAGCCGTCGCAGACGCTGGTACGCCTGCTCGCTGCCCCGCACGTCGAAGAAGTCCATTTCCTTCGCGAGGATGATGACCGGCCTGGGCGCCATGGCGGCGATGAAGTCGCAGTGGTCCAGGCCCAGCGCCAGGGCCCCGGGCGGGCATTGCTCCGTATCGGCGGGCAGCTCGTTCTCGCAGTTGTGCCGAAACGTCGTGACGAAGCAGCTCGGCGCGGCCATCGTCCAGCGCCGCTCGACGCCGCACAGCCACGTAGTCATCGTGCCCCCGCCGGAGTTGCCCGTGATGCCGATGTGTCTCGGGTCAACCTCCCGGCGCGTGAGCAGGTAATCGAGGGCGCGGATACCGTCCCAGGCCCGCCAGGAGCCGAAGAACTCGCCGATGAGAAACTGCTGGTTGCCCGCGTAGAGATGCTCGCGAACGCCGACGCCGATGCGGGACCTGAGTTGTTCGTTGGGATACTGCAGTCGCTCGCCCTGGCCAATCGGGTCGTAGATGAACACGACGTAGCCCTGGCGTGCGAGGCCCTGGGCGAAGCCCTGGTACGGTTCGGCGGCCTTGCCGTTATTGGAGTGCCCGCAGGAGCCGACGACGCCGGGCAGCGGGAGGTCCCGGCCCTTGGGCACGTACAGATTGCCCGTGACGAGAAACCCGGGCCGGCTCTCGAAAACCACGTTCTCGATTCGGTACTGGTCCCGCTCGACGACCCCCGTGATGCGAGGATTCAGCGGCGTTTTCTCGGGCCAGGGACCGAAGCGCCGCTGGATTTTCTCCTGAACGTCGCGAATGCATGCTTCGGCGTCCTGCCGGCTCCTGAGGGCGTCGTATCGCTGCTCGACCTGCTCATCCACCCGGCGGACCTGCTCGACGAAATACTCCTGCACCATTCGCGCAAACCGATTCAAGGGCGCGGGCGACTCGCGGCCCGAAGAGGCCCCCTGCACACCGCCCGCGAAGAGAGCTGGCAGACCAACGACGGCCAGGCCGAACCATGCAGGGGTTTTCGATTGCGTTGACGATACTCGTGGAGTTTTTGTTGGATGAGACATGTGTGGTTCTCCCGGCGGATAAATACCTCTCATACGGACTATGGAAAATCCTTGCCCGGCACAGACTCAGTCATCCTGAGACGAAGCCGAAGGATCTGGCCCCCGGATGAGACGTTTCTCCCGTTCGTAGGCCAGATCCTTCACTGCGCTGCGCTTCGTTCAGAGCCTGCCCTGAGCGTAGCCGAAGGGATGACACACGG
>CAYFUB010000179.1:0-1675 GCA_964346195.1 uncultured Pirellulales bacterium
GGAGAACGCGGGCTCGGCTTCATCCGATGAGTTGCTGTGGACCGTTCGCACTTCCAATTCTCCTGCCCCCTCGAGGTGCCTGCTTGTGTCGTCATAACAGGCTAGCAGCCCGTTGAAAAATCCTTTAGGCTGGGCGGTTTTTATGTTGACATGATGTATCCATTTCTGTAGGGTGTGGCCATAGGTCATGGAGGATCGCCATGTCGATGAGCAAACGTCCGTTGGAACGTCAGCAGAACCTGTGGATCAACACGGCGGAGATCGTCACATCGCCCGGCCATCCATTCTATCAGCGGCTGAATCAGGTGCTGGCCGAGCACGGCTTTGACCGGTTCGTGGAAGAGCGCTGCCAGTCGTTCTACGCCGAGACGCTGGGCCGTCCGAGCATCCCGCCGGGCGTGTACTTTCGCCTGCTGCTGATCGGCTATTTCGAGGGGCTGGACTCGGAGCGGGGCATCGCGTGGCGGTGTGCGGACTCGCTGGCGTTGCGGGAGTTTCTGGGCTACGCGTTGGACGAGCGGACGCCGGAGCATTCGAGCCTCTCGGTGATTCGCGGGCGGATCGATCGGGAGACCCACCGGGAGGTGTTTCAATGGGTGTTGAAGGTGCTGGCCCAGAGCGACCTGCTCAAAGGCAAGACGATCGGCATCGACGCCACGACGCTGGAGGCGAACGCGGCATTGCGGAGCATCGTGCGTCGCGACACGGGCCAGAAGTATGAGGAGTTCCTGAAAGAGTTGGCCCAGGCGTCGGGGATTGAGAGCCCCACGCGAGAGGATCTGGCCAAACTCGACCGCCAGCGACCCAAGAAAGGGTCGAATGAGCAATGGAAGAATCCGAACGAGCCGGACGCCAAGGTCACCAAGATGAAAGATGGCCGCACGCATCTGGCGCATAAGGCCGAGCACGCGGTGGACCTGGAGACCGGAGCGGTCCTGGCCGTTACCCTGCAAGGGGCCGATCAGGGGGATACGACGACGATCCAAGAGACGCTGTCCGAGACTGCGAACAACCTGGCCCACGTGCAAAGCGATCCACAAGCGAGCGAACATCTGCGGCCCCGGGTGATGGAAGAGGTGGTGACGGACAAGGGGTATCACAGCAACGAGACGATGCGGGATTGGCAGCAGCGGGGGATTCGCAGCTATGTGTCTGAGCCGAGATACCGGGGCCGCCGTCGCTGGGAGGGCAAGGGGGCAGAACAACAGGCGGTGTACGCCAACCGCCGACGGATTCGGCGCGCGCGAGGCAAGCGGCTGCTGCGGAAGCGAGGCGAACTGTTGGAGCGGCCGTTCGCTCACTGCTATGAGACCGGCGGGATGCGTCGGACCCACCTGCGAGGGCACGCTCGGATTCTCAAACGTCTGCTGGTTCATGTGGCGGGGTGCAATCTGGGTCTGCTGATGCGTCGACGGTTCGGGATGGGGACCCCACGAGGCCTGCAGGGCCTCGTTTTTGATTTGACTTGCTTGGCGCCTTGGTCAGGTTTGTCCGGAGGTTCTGGTGGGCCGCTACGCCGGTTCGACATGCACTACGGGTGTTGCATCCTCCACAGGGCGCATTGCCGGCACTCATGGCTAAACCGGCCCTGTTTGTGACTTCTTCAACGGGCTGCTAGGTCGCACCTCGCAAGGTACGACGACTCACTAAGCAGAGACTCCTTGTCGACCCGCAT
>CAYFUB010000180.1:0-17378 GCA_964346195.1 uncultured Pirellulales bacterium
CCTGCCTGCGCAGGAATGACAGAGTCGTGGCGGTCGGGCTGCAGGTTGCAGGGGCAGGTTTGTCGCCCCTCCGCGCAGGCAGGGGTCCGGACGACGCGCGCACGGATGTGCGCCGGGCAACACTCATTCTATCGGAGCCTCTGACGGTGCGATCTGGCCGCCTTCGGCTTTGATGACGCGCGTGACGTAACCTTTCGATTCCCGGACCACGACGCCGTTCAAGCCCAGTAGCGCGATCAGGTTCGGGACGGCCATCAGCGCGTTGAGATTGTCGGCGATGGTCCAGACGAGACCGAGTCCGCCGATAGCGCCGAGGACCGCGAAGAGACAGAAAACGTATCGGTACGGCGTGACGGCGCGGGGGCCAAGCAGATATTCGAAGCAGCGGTCGCCGTAATAGGACCAGGCGATCATCGTGGTGTAGGCGAAAAAGACCAGGGTGAACGCGACGAGCATATGCCCGACGAGAGGCAGGCTGTTTTCGAAGGCGGCGGCGGTCAGGGGCGCGCCGTTCGGCAGCTCATACGGCCGGCCCTGCTCATCGAGGAACGGCTCCGGGTTCTCGCCCGCCGTCCCGATCACCTGGATGGGCCGGCCCTCCGCGTAGGTCGTCATGGGCATACCCTGGCCGTCCGGGCCGTAGAGCAACTCGCCCGAGCTGCTCCGCACCTGCCAGACGCCCGAGGTGATGATGACCAGCGCCGTCATCGTGCAAATCAGGATGGTGTCGATGAACGGGCCCAGCATGGCCACGAAGCCTTCGCGCACCATCTCCTGCGTCTTGGCGGCGGCGTGTGCGATGGGGGCCGAACCCAGGCCCGACTCGTTGCTGAAGACGCCGCGGGCCACGCCTTTTTGAATCGTGGCCGCCAGCACCGTGCCGACGAAGCCGCCGCCCAACGCGACCGGCGAAAAGGCGTAATGAAAGATCTGGGCGAAGGCTGCCGGAATCGCGCGGAAGTTCATGAAGAGGACCACCAGCGCGCTGACGGTATAGGCGACACACATGAACGGGACGACGCGTTCCGCTACCGCGGCGATGCGCCGGATGCCGCCGATGATGACGATGCCGACGAGGAAGGCCAGGATGATGCCGAGGATGAGCCGGACGACCTGCCGGCCGGCCAGCAGCGGGACGCCGGCCCCGAACGTGAGTTCCTGCCAGCCCGGCGGGACCACGGTGAGCAGGCCGTCGACGACCGAGTTCGACTGCACGGCGCAGCCGATGCCGAGCGAGGCCACGCCGGCGAACAGGGCGAAGAACAGGCCCAGCCATCTGAGCCCCAGGCCGCGCTCGAGGTAATACATGGGCCCGCCGGACGCGCTGCCGTCGGCGTGAATCACGCGGTAGCGCAGGGCCAGCGAGCAACTGGTGAATTTCGTCGCCATGCCGACCAGGGCGGTCACCCACATCCAAAACACCGCGCCGGGCCCGCCCAGCGCGATGGCGGTGGCGACGCCCGCGATGTTGCCCGTCCCGATGGTGGCCGACAGGGCCGCACACAGGGCCTGGAAATGCGAGATGTCGCCCTGTTCGGCGGGGTCGTCGTACTTGCCGGAGATGCACCCGACGGCGTGCCGGAAGTGACGCAACTGGATGAACCGCAGGCGGATCGTCAGGAACAGACCCGTCCCAATCAGCAGAACGACCATGGGCGGGCCCCACACGATCCCGTTCATCACCTGCATCCAATGCGAGAACGTCTCCAACATTCCAGGCCTCCATGACCTGTGGTATTTGTCACACGTTGAACGCCGGTTTGCGTCATGCGCACAACCAGGGGGCTATCATAAGCGCTTCCGACATGGCCGGCAAGCGGCAGGCTCCCGTGCAGACGCTCAATCTGGAGACACCCTGCTCGATTCAGGACTCAGACAAGCAGAGTATCCCCGGAATTGTCTCCGCTGTTCTGTCACCGCGGCGCGGGAATGATGGGGTCCTGCTGCGATTTCATTGGCCATTCCATCCTAGATAATTCATAATAAGTCTGCTGCGGGCGTTCAGAAAGGAGCCGGCTGCGGGCGCTCGAGACAGGAGGGGCGACACATCCTGTCGCTCGTTGAACCGCGCTTCCTGACAGTCGCACTCCTTGATAGAAGAACATCAGTCTTTGATGATCTTCGCGACATGCACAGAAAGGAGGTAGAGTCATGAGAGCCTTGCGACCGTTTTCCCCAATCAGCATCGTTGCCGTTGGCGTGGGTTTGTGCCTGGTGACTTTCGCTCTCGGGCAGGGCCGCGAGATTCCCGGCGCGAGCTTCGTAGAGCCATTGGTCCCGACGGCGGCCGGCGTCACGGTCCAACAGGTGAGCTTTGTCTTTGACGCGGGCCGGGCCGTCGATACCGACTGGGGTCAGATTCAGATCGATCCGGTCCGGTGGGGCGAGGCCACGGGCATGGATGGTGGTTACGTTCATCTCGTTCTCTACCCGGGTTCCAGCGTCCTCCAGCCGAAATGGGTGGTCCGGAATCTCTATCTGCCGTCCGTCATCGTGGGCCGGTGTCCGGACAATTCCGACGGCGCCACGCCGCAGCCCACCGGCGCGTCCAGTACGGTGCCTCCCGTTCAGGGTCCTGCGCTGGTCGCCGTGCCTACGGGCGGTCCGCCTCTCTCAACCTACTTCGATCTTCGACCGGACAGGGACGGCTCGGGCCGGCTGCGGTCCATCTCCGCGAGCGTCCTGGTCTCGAGGCAGCCGCTGCCTGAGATCGCCGAGATCCCGCGCGTGCTGGCACGGTTCACGCCGCAGGATATCCCGGTCGAGCCTGTCGTAGTCGACGCCGAAGGGTACGTTGGGCAGAGCACATTCGTTGTCACGCCTGTGCCTGCAATCAGCGCCCTGGGCGCGGGTGACGACCTGGTCGGTCCTCCGCCGTTGCCCCCGGACCCCGATCCGGCGGCGGGTTTCGACCCTGACCTGGCGTTCGCCGTCGAGGTCATCCAGACCGATCAGCCCAACGTCCAATGCGCCGAGAACCAATGCGTCCCGATGGCCCAGGCCAACGTCTTCGGTTACCTTGAAGACCGTTACAGCGCCTTGCCGCTGTTGTGGGACCTGCCCCACGCGCGGATCCCCGGCATCGGCAAACTGTCCTCGCAGGGGGACGTGCTGATCTGGATTCCCGAGCCGGCGAATAGTCTCGTAGCGAACGTCGATGCCTTTACGAGGCGTCAGGGAGCAACGAACTCCTCGGTGGGGGAGGGGGCGAGCATCTGCCAGTTGATGCGTGGGACGTTCGGATACCTCGCCGAGTATGGCCAGCTCGCTTTCAGCGTCTTTCGCCATCAAGGGGGCTCTGCCGCTTACGGTGAAGACACCTCCTGTGATAACGGAACCGTCGTGCTCGGCGGCCTGGTCAGCACGCGCGAGGGCCTGAATCCCACGTGGCAGTGGTTCTTCGACCAACTCCAGCTCGGGCGCGGCGTGGCCATGTGCTTCGGGCGCTACGACATCGAAGGCAAACGCACGAGCGGTCACATGGTGCGGGTCTGGGGCGCCCGCCGCTTCCACGGCACGGACTACCTCTATACGCTCGATGACTTCAAACAGGGCGCCAACAGTATCGGTCTGCGGACGCAGGTATGGCAGGTCGCCGACACAGGCCAGCCCGGTCTGGCGGGTCTGCCGGACGGCCGATTGAACATGAACGGCTCGTCCTGGGAAATCGAGTTTGCCATCTCCACCGAAGCCAAACCGACCTTATTGATTCCGTAGCCAGTCAAGCCTTGCGAGGCACGACCGGGCGTCGTGGAATACGGTGGCAATCCCTGCGGCTTTCGTAGCATGGGCGTCCCGCCCATGAGTCGCAGGGCCATCTTGGCCCTGTCTCCACGGGCGAGAGGGGTTCCCCCAACGCGCCATTTCGCGTTTGGGGTCCTCAGACGCCCATGATACTCATAGGCAAGATGCCCATGCTACGCGGCGGGTGGCACGCCCAAACTGGTTTTGAGCATGCTCGCCTCGCCGCCCAAGACACGCTCAAGCTTCGCTTGAACGTGCCACCCGAAGCCCGTGAGTGGGTTTTTTTCCCGACACCAGCCGCACAGCGGCTTGGCGACTCAGCATGACACGGGGCAACTGCCCCGCCACGAAACTTGGTCGCACACCGCTTACCCAGCCCATGCGTTAGAGCTTGTTCGTGCGAGGTCACCCTGATATGCTCATATCGTTCGGATGTGCTGTTGGGTCGGGGGCGAAAGCGTCGCTGGACCAACGTGCTGGAATGTCTTGAGGCAGGCGAAAATCATGCACGGAACTCAGAAGTCTCTCATACGAATTTTGATTGATGCGTGCGCTCCCTGTGTCATCCTGAACGGAGCGCAGCGGAGTGAAGGATCTGGCCTGCAAACAGAAAAAATCCCTCGTTCGAGGGCGAGATCCTTCGCTGGCGCTCAGGATGACAAGGTCTATGCCGCGCACGAATTTCTCCGAATTCCTATCACGTGTTTATTAGCGGTTCTCTTGGTGGCGTGCGTTCGTCGTGCTTCGTTCGCGTCCCAGGCGCCGTATCCGGCGAGTTCGGCGATTGCGGGACTGACGTGGGAGGCCGAAGTTGTCCAGTGCGGGCGGGACGGGTCGGGGGACAACTGGCCGCTGGCGTGGGTCGAGGATGATCTCTGCATCACGGCGTGGGGCGACGGGCCGGGGTTCGAGGGGCCGACTGGGAGAGAACACAGGCTGTCGCTCGGGTTCGCGCGGATTTACGGGGACCCGCCGGGGTTTCGAGGCGAGGACTTTGCGACGAACGCGGACACGCCGGAAGGGGGCGGGTCGAGCGGCATCAAGGCGAGCGGGCTGTTGATGGCGGACGGCGTTCTGTACCTGTTCGTGCGGAACTACAAGCCGCCGGGTTCCGACGATTTCACCAATGCCAGACTCGCGTTGTCGCACGATCGCGGGGCGCATTGGGAATGGGCCGACTGGCACTTTGCCGACACCTTCGGTTGCCCGGAGTTCGTGCAGTTCGGGGAGAATTACGAGGGTGCCCGGGACGGCTACGTGTACATCGCTTCCCAGGCGAATGACAGCGCGTATGGCTATTCGCCGGACATCGTGATGGCCCGTGTGCCGAAAGAGTGCGTGGCCGACCGGCGGGCCTACGAGTTCTTCAGGGGTCTCGATGAGAGCGACCGGCCGGTGTGGTCGAGCGAGATTGACAAGCGTGTCCCCATCTTCACCGACCCGCACGGCACGCAGCGGATTGCCATCACGTACAACGCCGGATTGGGCCGGTATATCCTGACGACGTCGCACCTGCCGCCCGGTGTGCAGGCGACGCACACGGCGGCTTTGGGAGTGTTCGATGCGCCCGAGCCGTGGGGGCCCTGGACGACCGTGTACTACAACGACCACTGGTCCGTCGTCGAGGGCAAGGACTGCCGGACGTACCATCACAAGTTCCCCCCGAAGTGGATGAGCGCAGACGGCAGGGAGATGTGGCTGCTCTACTCCGGGCTCGATTGCGGGCTGTATGCCTTCTGTCTCAAGAAGGCGCGCCTCGAAGTGGCGCCGGCGGCGCTGGCGTCCCGATATCCGGGCGATGAAGGGATCGAGGAGGATCCTGCCGTCGTCTTCGCGGAGGATTTCGAGGCGGATAGCATCGAGACCGTCTGGTCGCGATGGGAGAGCGTCCAGAACAAGGGCATCATGTCGCTGTCACCGGAGGTGCCGGCGGGCAGCACGGGGACGCGTTCGCTCCTGATGTCTCACGTCGGCGGCCGGAGCACGGGCGGGCATCTGTACCGGCGTCTGTTGCCGGGATATGACAAGCTGCACGTGCGCTTTTATGTGAGGTTCGATCCCGACTGCGCCCCGCTTCATCACTTCGTTCATATGGGCGGGTACAATCCGTCAACGCCGTGGCCGCAGGGCGGGGCGGGGGACCGGCCGGCGGGAAACGAGCGGTTCACTACGGGAGTCGAGCCCTACGGCGACCGCTGGCGCTGGGATTTCTATTCCTACTGGATGGGCATGCGTTCCTCGCCGGACGGCAGGTCCTGGGGCCACGATTTTATCAACGACCCGCGGCTCAAAGCCGAGCGCGGCAGATGGATTTGCGTCGAGCTGATGATGAAGATGAACGACCCCGTGACGCACAGCAATGGCGAGCAGGCCTTGTGGATCGACGGGCGGCCCTGGACCAAGGACGGGCAGGTCGTCAGTCATCTGGGGGAGGGCTTTCCGCGCGGTACGTGGGTGTGGGACAGCTTCAACCCGGACCCGGCGGGTGAGCCGTTCGAAGGCTTTCAGTGGCGCAATACACCGGAGCTGAACCTGAACTTTCTGTGGCTGTTGCTGTATGTTACGAAAGCCCCACCCGGCCATATCAGCAAGGTCTGGTTCGATGATATCGTGGTCGCCCGCGAGTATATAGGCCCGATAAGTCCGGTCGGACGCCGGTAACACCGTTCGTCTCGAGGGCGTCTCGCCCTCGAATCGCGGGCAGGACGCCCGCGACACGCCTCAAGGCCCGGTAAACGCGCTCTTCTTTCGACTCCGCATGGACTTCCGCTTCACCCCCGGCCGCCTCGAGTATATCCGCCCGGGCGACCGCCGTCCGCGTTAAGCCCGGTCGTCAAATGGCCGATACCGTGTTACAGGACATCAAAAAGAAGCAGAATTGATGGAGATATGCCGGCATGGCGGGTAAGTGGATCAGCACCAGATTAGCGTTCGCGGCTCTCGTGATTCTGTCGGGCTCTGTGGGACGGGCGGCGGAGGTCTCATGGATTCCGGGCCGATCGAGTCCATCCACATGGTCGATTCAACCCGCCGCGCCCGGCGAGACCGACGTCATCCGTTTCTCCGGTCCCACACGCTCCTATCTGAACGGTTCGCTCGCGGAGCGTGCGTTCGGCGGCCGGCCCGTCCTGGAGGTCAATGCCGTCACCCGGAATATCGAGTTGCGTTTCGAGTTGCCGGCGAGCCAGAGCGTCGGGAGTTTCTGGAACCCGGTGTCCGGCCTGCAAGGGGCCTTCGGTCCTCTGGAGAAGGGGCAGTGGTTGTTCTTCAGCACCCATCCCGACGCACATTTTTCCTTGTCGTTCGAGGTCGGCTCCGGCATGGGTGGCTCGGGTGTCCAGGTGCTATACGTGGACTCCCGTGCGGAAGGTGCGAACAATGGCGTGGGCTGGATCAATGCGTTCGTACACCTGCAGGATGCATTGGCGGTGGCGACGGCGGGCAGCGAGATTCGTGTGGCCCAGGGCGTATACACGCCGGACAAAGGAGCAGACCGCGAGGCCGAGGACATCGCCGCATCTTTCGCTCTCAAGAGTGGCGTCGTTCTGAAGGGGAGTTACGCCGGCCTGCACGAGCGCGAGCCAAACAAGCGCGACGTCATGGCCTATGAGACCGTCCTGAGCGGAGACCTCCTCGGCAACGACGGCCTGCTGGTCCATCCGTACTACATGATCGGCGATCCCAACCGCTACGACAACAGCTACCACGTCGTTACGGCCGTTGGAACGGATGCGACCGCGGTGCTGGACGGCTTCACGATCACGGGTGGCCATGCTTTCGGTTCGCACGAGCCGGACAGGCTCAGTTGCGGCGGCGGCATCTACAACGAGGAAAGCAGTCCTACGATCCGCGACTGCCTGATTTACGGCAACGCCGTTCGCCACTACGGCGCCGGCATGTACAGTCGCAGCATGTGTGCCCCGACGTTCATCAACTGCATCATCGCGGACAACTGGGGCGAGTGGTGGGGCGGCGGCATCATGAACGATGGCAGCGACATCAGCATGATTCGCTGCCTCGTCAGCGGCAACGGCGCGGGCTATCACGGGGGCGGCATCCACAATCACACCAACGGCGAGTTGTTCCTGTCGAACTGCATCCTCAGCGGCAATGTGGCGACCGAGCCGGATTGGGGCCGCGGCGGCGGGCTGTACTGCCACGGGGCGACGGCCCGGCTGGACCATTGTACGCTGGTGGGAAATGCGGCAGCCCGGGGGCCGAGCCTGGCCTGCGAATCTCCCCGGCAGATTGACTCGCCGGAGCAAGTTGCACCAAGTGATATCCGTGCGGGTAACTGCATTCTGTGGGACGCCAACGATCCCAATGGTAGTATCTGGAACGGGGATGGCTCGGGCATTACGATCGTCTACAGCGACGTGCGAGGCGGTTGGGCGGGGCCGGGCAACATCGACGTTGACCCATGTTTCGTGGAAACGGGCCACTGGGATTCGGCGGGGACACCGGGAGCCCTGAATGATGATGTCTGGTTCGAAGGTGATTACCGGCTGCGCTGGGATTCACCGTGCGTGGACGCCGGCGACCCGAGCGTACTACCTGATGCCGGCGCCACGGATTTTGCCGGCCGGGCGCGGCTGTGGGGTGCGGCGGTGGATATGGGGGCCTACGAGTTGAAGAACGAGGCCCCGGTCGCGAACGCCGGACCGGATGTGCCGGGTTTCTCGGTGACCGGCGACGTGGGCACTGTCACCCTCGATGCGAGCCGCTCCTATGATCCGGAAGGGCTGCCTCTGCGCTATCAGTGGTTTCGAGATGGGCAACTCGTATCCACGCAGGCGAAGTTCGCCATGGAGCTGCCGCTTGGCGAACACATGTTCACTCTGGTTGTGAACGACGGCATCAACGATTCCGCACCTGATGAAGTGCGTGCCACCGTCACGAAGCTTACCGGCGCCACGGCTATGGTGTCGCCTTCCGAGATAACACGTGGCAAGGACGGTCCAATCATCGCGGTCGTCACTTTACCGAAGGGTCGACGGGTGTCGGAAATCGAGGGCAGTGAGCGAATGCTGCTGTTCCCCGGCGGCATCAGGGCTGTATCCCAGTCGCTATTCGTGTGGCTGACCGGCCAGGCGGTGGTCATGGCCCGATTCGACAGGAGTGACGTGATGGCGGCCATACCCGACAACGGCCGGGTCGAGTTGCGGGTCGTCGGCAAGTTCAAGAATGGGCAGTACTTCAGCGGCACCGACACGGTCCGCATCAAGTAGCCGGCACGCATCACCAGTCGAAATCCGCGACCACGGGTGTGTGGTCGCTCGGACGCTTTGCCGCGCGCGGCTGGGTGTCGATGCGGCAGGCGGTGCATCGTTCGGCCGGGGGCGGCGTGGCCAGGATGTGATCCAGACGCCAGCCGCGGTTGCGCCGGAAGGAATTGCCGAGCCGGTAATCCCAGAAGGTATATTGGCCGGGTTCCCGGCAGTGCATACGAAAGACATCCGTGAAGCCCCACTGCACGATTTTCTCCAGGGCTTCATGCACGCGGGGATGATAGCACACGTGGCCCAGCAGAGTCACCGGATCGTACACGTCGATCGGTAGCGGCGCGACGTTGAGGTCGCCCATCCAAAGGAGGGGGTCGGTGGGCCGCCAACTCGTGCGAAAATAATCGAGAAGGCGGCTGAACCAATCCAGTTTATACTGGAACCGGTCGGAATCGGCGAGATAGCCCTGCGGGACGTACGTGTTGACGAGGATCAGGCCCTGCACGCTCGCCTTGACCAGGCGGGCCTCGTCCCGGGGTTCATCCGGAAAGCCGAATTGCACGTCCGTCGGCTCGTCTCGGGAAACCAGTGCGACGCCGTTGTAACTCTTCTGGCCGCGAAAGACGCATGAATAACCGATCTCCCGGAAGGCGCCGCTCGGGAAGTCGTCGTCCTGAACCTTCGTCTCCTGCATGGCGAGAACATCAGGCCGAATCTTCAGCAGCCACTCGACGACAATCGGCAGCCGAGCCCTGATCGAGTTGACGTTGTAAGTGGCGATTCTCATTGGAGATTTACTATTTACGATTGACGATTTGCCATTTACGATCGCGCCCGACGAAGTTGCTCCAAATCGTACCCCGCGCGCAAGCCTGATGCAAACAGTAAATCACCAGTGATAAATCGTAAACCCCGGTTCTACGTGGCCTCGCCGATCTGGCTCTCGGCGGCATCTTCGTCCCGGGCGGCCATCTCGCCCTTCACCGGGTCGCTCGCGACCTGATCGAGCAGCCTCACAACCGTCGCCGGGGCTCCCGGGGCGTGAATTTTATCGAAGACGGCGTAACTGTCAATGATTGCCAACAGGCTCAGCAGAAAGCTCACCATGCTCTCGGCGCCCTGATTGCCGTTGACGCCGCCGGCCATGAGGCCGTCCGAGCAACCCTTGGTGCGGAAGTCGTACAGCGGGATGTGAAGGTCGTTCGTGCCCAGGAACCAGTCGAAGGCGGTTCGCTGAAGACTGAGGAACTTGGGATTTTTCGTCGCGTCGCAGGCGGCCCGCAGCATCATGACCATCGCGGCGGCCTCCACCGGCTGCTGGTCGAACGCGGCCCGGGCTTTCCCACGCTCGTACCATCCCCGGGAGCCGATGAAGCTGAAATGGTCACCGTCGAATGTCGCTTCCAGGAGGAAATCGGTTGTCTTCGTGGCGACCTCGACGTACTCGTCGTCATCGAGGAATCGCCCTGCGACAAACATGGCATGGGGCAGGACCGCGTTGTCGTACGAGAGCGCGTCCTCGAACCAGTCCCAGTCCTCGCGGCGGTCTTGTTGATAGTAGGCGACAAGACGGTCGGCGGTCAGCGCGAGCTGCCGCTTGATATCGCTGGCGCCGGGGAATTGCCTGAGATAGTCGCACATGCCAAAGATGGAGTAGGCCATGCCTCTGACGGATTGTTGCAGCACGTGGCCGACGGACCTGTCGAAGCAGTCTTTTACAACGGAGAGATACGCCGGGGCCGGCGGGTTGGCCAGGACTGCGCCGAGGGCCCAGAGGGTCCGGCCGAGACCATCATGGGTGGGCTCATTCTCCCACCAGCGCCGGTCGAAATCCATGAAATTGCGGATCGACCCGTCGGGGTTCTGTGAGTGCATGAGGAAGGACAGATACGTGTCGAGCAGCTTCAGGGCCTGAAGATCGGGGTACTGGGCGTGATACTTGACCATGGCGATGGCGCCCCGCGCATTGTCGTCGGTGCAATAGCCATGAGCGCGATTGGGAATCGTGAACCGGGCGTGCTGGAAAAGGCCCGTATCGTCGGTGAGCCGAATCAGATGGTCCAGGGCCGGCTCGGGGACTTCGATGGCGGATATGCTCTCGGTGACCATCACGGGCCTTCTGCCGGCCAGGTGAATGGGCAGATGGATTTCGTTGAACAGCCTCCAATAGGATTGGCCGATCTTCGGCCAGGTTCGCGACCGCCCGTAATCATAAGCCTTTCTCCGCAGCGAGTAGAACAGAGAGTCGCCCTGGAGAACACTGACGATGGCCTCCGCGAGCCGGTTGGAATCGGCGAACGGGACGAGAATTCCGCGGTTTTCGGCCAGCAGCTCGGCTGCTGCCCAGTAGGGCGTCGAGACGACTGCCTTGCCCGCCCCGACGGCGAAGGCCAGCGTGCCGCTGGTCAACTGCTCGCGGTTGAGATAGGGCGTGACGTAGATGTCGGCGGCACAGAGAAAGTTGTGCAACTCCTCGTCATTGACGAATCGATTATGGAAAATCACGTGGTTCTGAAGATTAAGGTCCTTGACGGTCTGTTGCAGGCCAAAGCGGTATGATTCGCCGTCGGACTTCAGCACGGCCGGGTGCGTCATGCCGAGCACGATGTAGACAACGGACGGCTCGGCCTCCACGATCTTCGGCATGGCACGAAGCATGACCTCGATACCTTTGTTTTTGTTGATCAGGCCGAAAGTCAGGATGGTTCTGTGGCCCTCCAGGCCGAAATTGCCCTTGTAGTAGTTGCTGTCCACGAAGGGCAGGTCGGGAATGCCGTGAGGAATCACGCGCAGGCGCTTTGCCGGGACGCCGCAGATATTCCCCAGCATCCGCACGCCCCGCTCGTTCATGACGACCATCCGGCAAGAGCAATCGCAGATATCCCTCATCGTCCTGCGACAATCCGGTTTCGGGTCGTCGAGGATGGTATGGAACGTGGTAATGACGGGCACCTTGAGCCGCTTGAGCAGCAGTCCGAGATAGGAGCCTGCCGGTCCTCCAAAGAGCCCGAATTCATGTTGGACGCAGACCAGATCCACATGGCTGAAGTTGATGTAGTCGGCGGCGCAGATATAGTCGCTTCGGACATTCTGGCGGATTTCGAACTTGACGGGGTCGCCGTATCGCAGGCCGTTGTCTGGCTGCACGGTGACCACCAGAGGCTCGAATTCGCCATTGGCGGCCTTACTCGTGCTCTTGATCAAGTCACAGGTGAATGTTGCTATACCGCATTTTCTCGGGGGGAAGCTGGAGATAAAGACGACTCTCTTCTTCGCGTCCTTTGTCATTCGCACAATTCCGAGCTATTTTCCATTATCGTCTGGCCCGATGATATAGAACCACTACAGGCTCGTCAAATAGCCGGGCACAGGTGATTGCCTTAAAAGCTGAGTGTGATTTCCCTTACCCAAGTCGTCGTGCCGTTTGGAGGATGCATGCCCAATATACGGGGCAAATGCCTGCGCCGGTCGACCTCAGCCCGAAAATGAACTTCCGGCAGGTTGGCTCTGTAAAACCCCCAACGGACCGGCAACAGCATCCGCAGTGCAGTCGGCCCGGCGCAGGACGCAAATCCCTGATGACATCGCAGGATTTTTTTTATTGCTTCCGCGATATAGAACTTGACACGGCCCCCGGTAGTATAGGAACATAATAGGAATAGTAGGAGATTTGAGTAATGAAATTGTCGACACGAACGCGGTACGGGATGCGGGCAATCATTGAACTGGCCCATCATGAGGGCAAGCGGCCCCTGCAACTCAAGGTGATAGCCGACCGGCAGGACATTTCCGTCAAGTACCTCGAGCAGTTGATGAGTCTGCTTCGCGCCGCCGGGTTCGTGCGAAGCGTCAGGGGGTCCAAGGGGGGGTATGTCCTCGCCCGACCCGCGGACCAGATCAGGATGAGCGACGTATTTCATAGCCTTGAGGGGCAGGTGACCACGACCGAGTGTACTACGGATGAGGAGTATTGTGAGCGCTCGGCCGATTGCATCGCACGCGGCATTTGGCTCGATGTCGAGGCGGCGATAAATAACGTCTTGGGCGCGATTACGCTGGCCGACCTGGTCGAGAAGGCCAAGGCACAGAGGTCTGAATACCAGATTTGAGGCACGGAGGCGGCTATGAGCGCCATATTTGAGGATATCGCCGCAGCGGTCGGATATACTCCTTTGGTACTGATCAACAAACTGGGCTCGGGCCGGGCGCAGATCTTGGCCAAGCTCGAATCGAAGAACCCGTGCAGCAGCGTCAAGGACCGGATCGCCAAGTACATGATCGATGCGGCAATGCAGCAGGGACTCATCAACCCCAAGACGGTGATTGTCGAGCCTACCAGCGGCAATACCGGGATCGGACTGGCATTCATCTGTGCGGCCCGGGGGATTTCGCTGGTGTTGACCATGCCGGAATCGATGAGCCTGGAGCGGCGCAAGCTGTTGCTGATCCTTGGGGCGCGGATCATCCTTACGCCCGCCGAACGCGGCATGCCCGGGGCCGTGGCGAGAGCCGAGCAATTCCTGGCCGAAAACCCGAACGCCATCATGCTCCAGCAGTTCCGCAACCCGGCGAACCCGCAGGCGCATCGCGAGACCACCGCCAAAGAGATTTGGATCGATACGGACGGCAAGGTTGATATACTGGTGTCCGCGGTCGGAACCGGCGGCACGCTGACAGGTTGTGGCGAAGTGCTCAAGGGAAAGAACCCGCAGCTTCAGGTCGTGGCCGTCGAGCCGAAGGACTCGCCCGTCCTGTCGGGCGGCAAGCCGGGACGGCACAAGATACAGGGGATCGGCGCCGGCTTTATCCCTGAGGTTCTTCGGACCGACTTGATCGATGAGATCGTTCAGGTTACGAACGAGGATGCGCTCGAAACGGCTCGGCAGTTGGCTGCCAAAGAGGGTGTCCTTTCGGGGATCAGCGGCGGGGCCAACATCTGGGCCGCCGTGCTGTTGTCGAAACGACCGGAAAACGAAGGCAAGACGATTGTGACCTTCATCTGCGATACAGGCGAACGGTATATATCGACCGAACTGTTCGACAACCTGCCCGCGCCCGAGGAGCCGTAGTCGGGCCCGGGCGCAAGGATATGCAGGTTTACGGGATGGTGAGAAAGAAGCTCACAGATAGAATACTCGAAAAGCTCGTCGATGAAATCACGGAAACCTACAACGGCGACTCAGGCATCAATTTCATCGATGCGGCCAATCTGCCGGTGCGCGGGCGGATTATCAAAGTGCTCGACCTTCTGTTCGAGGTGATTTTTCCCGGCCACACGGGTAACAAGGTCCTCACGAAGGCCAACGTCAAATACGTCGTGGGCGATCTCTTGAGCCAGGTCTATACGGAGCTGGCCGACCAAATCGAACGCGCCTACCAGTATCAGTGCCGTATGGACAATTGCCGGCGGTGCGACTGCGATACCATGGCCGAAAAGGTCACCCGTGAACTTCTCAGAGAGCTGCCTCGGATTCGCAGGCTGCTCAAGAGCGACGTACATGCGGCCTATGACGGGGACCCGGCGGCCAAGTCCTATGAAGAGATCGTCATCAGTTATCCGTTCATCACGGCGATTGCCACGTATCGCGTCGCCCATGAGCTGTACGTTCGCCAGGTCCCGCTGATCCCGCGGATCATGTCGGAGTGCGCCCACGCGAAAACCGGGATCGATATCCATCCCGGGGCGACGATCGGCAGCAACTTCTTCATCGACCACGGCACCGGCGTGGTGATCGGTGAAACGACCGTCATCGGCGACAATGTGAAGATTTATCAGGGCACGACTCTCGGCGCGTTGAGCTTCCGGCGGGATGAACGTGGCCGCATCATCAAGGGTGGTAAGCGCCATCCGACCATCGAGGATGACGTGACGATTTACGCTGAGGCGACCATCCTCGGCGACGTGACGATCGGCAAGGGGGCCGTCATTGGCGGCAACACCTGGATCAAGGAGTCGGTGCCGCCCGGTGTCACCGTGGCGAGCCCGAACCCCGAACTCGTGTATCGAAAACACAAGAGCAAGAAAAAGAAGGATGGTTAGTCGTCGTGGAGCGAACGCTGGTGCAAAGACTGCTGGACGAGATTCACGAGCTCAAGGAGCGACGGCGGGCCGTTATCCTCGCGCACAACTATCAGCCGGCGGAGATCCAGGACCTGGCGGATTTCTGCGGCGATTCGCTCGGTCTGAGCGTCCAGGCCTCGCAGACGGACGCCGAGACCATCGTGTTCTGCGGCGTGCGCTTCATGGCCGAGACGGCGAAAATCCTCTCGCCCGGCAAAACCGTGCTGCTGCCGGAGCGCCGGGCGACGTGCCCGATGGCCGATATGATTACGGCCGAGCAGTTGCGGGGTCTCAAGGAGAAACACCCGGATGCGCTGGTCGTCTGCTACGTGAACAGCACGGCCGACGTCAAGGGCGAGAGCGACTACTGCTGCACGAGCGCCAATGCCGTCGCGGTCGTGGAGTCGCTGCCGAAAGACCGGCCCATCATCTTCGTACCCGACCAGCACTTGGGCCGGTTCGTCGAGGAGCAGACCGGCCGGAGTCTGATCCTGTGGCCCGGCTATTGCGCGACGCACATTCTCATCTCGGAGGACGATGTCCGTAAGGAGAAGCAGCAGTACCCGGACGCGGTGGTGATGGCTCATCCGGAATGCTCGGAGCCGGTGAAGAACCTCGCCGATGCGCTGCTGAGCACGGGCCAGATGATCAAGTTCGTCAAGGAGAGCCCGGTGCAGCGGTTCATCGTTGCGACCGAGGTCGGCATGATTCATCCACTGCAGAAGGCCCGACCCGATGCCGAGTTCATCCCGGCCAGTGCCAGGGGCGTTTGCCCTAACATGAAGAAGATTACCCTGGAAAAGGTTCTGGCCGCGCTGACCGGCATGCAGTTCCGGATCGAGGTGCCCGAGGAGATCAGAACCGGGGCGGAGAGAGCGCTCCAGCGCATGGTCGAAATCCTGCCGGAGAAATAAGCAATACCAACGTGCTATCTCAAAATGGTGACTGTTATTCTGAGCGAAGCGAAGAATCTCGGCTGTGGGCTTGAGACGCGTCTCTTTCGGTGCCCGGATGGTTCGCTTCGCTCACCATGACAGGTCAGAGTTCAGTTGTGAGGTAGTTTCTCAGGGGAACAAGACGATGGGACAAGAAGGACACCATTTGGAGACCTTGGCGCTGCACGCGGGGCAGACGGTCGATTCCGACACATTGAGCCGGGCGGTGCCGATCTATCAGACGACGAGCTATTGCTTCAAGGACACCGACCATGCCGGCCGGCTGTTCGCCCTGCAGGAGTTCGGCAACATCTACACGCGACTGATGAATCCGACCACGGACGTGCTCGAGAAGCGGTTGGCCGCGCTGGAAGGCGGCGTCGGCGGCCTGGCCCTGAGCTCCGGCCAGTCGGCGATCTACGTGAGCATCTTCAACATCTGCGGCGCCGGCGGCCATATCGTCTCCTCCAACTCGCTCTACGGCGGCACCGTCACGCTGTTCAGCCAGACTTTCCCCAAGCTGGGCATCGAGGTGACCTTCGTCGATCCGAGGGACCCGAAGAACTTCGCCCGGGCCATCAAGGATAACACGCGTCTCATTTTTATCGAGACCATCGGCAATCCGAAGAACGACATTCTCGAATACGACAAGATCGCCGAGGTCGCGCGTCAGCACGGGATGCCGGTGGTTTGCGATAACACCGTCCCTACGCCGGTCCTCTTTCGGCCGATCGAGCACGGCATCGATATCGTGGTCCATAGCTGCACGAAATTCATCGGCGGCCACGGCAACAGCATCGGCGGGGCGATTGTTGATTCGGGCAAGTTCGACTGGACCAACGGCCGCTATCCGGAGCTGACGGAGCCCGACCCGAGCTATCACGGCGTCAAATACGTCGAGAGCTTCAGCAATCTCGCCTACATCATCAAGGCCCGGACCCAGTTCCTGCGCGATATGGGCAGTTGCATGTCACCGTTCAATGCCTGGCTGTTCCTGCTGGGCCTGGAGACGCTCCACCTGCGCATGCCGAGACATTCCGAGAACGCCCTGAAGCTGGCCCGGTGGCTCCAGCAGCGGCCGGAGGTGACCTGGGTCAACTATCCCGGCCTGGAATCGCACCCAAACTACAAGCTGGCGAAGAAATACCTGCCCGACGGCCAGGGTGCGATCCTCGGCTTCGGCATCAAGGGCGGCCGGGCGGCGGGCGTCAAGTTCATCAACAGTGTGAAGCTGGCCAGCCATCTGGCCAATATCGGCGACAGCAAGACGCTGGTCATTCACCCGTCCAGCACTACGCATCAGCAGTTGAGCGAAGAAGAGCAACTCGCCGCCGGTGTAACGCCCGACTATGTCCGCGTTTCCGCCGGCACCGAGCATATTGACGATATTATCGCCGATTTCGACCAGGCATTGAA
>CAYFUB010000181.1:0-11354 GCA_964346195.1 uncultured Pirellulales bacterium
TCACCGGAGTCAGAAAGCCGGATCCGGGAGCACTTGCTGAGACCCTCGTGGCCGACGCGATTCGCTTCCAATCCCAATAGCGCAGCCGTCCGACGAAGTATATGGGGGAAAGCGGAGGCGTACGCCGACGAAGCAATCCCGGTGCGGCCAGAGGTTGGGATTGCCGCGCCAGCCTTCGGCCGGCTCGCAATGACATCCGGGGCGCTTGCCACGATCTTGTCGTACACCGGCCGGAAGAGTCTGGCAGTAGGGCGGTTGCGGATTCTCAGGGCATCGGTTAGGATTCTGTTGTGACTTTGTGTGCCGGCGCGAGCGAAGGGCAAAGCGCGGCCATCGAGTCGGGCCATCGGGAATGGAGGCAGTCATCATGGCAAAACGGAGCGACATGGTTGCGTATTGCGGCTTGTATTGCGGCACGTGCCCGGCCTATACCGGCAGCCTGGCCGGGCCGGCCCGGGAGCTGCGCGAGGAGCTGCACCGCAACAAGTGTGACAAGGCCGCATCCCGGCTGGCCAAAATCCCGGGTCTCAACGCCTTCGAGCACTATGAGCAGTTGGATGCTCTGCTCGTGACCCTGGCGAAGATGCGATGCGCAAAACCCTGCCGGGCGGGTGGCGGCTCCGCCGAGTGCCAAATCCGCAAGTGTGTCAGCAGCAAGGACCTGCCCGGGTGCTGGCAGTGCGCAGATTTTGCCGCCTGCACGACGCTGGAGGCGCTCGAAGAGTATGGCGACATCGATCGGACGTATCTGAAGAACCTGCGCAAAATCAAAAGGCACGGCGTGGCCGCATTCGCCAGGATGCGGAAGCCACATGGCAAGCCGAAGCGATGAGCCGTGATGCCCGTCGGAGCCAGGCAGGGGAGTGAATATGAAGATTCGTCGCGTCGTTCGAGTTGGGTTGGCGACATTGCTGGCGGTTGTGGCGGCGGCTGGCATTACGGCGGGGGGGCTTTGGGGGTACTTCCATCCGCGCTTCGAGCGCGTGGACGGCATCGTCTACACCCGGCGGCACGGGCACGAGTTGACCTTCGACATTGTCCGGCCGACACGGCCGAATGGCGTGGGGATTCTCTTGATGGTCAGCGGGAGTTGGAAGTCGAACCCCGATGGTTTTCAGCCCTGGATGGCGGCGGCCCTGCTGCGCGGCGGCTATACCATCTTCGCCGTCTCGCACTTGTCCCAGCCGGAGGCGACCGTCATGGAAATTGTCGAGGATGTGAATCGCGCGGTGCGGTTCATCCGCCATCACGGCCGGGAGTACGGGATCGATCCCAATCGCCTCGGCGTCACTGGCGGCAGCGCGGGCGGGCACCTGAGCCTGATGCTCGCCACGCGTGGCGGACCCGGCGTGCCCGACGCCAACGACCCGGTTGATCGCGAGAGCAGTGCCGTGCAGGCGGCGGCTGTCTTCTTTCCGGTCACGGACCTGCTCAATCTGGGGCACTCCACGGAGAACCCTGGCGATGGGGGCCCGCCGAAGAACTTTGTCAAAGCGTTCGGGCCGCAATCGACAGACCTCGCCGTATGGAAGAAGATCGGATGGGAGATGTCGCCGATCTATCATATCACGCCGGACCTCCCACCAGTGCTGATCGTGCATGGCGATGCCGATACGCTGACTCCGCTGGAGCAGTCCGAGTGGTTCGTGACACGTGCCCGCGCCGCTGGTGGCACCATCGAACTCGTGATCCGTCCCGGCAAGAGGCACGGCTGGCTGACGATGTTCTGGGAGATCCGCCGATTCGGAAAATGGTTCGACCGGCTCCTCCGGCCGCAATGCAGATAGAGGAACGCGTTCGACCAAAAAGGCTGTCGAAGATACAGGATCATCGGGCGGTGTGTCGGCGGTCTCGATGAATGCCGTCGCATTGTGACGCGCTCCGGGAGGCCGGCGAGCGGCTTCCCGGCGCCGTTCGGGTTGGCAGTATGAAAAGGGAGTACGAACTCCCCCGGGGCTCCGATGTGATTCTCGCAACCGCTGACTAATTCTCGAGTCCGTAGCCCTCGAGCGATATCGTAAGCTCGGCAAACTCCCTGGAGGTGATAATCCCGTCTTCCGCCAGTTTTCTGAGAATGAAGAAGACCCAGGACGTATGATCGCTGCTTCTGGTCCGTACGCATCGGTATTCTTCGGGAAGATCACATTGATACACCGGGCACCTCTATTTCACAAGCTCTACTAGCGTGGCGTACAAAAACACGACCTGCTCCAGACCACCTGCTTCTCCGAGACACCAGGCCCTGTCCCACAGCAGGTCGGCCTTGGCGTGCCCCTTTATCCTGAACGCCTCTTCCAGGGCCGCTCGGAACCTCGTTCTGCGGTGCCGTTCCGCCTCGATGTACGCAGGCGAGGGCTCTCGAACCGGGATGGAACCCTTCGCGCGCTCCAGCGCTTCCGCATAGGCGTGCAGCGTTTGTATCTGCTGGTCGAACACCAACTGGGCGGGGTCTTGTTCCTCCAGAAAGCACGAGTTGTCAAATTCACCAGCTTGAATCCGTTCCAGGAGTGATTTGCGATTCTTCATGCCGACCCTTTTTCATACATGACGCGAGGGGCGAAACACGCTGACTCGCCCCTCGAATTGCTTTCCGTTCCATCTTCGGACCCTACTTCATCCCACTTGTCTCCGTTATGTAGGTCTTCAAGTCTGTGTGGCATGGAACCGAAGATTGTGCATCGTCGCGACAGCTTGGACCGATGGCCGCGGTTGGCGTGATGCTCTTCGCCATGCGTGGCGGCTGCGCCGCCGGGACCGGCACGGGAGTAGACACGATGAGCCTGCCACGGCCATTGACGGACTGTCCGCGCGTCATGCAACCTTCCTTACTCACGGACCTTGCCACATCGCGGATGCTGCTACTCATAGATGCTGCTGAATCGCGGATACTACTGCCAGGCACTTTTACTGCGTCGAGCCTGCAAACCCCCAGGAACACGCTGCATTGTTCAATCCATGTGCCGCTCATATCGGCGCCGACACTCTGCTTCCTGCAACTTTTTTCACTCGTTCACCGCGGACATTCGCTGACTTCCCGGCGGCTTGTCACGCGCCTTCGCGCGATGGAATGTCTACCCTCGAACAGGGGCGCGTAAAGAGCGCCATCTCAGTGCTGTTAGCAGGGCCGATGATTCGTCGCCCGAGATCGTGTCCCGGCGCCGCAGTGACAAAGTTTTTTTTCGAGCAAAAGGGTCATCGAGCCGGAGGATCTCCAAGCCCGCGATCGAACGGGACAGCGGCCGAGCACAGCGAGCGTCAGGAGCATGATGCACACCACTCTTCGTGACCCGCAAGTCCGTGGCGGAGGCACTGCTGTCGAGTGCGGTATTATTGGTCGCCGTCTCAGGCGCGGACCCGGGAGCGGGAATAGGCAGGAACCAGCTTCGGGCACGATGCCACAAGAGAGGGCTCAGGCCCGGATTGGCAGTACTGAAAACCGGCATGGACGCCTCTACAGGCCGATGGAACCATGCATGAGAATCCGCGGACATCATGTCGGAGGGTGGGTTTGTGGGTCATGATGGGTGTGATGATGGCGGGGGCCGTCTCGTGGTTGCATCAGCTCGGGCGGGTTGTCGGCCTCCCGGACCCGTTCGGAAATCTCGCGCCTTCCATCAGTGGGGCCGGCCGCCTGCCGGTGGCGATAATCGGCCTGCTGACCGTCTTGATCTCGCGGTCCCTGGACGTCTCCATCACGTAGTCTTCACGTCGAACCACCGCGATTCCAGGGCCGGCCCGAGCGGGGTCGGTGTGCCGGCCTCCCGCGAAAACCATGGCGCTGGGATTGATACAGGCGATTTTCTCGAACGTTTGCCGGGCTGCCGATGCGGGAGAATTATCCGGGCACATGCCGGCACACGCCGATATATTCGGACGAGCACTCCGCAGGTCTGTGTGCGGTCGTTCGGGCGCGGAGCGGGCCAACGTGTTGCCTATCGGCCCGGGGCAGCCACCGGGAGAGCCGCTCTTTGTCTCAGGCGCTGGCTCGTCGGATACCCTCCCTCTACCCACTGATATTGATGCCGAACGCCGCCGTGACACTCATGAAGTAATTTGGTCGGCCGGGGCCAGAGCGGGTTATCCCGGGGGCCACCGATGCCGATAAGTACTGCATCTGGTATTGTCCCGAACGGGGCGATTCTCGCCCGGATCGGGCAGGAGCAGATCGCAGCGGACACGATCGGACCTGAATTCATGGTCCCGTGTTCTCGATGTTATTGTCCGAGCCAGAAAAGCGGACTACAAAAATCTCGATTAAGGATACGAGTATGGAAGCTGTCGACGGCAAGCTGCGGCGCACGGTTCTTCGTGAGCTCATTCGGGTACGGCCGGGCCTCATTCCACTGATGGCCTTCACGGCCCTGCTCGGGCTGATGAACATTCTGGTCGTCAATCAGAAAATCGTGCTGTACATATTCTACCTTCCGGTGGTCGTTGCCGCCTGGACACTGCGGAAGCGACATGCGGTGGGCGTGGCCGGACTGGCCTCGGTGATGGTGGGGGCCTATGCTTTGCTCATCCCGGAGGCGATGACGTATACGGGTAGTGTCGTACTGTTATGGGCGGAACTGGTCATCTGGGCGGGTGTCCTGATTGTCACCGCTTACGCGGTTTCCACGTTGCGCCAGATGGTCGACGAAGCGTTGCACAGCCTGGAGCGCGCGTACAGCGGCGTGCTGGCGATTCTCTCCAAGTTCATCCAGACCATCGACGCCGACACGGAGGCCCATTGCGTGCGCGTCTCCGCGTGGGGGGTTAGCATTGCCCAGGAACTCGGGATGGATCGGACGATGGTCGAGAAGGTTCGCATCGCCGGACTGCTCCATGACGTCGGCAAGGTGGACGTAAGCGTGGAGATCCTGCGCAAGGCGGCGGCCCTGTCGATGGATGAGCGGCAAACGATTCGCGAGCACGCCGCGCGGGGCGCGGAGATGATCAGACCGATTGGAGGAATCCTGGCCGATATCGCCGACGCCATCGAGTCGCACCACGAGAACTACGATGGCAGCGGATACAAGGGGCTCAAGGGCGAGCAGATTCCGGCGGTGGCCCGCGTCATCGCCGTGGCGGACGTGTTCGATGCCTTGCTGTCGGACCGGCCCTATCGCAAGAGCATGGGGATCTTCACTGCTCTGGACAACCTCGTGGCATCCTCCGGTTCCCGCTTCGATCCGGGCGTCGTGACCGCGCTGCAGAACATCGTCAACCGGGGTGGGGAAGAGGTCCTGACGGATGTTCTTCAAGCCACCGCCCGGTTGGAGACCATGGACGTCTGAAACTGAATCCGGGCGGTGTCTTCCGGTGGGAGCGCACCGTCAAGGCCATCTTCGAAGTGGGGTTTCCTCCACGGCGACGGCACTATCCCACGCGTCGTCACGGCATTTCACAGGTGCACGAGTGTCGGTCCGCGTGTACAATCTGGCAATTCTCCTGCGCGATCGCCGTTTCACGGCGTGGTCGTGGCGAACACGAACCGCCGACCCTGCATATGGAGTCGTGAGAACGGCGGAAGTGTAGATGGGTGCTTGGCCGAGCGTGTCATGCGCGCTGGGGCAACAGGCAATACGTGTAGGTGAGTGGTCAATGATAGAGCGTATTTGTGTCTATTGCGGCAGCGGGGTGGGGGGGCGCGAGGGGTACGCCGAGGCGGCGCAGGCGCTGGGCCGGGCGCTCGTCGCGCGCGGTGTCGGACTCGTTTTCGGCGGCGGGC
This sequence comes from uncultured Pirellulales bacterium, assembly GCA_964346195.1. Taxonomy (GTDB): domain Bacteria; phylum Planctomycetota; class Phycisphaerae; order Sedimentisphaerales; family Anaerobacaceae; genus PLanc-01. Next base: position 5,711 of record CAYFUB010000181.1, read on the forward strand.
GGATCGGGATGATGGGTATTCTTGGCGAGACGGTGCTGGCCGGTGGCGGCGAGGCCATCGGCGTGATCCCGAAGCATCTGGAGCAGAAGGGGCTGGCCCTGACGAGCGTGTCCTCGCTGCGGGTCGTGGAGAGCATGCACGCTCGGAAGGCCCTGATGGCTGAGCTGGCGGATGCCTTCATTGCCATGCCGGGCGGCTTCGGCACGGCGGAAGAATTCTTCGAGGCCCTGACCTGGGCGCAACTCGCCCTGCACCTGAAGCCCTGCGGGCTGCTCAACATCAAGGGTTACTTCGACCACCTGATCCGCTTCGTCGACCACGCCGTGCAGGAGGGGTTTATCCATCCGGCCCACCGTGACCTGATGCTTGTGGACAGCGCGCCCGAGGCCCTGCTCGACAGGCTCGCCGCCTATCAACCCTCGCCGGCGGCGGACAAGGTCATTTGGGCCCTTCAGGAGACCGGCCAGGCGGATGAAGGGGCCTGACACCGCTGACAGGAGGGATATGGATGGCAACTGACAATCGAGCGCTCATTGAACGGTACATTCGCTGTTACAACGACAAGGACGTAGAGGCGATGCTGGAGTTGTTCGCCGAGGATGCGGTGTTCGAGTCCGTGTCGAACACGACCGGCGTGGTCAGGACGAACGGCAAAGAGGAGCTGCGGCGGCTGGCGCTGATGAGCGCGGAGTACTTCGAGCGCAGGTGCCAGACCCCTGTGACCTGGGTGCTCGACGAGACGCATGTCGCCGTGGAGATCGACTACTGGTGCCGGCTGGCACGGGACCTGCCGGACGGGAAGAAGGCAGGGCAGGAAATGACGCTCCGAGGCGCTTCCTTCTTCACCATTCAGGACGGACGCATCGTCAAGCTGGTCGACTACCTATAGACCTTGGAGACGCAACATCTCTGTGATCTTCCAGCTATATTCGACGTTGCCCTTTAGCCTGCCGGCGTCGTCGTATTCCGTGTACGTCATCTTGATCTCCTCGAAGCTGAGCGAGATTTCCTCGGTGGGCAGGGCGTCGCTCAGGGACGAGCCACTGAGGTGATAGCGGGAGATCCGGACGTTCGTCAACTCGTATCGCAGGTAGACCTGATCGACGCCGCCCGCCGGCCGTGCCGCATGAATCTCGACTTTGGGAAAGACTTTCCCCTTGCAGACGGCCTCGGCAAGTTTCGGGCTGGACTTGTCGATCTCCTTGACGACGACAAGGTCCTCGAAGACGCAGGTCGCCAATCGCAGTGCGGATCCAGCTCCCGACTCGCCGGCCTCGTGGGCCTGGCTGAAGGACAGGATATCGCTCCAGCCCTTGTGTGCTTTGTCCGGGGATTCCCCGTCCACCCCGTCGTATTTGACGAACATCGGGTCGGTGGGAGCGGCGGCGATCTCATATTCCCCGGCCACGCCGCGCTGTCCCGTGGACGGCAGGAGGGACAGTCCGGCCAGCGCCAGGATGGCACACACGCCGGCCCAAAACCTTGGTCTAGTTGGCTGTATTTCCATGATTTGCTCCTTTCCAAGAAAGCGGACGCTATCTGACGATTTCAACGGTTGGCGCCGTTATGGATAGCCGGAGTTCATATTCAAATGAGCGGCGGACTGGGCCGTCCCATCGACCTTCCGTGAGAAGATTCTGCGGACCGTTATTATATCCCGATCACGATCGTGAATCAAGACGAAACTCCGAAACCGCGCATTCGGCCGGGTGTACCCCACGTCGGTAGGCGATTCCTCGGCTGGGCGTGCGAGATTCTCTGTCCCCATTTGCGGCGGCTGCAGGCATAATGAGGTTCCGGGAATGCAGGGCGGCAGGGGACGTGTGACGGCTGCCTGGTGCACCGGTCTTTGTCAAACCATCGATGACCCTTCTACCAGTGGGGTGTCCCATGACAGAGAAGAAAGGCTTCACGCTGATCGAGCTGCTGGTTGTGATTGCGATCATCGCTTTGTTGATGTCGATCCTGATGCCGGCGCTGGCGAGGGTGCGCGAGCAGGCACGGACCATCGGATGCCTCGGGAACCTGCGGCAGTGGGGGCTCGTCTGCACGATGTACGCCGAAGCCAACAGCGGCAAGCTCTGGAGCGGCATCCCGCCTAACTACTGGTGGTGGCTCTTCCAGCTCCCGGAAGAACTACGGTGCTGGAAAGAGAACAAGACCTGGTTTTGTCCGACGGCTACGAAACCGATCATCGACGAGCGCGGGCTCAGGGCGCCGACGCTCAATATCTTCAACGCCTGGGGCATCTTCCGCGACCCCTACCAAGGGTACGAGGCGGGCCACGTCGGCGTGGCCGGCAGCTATGGCCTGAACAGTTACTTTCTCAGCCGGCCGCTGGACAGCGAAGACCAGCGCAAACGCTTCTGGGGCACGCTCACCGGCATCAAGAATCCCAACTACGTGCCGCTGTTCATCGATGCCTTGCGGTTCGATCTGTGGCCGGTGGAAACGACGCCGCCCGCCACGAACGAGTTCGAGGCCTGGACGGACCAGGACATGCGGCGCTGCTGCATCAACCGGCACGACGGGTTCGTCGGCTGTGCCTTCGCGGACGCTTCTGCGCGCAAGGTGGGCCTCAAGGAGCTGTGGACGCTCAGATGGCACAAGTCGTTCAACACGGCGGGCCCCTGGACGCGGGCCGGCGGCGTCACCGCCGGAGAATGGCCTGAATGGATCCGGCCGCTCAAGGATTTCTGAGGGTCCCGACCAACCGGATCGGCCGCGCGGTGCTGAACGTTGGGGTTTTGCGACAATGGAGGCCCCGCGGTATTGGATCAGGGATTCTCGTGGGGTGGGGTACAGATCTCATCGGCGGTGTAGCGCTTCTGGAGAAACGTCACGGCGTCGTCAATGGTTGAGAATACCGCGTTGGCGGTCTGGGTGACGAAAACGGAGGGGTTCTGCCTGGCGGTCCAGATCACGTAGACCTCCTTGGCGGCCTCGTGGGCGTGCTGCAGTTCCCGCTCGACGCCGCTGGTGATGGCGGCCCGTCCGTCCGGCAACGCCGGCACGAAGCTGATAATCATGTCGGCCTGATCGATGAGCAGGAAGTCACGCGCGTAGATCTGACTGTTGATATCCCGCTCGATTTGCAGGACCTCGTCCACACTGAGACGGACGGGGCGGTTCAAGGCGGTCACCTCGATGAAGTCACGCTCCTGCTCACGGGCGTGCCGCGCCATCCCGGGCAGGTGGGCCTCCTCCAGGTCGCCGGGGTCGAAGCAGATGAAGAATTGTTTCATCCGCCGCCGGAATGCGCCGATCTCCTCCGTGACGGCCTCCAGACGCGCTACCGCCGTCATGGGGAAGCTCAGATAGGCCTTCTTGATCTGCCTTCGGAAGATCGTGCGGTAAAAAGTCTCGACGGTATCCTGCTCGACGCCCCGGGCCAGGCAGTAGAAGGGTATTTTTTCATTGATGCCCTTGCAGAGCATCTCCGTGCTGATGATTTCTTCTTCCCGCCAGACGATCAGGTCCTTCAGGGAGTGCTCGACGGCATGTTGCTCCAGCAGCCGTTGGTGCATGGCCGCGACGCCGTCGATGAGGCAGACGTACATATCCGCGTTGAGCTGCCGCATCTGATCGAAGTCGACGGCGGGAAACAGCCCGTGCCGCCAGCGGAACGTCGCGTGCGTGTTGACGATCAGGTTGGAGGCCCGCTCCGCTTCGGCGATGATATCCTTGAACACGCTGCGGCGCAGCGAATGAAGCCGCTTGAGCGAGATGTCGAGGATTCGCCCCGGCGGGACGTCCGGCGCCTCGGCATACATCATGTCGCCGACGCTGCAGAGCACCAACTCCTTTCCGTGCCGATGGGCGAACCGGCAGACCTCCTCAAGATAACTCTTCTTGTTGAGGCCCACCATTCCTGTCACAACGATAATCATAGGTTCCCGTCAGTCAGTGCGTCCGCCCGATCACTTCGCCGTGGAAGCCCCCGCGCGCGGCGCGAGTTGCAGGTTCTTCAACCGCTGCTGCCGGTCATACTCCCGCAGGGCGGCGATCAGCTCGCCCAGGTCTCCGCTCATAATCCTGTCCAGATGGTACAGCGACAGGCCGATGCGATGGTCGGTGACCCGATTTTGCGGGTAATTGTACGTCCGGATTTTCTCGGAGCGGTCGCCCGAGCCGATCATGGTCCGCCGCCGGGAATCCCGCTCGGCCCGGCGCCGGCTCTCATACAACTCATAGACCCGGCTGCGGAGGATGCGCCACGCCTTGGCCCGGTTCTTGTGCTGGCTGGCCTCCTCCCGCATGTTCACCGTGATCCCGGTGGGGATGTGCTCGAGCCGGATGGCGCTGCTGACCTTGTTGACGTTCTGTCCGCCCGGCCCGCCGGCCCGGCTCACGTGCTCGACCACGTCGCCGGGATTGATCTGAATATCGACCTCCTCCGGCTCGGGCAGCACGGCGACGGTGGCCGCCGAGGTGTGGATGCGACCCTGCGACTCCGTCTCGGGCACACGCTGCACCCGATGGCCGCCGCCCTCGTAGCCCAGCTCGGACCACACGCCCTCGCCCCTGACATTGAAAATCACCTCGCGCAAGCCGCCCATGTCCGAGGGACTGAAATCAAGCTGTTCCACCTTCCAGCGTCGGTTGTCGGCGTACTTCACGTACATGTTATAGAGGTCTCGCACGAACAGAGCGGCTTCCTCGCCTCCCGTCCCGGCACGGATTTCCATGATGACCGAGTCGATGCGCATGTCATCGGCCATGATCAGCGTGTTCCGGATTTCCTCCAGCAGTTGGTCCGCCCTGACTCTGAGCTGTTTGATTTCCTCCTCGGCCAGTGCCCTGAGGTCCGGCTCCACGGTCAGGTCTTGGGCCATCTGTCCGGCGTTTTCGATTCCCGTGAGCGTCTTCTTGTACTCGCGGTACTTCAGAACGACCGGCTGATGTCGGCTTCGCTCTTTCGACAGGGTGATGAGCTTTGCTGTTTCCCCGGCGATGGCTGGGTCGGATATCTGGCGTTCGATCTCCGTGTATCTCGCATCGAGCTCATCAAGCATTGTCAACAAATGGTTGTGTTCTTTGTCCATCGGTCTATTGGTATAAAGAACCCGGCCGGGCCCCAAAGGCAGCCCCGTTCTCGACGGCAAGCCGCGCCTGCATAGAAAAAGCCCCCGCGTCCGCTATGACTGGAGCAGGAGCTTGTCTGCGGAACAACGAATGCAGCTATTGCCGTTGTTCTTCCTTGCCCTTCTTCATGTACCCGGTGCCGTACTTCTTCTGGAACCGCTCGATTCGACCGGCCGTATCGACGAACTTCTGCTTGCCCGTGTAGAACGGATGGCACATCGAGCAGATTTCCGCGTGGATGGCCTCGGCAGTGCTGCGGGTTTCGAACGTGTTCCCGCAACCGCAGTGAACCACTACTTTGTCGTACTTAGGATGTATCTTTTCCTTCATGGCCGTAACTCCCGGATATTCTTCAAACTGTTAATATTATCACAAAAACCACGCTTATCAACAGAAATTTCTCCGATTCGAAGCGTTTTGTGTGCGACTGCGTTTTGTGCCGGAGCCCCCTCGATTTGTCATGCTGAGCGAAGCGAAGCATCTCGCTCACGAATAGAACCGACGCTGGTTACCATGCCCACCCCAGATCCTTCGCTGGCGCTCAGGATGACAGCATTGA
>CAYFUB010000182.1:0-10896 GCA_964346195.1 uncultured Pirellulales bacterium
GCGGGTGATTGTGCCGTCGACGTCCGACAGGGCAAGATTCTGGTCTGTGAACCAGCGGACCTCCCCCGATTTCGTGATGAGCCGGTATTCCTGAGACCACTGCCGCCGGCCCTCCTGGAGGTACCGGGCGACCTCTGCTTCGAGTCGCGGGACATCGTCGGGGTGAGTTATACCCGGCCAGGATACACGCCCCGACACGAAATCGTCGGCGGTATATCCGAGAGACTGCTCCACGTTGTCCGAGACAAACTCCACCGGCCAGACGCCGGGTGCGACCCGCCAGAGGAACACGAGCACCGGACTTCTATTGATGATGTCCTGCAACTCCTGAAGGCTCTTCTCCGCGCGCTTGCGGTCGGTGATGTCCGTTACCGTGCCCAGAATGGCTCTGCCTCCCTCATACTGAATGAGTCGCGTCGTCAGAATCGCCTCGATTCGCCGGCCTGCTTGTGTGATCAGCGCACACTCGGTGGAAGGAATCTCCTGTCCTCTCATGTGAGCGGAGAAATTACCTCGAATCCGCTCTCGGCATTCGGGCGCTATCAGGGTCAGAAAGTCGAAATCGGCCGAGTAAAACTCCTCTCGCGTGTACCCCATGACCTGCTCGCACCTTGCGTTGGCGTACACGACACGACCCATCTTGTCAATGAAGATCATGTTCGGTGACTGCTCCGCGAGGTTTCGGAATTTCTCCTCGGACTCCCGCAGGGCCGTCTCCGCGCGCTTGCGGTCGGAAATGTCCAGAACAATGCCGCGCAGACCGACGGGCCTGGCGTCACGGACGATCGGCGAGCTGTACAGGAGCACGGGAAACGTGCGCCCGTCCTTCCTGAGCGCCGTATATTCGTGGTCCTGGAACGGCTCGCCGGCGAGTTTCTTGCGCACGTTCCGCCCGGCCCTCTCCCGGTCGGCGGCCGTGAACATCTGCAGCACATTCGATCCGTGGACATCCTGTTCCGCGTAACCGAACATCTCCAAACCGGCCCGGTTGACAAAGGTGAAGTTGCCGTCCACGTCCATCTCGAAGACGGTCTGCGGCAAGAGCTCCGCCAACTCGCGAAACCGCGCCTCGCTTTCCCGCAACGCCTGCTCCGCCCGCTTTCGCTCCGTGATGTCTTCAACCGTACCCTCATAGTACAAGATGTTGCCTTCCTGGTCACGGACCACACGTGCGTTCTCACGAATGAAGAGGGGGGTCCCGTCGCGTCTCCTCCAGGCTGATTCGAATCCCATGACTTGGCCCTGCGCTTCAATGAGTTCCGTGAAGGCGGCCCGGTAATAACCCGGCTGATAACCGTCCTTTTCGACATCCAACTGCGCCAGCTCTTCAAAGCAACTGTATCCGAGCATGCGGATGAGCGAGGGGTTGGCCATGAGGACCCGACCCTCCGGCGTGGTTCGATACAACCCCAGCACGGTGTTTTCGACGATACTCCGGAACTGTTCCTCCCTCTGTAACAGGGCCTCGTGGGCTTGTTTGCGCAGCAGAGCGTTGGCGAAGATCTCGCCGACCAATCGCAGGCGTTGGACGAGGTCATCGGGCCAGTCCCTTGACTGGTGGACGGCAGAAAAGGCCATGGCGCCGACCCGCGCACCGCCCACGACCAGCGGAAAGGCCAGAATCGATTGAATGCCTTCCTGCCGGCAGTACTGCTTCTCGCTCTCGGCCTCCGGTGGACCATCCTCCACGCGGGCAAACGCCACGAACTCACCGCGGCGCAGTCTCTCCAGAAACCATCGAAAGGACTGTTTCATGCGGGCGGTCGAGGCACGCGGCAGGCCGGACGCCGCCCAAGCGTGGCTGATCGTCGCGTCGGGACCGCTGTCGGAGAACCGGACGACACTGGCACGATCGATCCTGAGCAGTTCGCCGATCCGGGCGAGCCACCGCTCGATCTCGCTGTCGATCTGAGCGTCCGGGAGGTTCACAAAGGTGGCGGAGAGGTCGGATAGAAGAGTCTCAAAGGCGAGCCGTTCCGCAACGGCATCCGCGGACCGCTTGCGTCCGAGGACGTTCGCCAGAATACCCGCGATGACCCGCAGCAGCGAGATCGTCTCATCCGACCAGGGTCGTTCCTCGCGTGTCGTGGAAAGCCCCAGAAAGCCGAAGAGCTGGCCTGCCAGCCTGATGGGGACGCTTACCACCGCTTTGGCGCCGGTCGATTCCAGCAACGGCTTCACGGCGGCCGCCGGGCCGTGGAGTTCGCGCACGCTCGGGATGCTGAGCAGACCGGGATCGGCCAATTGCTCGAGCACCCAGCGCAACTGACCCGTGTCCAACTCCTGCACCTGCGCCGGCCGTTGATGAACCCCCTCGGCGCACCATTCGTATATTTCAGTTATTCGTGCGCTGCTCTCGTGGACCATATAGACATAACTGCGCTCAACTTCGGCAAAGCGCCCAATCTCGGCCAGCGTCCGCTCGATCCCCACGTCAATCTCTTGGACCTCCAGCGTGATGAAGTCGGCCGATACACGGGAAAGAAGTTCCTCCATCTGCAGTCGCCGCCGAAGCTGCCCCTCCACGCGCTTGTGCTCCGTGATATCCCGACCGATACCGACCAGGCCGACGACCTTGCCTGCGGCGTTGTACAGCGGCACTTTGGTCGTCAGGTTCCATGTCGGCAGACCGGTCGCGCGGTCAATGACGCACCGTTCATCATCTAAGAGCGGCCGGCCGGTCCGCATCAGCTCCTGCTCACCGGCATGGACCCTCTCGGCCAGTTCACGCGGGTAGAAATCGAAGTCCGACCGGCCGGCGATCTCCTCCGGCGACTCCACGGCCGTGCGGCGCAGCACCTCCCGGTTGCACAGCACGAACCGGCCTTCCCTGTCCTTCACGCAGATGGCATCAGGGATGTTGTCGATGAGCGTCTGCAGGAGATTGCGCTCGTCGGCGAGCCTCTGCTCGGCCTGCTTTCGTTGCGTAATGTCGAGACCGGTTCCGATCACGTAGGTCGTGCCACTGATGCAGGCGCGCCGACCGGTGATGGAGAACGGCAGCACCTGCCCGTTCTTGGTCCGGCAATCCACCTGGATTTCGCCGCCGCCTTCCACCAACACCTTCGCCATGGCCTGCGCGGCACGTCCCTTGTGCTCCGGGACCACGAAATCGAGAATGTTCAGCGCCGCCACCTCCGCCCCGGAATACCCGCTCAGGAACTCGAAATTACGGTTCCAGCGAACCACGCGTCCATCCTGGCCAACGATGAAGAATAAGCCCGGCAGCGCATTGATTACGGACTCCAAGAACTCCTCCCCCAGGAAAAGTCCCCGCGCGGCAGAACCGGCCTTCGCAGCGTTCGGCTTGTTCTCGGCGCCGCCGCCGACCTCCTGTGCTCCCATATGTTCCATACGTGCAGGCCCGAAGCCCCAGGTTGTCAATTCCCTGCGGAATCAGATTCCTATTCCCGGTGATTCCGCTCGTTGCGAATGCAGAGTCTGCACGAATCATTATCGAGCCGAACGGGGCAAACCTGACGACCCGCCGCACAAGACTCGTGAGACATCACTGAAAGTGAAAGAAAATGATGGCGCACCGGCAAATTCTCCAGCCCCTGCGAACATCTCCTTCCAACGCGCCGTAGGTTTATAGGACGCAAAAAACAAGGTACCTTGGACTCAAGTGCGGATGCACGATTGCCGATAACGGCAATGGCCCAAGTAAGATTTTTCTCCCCTCCGGAAAACATCGGGTAGCGCCATGTTACTCGATGTTTTCTTTTTGCGCACGTCATGAGTTCTCCCGTTTCTTCGAGCACCGGCCCGCAAGTGTGGTCGCGGCGCGGGCTTTCTCAGGATAAGTCAATAGGCTCCATACGACTCACTGGACCTGTACTACTCTTAGCTGGGCAGCACCGGGAAAAGAGGAAGCGTCAGGTGTTTAAGCCACAGCACTTCTTGTATTTCTTCCCACTGCCGCACGGGCACGGGTCGTTGCGGCCGACCTTCGGCTGCTCCAGCTTGATCTGCTTGACCTTCTGCTCGCCCTGCGGCGCTTGGGCCGCCGCCCGCTGCTGCTCGGTCATGGAGAACTGGCCCACCTCGTTGTGCGAGGTCTGGCTCACCCGCCAGACGCTGCGGGCCCGAGCCCCGGCCTCCAGACGCACCCGGAAGATGATATCCGTAACCCGGTCCTCGATGGATTCGAGCATCTCGTTGAACATGCGGAACCCCTCGCGTTTGTACTCGGTCTTGGGGTCCTTTTCCGCGAAAGAACGGGTCCAGATGCTGTCTTTGAGGTGGTCCATCACGTAGAGATGGTCCTTCCACGTGCTGTCGTAGACCTGCAAGAGAACGTACCGCTCCATGTCCGCCAACTCCGAGCGGAGAAACTCCCGCCCCAGTTCGGTCAGGCGCGCCCGGGCATTCTCTCCATCGGCCAGCTCCTCCTCCCGCAAGGAAGCGCTGAATCGCTGGTTGGCCCACTGGGCCAGCTCGGGCCCTTTCAGATGGGCGATCTTCTCATCCAACTCCTCCTCGAGCTTCCCGTCGTTGTAGCTCTCGCTCAACGCGATCAACTCCTCGTGCAACTCGCGGGGCCGGGCGTTCTGGACGCGGTCCACCGACAGACCGGCGTTGAATTTCCTGTTCGCCCACTCGGCCAGGGCCTCGAACCCGTACACATTTGCGCTTTGTGAACCGTAGGCCATACTCATCGCGAATTCGACCGGGTATTCGATCTCGCGCCGGCGATACCTGGCCGCCGTCTGCTCAAGGACCAGTTGGCGCGTCTGCTCGACGTTCGACTCCTTCAACCGTTCCACGTCGAGCGCGATATCGAACTTGGCGCGCGCCCATTCGGCGAAACGACGTACTGCATAATCTCCCCGGAGGAATTCGAGCAGCGCCGAACAGTCCTTCCTGTCAATCAGCTCGGACGCCGCCGCGACCAGGTGCTCTTCAATCTCCTCCGGCGGCTGATTCTTGAGCTTGCCCGGACTGAGGTTCACGCGGAACGCGCTCATCGCCCACTTGGACAGGCCGGACACGTCCCACGTACGCGGATCGTCGTAATCTTCCAGGTATTCGCCGATAGACAGCGAGATATCGTTCGCGGTGTTGCCCTTCGCCCGCGTCTTGATCAGCTCTTCGATCTCCTGCGGCGGGGCGCCGGCGACCTCCGACAGTTTCAGTTCCACGTCGAAATTTGTCCGGGCCCACTCCACGATACAGCGCAGCGGATACTCCTTGTCGAGGATCGTCCGGGCCTGTTTCGTCACCGTCGAGTCGATCATCCCCAGGATGATCTTCTTGACATCTCCGCCGGCCAGCAGGTCGCGTCGGCGCGAATAGAAGATCTTGCGCTGGTAATCCATCACCTCGTCGTATTCGAGCAGGCTCTTGCGGATCTCGAAGTTGCGCTCCTCGACCTTCTTCTGCGCCTTCTCGATGCCCTTGCTGATCCGCTTATGGTAGATCGGCTGACCCTCCTCCCAGCCGATCCAGGAGAGCGCCTTGACCGTCCACTCGGGGGCGAAGACCCGCATGAGGTCGTCGTCGAAACACAAGAAGAACTGGCTGGACCCGGCATCGCCCTGTCGGCCGGCCCGGCCGCGCAACTGGTTGTCGATGCGCCGGGCCTCATGCCGCTCCGTGCCCAGAATGTGCAGGCCGCCGATCTCGGCCACGCCGGGCCCGAGTTTGATATCGGTGCCCCGGCCCGCCATGTTGGTCGCGATAGTCACGTTGCCCCGGGTGGCGCCGTCCCGGCCCTTATGCTGCTGGCCGGCCTTGGCGACGATCAAGGCCTCCCGCGCGTGCTGCTTGGCGTTGAGCACCTCATGGTCAAGCCCGTGCCTTTTGGTCAGGGCGGTCGAGAGGGCTTCGCTCTTTTCGATGCTGATCGTGCCGACGAGCACGGGCCGACCCGCCGCACTGACGGCATTGATCTCCTCCACGATGGCGTCGAACTTCTCGCGCAGGGTCTTGTAGATGACATCATCCCTGTCGTCGCGGATACAGGGCTTGTTCGTGGGGATGACCACCACGTCGAGCTTATAGATCTTCATGAACTCTTCGGCCTCGGTGGCCGCCGTGCCCGTCATGCCGGCGATCTGGTCGTAGAGCTTAAAGAAATTCTGCAGCGTGATGGTAGCCAGGGTCTGGGTTTCTTCTTTGACCTGGACGCCTTCTTTGGCCTCGACCGCCTGGTGCAGGCCGTCCGACCACTGGCGCCCGTGCATCAGGCGGCCCGTGAACTCGTCCACGATGATGATCTTGCCGTCCATCACCACGTAGTCCTTCTCTTTCTCGAAGACCACGTGGGCGCGCAGGCTCTGTTCGAGCAGGTGGGGCCATTCCATGTTCGAGCCGGTGAAGAACGAGCCGATGCCGGCGATCTCCTGAGCGGCCCCGATGCCCTCGTGCGTGAGATGGGCCGACTTGCGGTCGATCTCGACCTCATAATATTGCACGGCCTGGTCCAGCTTCGCCCGGGCCGTCTCCAACTCCCGCTCCGCCGTGGCGATCACCTTCTGCGCCTTGTCGATCCGCGAATTGTCCTTTTCCTTTTTCGCCTCGGCGATCTCACCCTGGGCGTTGGCAATCCGGCGTTCAGCGGTATCGATCTGGGTCTTGATGCGGTCATAGCCGCTCTGCAGATTGATCAACTGCCGACCGACCTGGTCCGCCTTGCGATAGCGGCTCACGTCGTCGAAGGCCGGACCGGAGATAATCAGCGGCGTCCGCGCCTCGTCGATCAGAATCGAGTCCACCTCGTCGATGATGGCGTATTCCAGCGGGCTCTGCACCATGTGCTCGATGGAGGTCTTCATGTTGTCGCGCAAGTAGTCGAAGCCGAACTCGTTGTTCGTGCCGTAGGTCACGTCGCAGCGGTACTGGTTCTTCCGCTCCTCGCCGGCGGTGTCCATATCGGCCTGGATGGCGCCCACGGTCATGCCGAGCGCCTGGTAGATCGGCCCCATCCATTCGGCGTCGCGCTTCGCCAGGTAGTCGTTGACGGTTACGATGTGGACCCTGCGGCCCGTCAGGTGGACGAGGTACACCGCCAGCGTGGCGACGAGCGTCTTGCCCTCGCCGGTCGCCATCTCGGCAATCTTGCCCTCGTAGAGCACGTCGCCGCCGATGAGCTGCACGTCGAAGTGCCGCATGTTGACGTTGCGCCGGGCCGCCTCGCGCACGACGGCAAAGGCTTCCGGGAGAATATCGTCAGGTCGCTTGCCGCCGGCCAGCGCCGCCTTGAACTCGGCCGTCTTGGCCTTGAGGGCTTCGTCGTCGAGCTGCCGGAGTTGCTCCTCGAACACTCCGGCCTGCCGCGGAATGGCCGAGTACGACTTGATCAGCCGCTCGTTCCGCGACCCGAAAATCTTGACAAGAGCCTTGCTTACTTTTTCAAAAGCCATCCTATTCCCTGACCCGCGTAACGTATTCGCCGCTGCGCGTATCCACCCGCAAGACATCGCCCGGCCGAATGAAGGAGGGCGCCTGGATCACCAGGCCGGTCTCCAGCGCTACCGGCTTGCGCTGGTCGGCCGCCGTCGCTCCCTTGATCTCCGGCGGCGCCTCGGTCACCTCCAGATCCACCGTGTTGGGCAGCTTCACGACAATCGGCTTGCCCTCATACATGCTTACTTGCAGCGGCGTGTTTGGTTTGAGGTATTTCATGCCGTCGCCGAAGGTGTCGTCATCGAGAGTGATCTGCTCGTAGGTCTGCATGTCCATCAGGACGTGCTCGCTGCCGGACGAGTACAGATATTCGTACGTTCTTTCATCCAGCTCGACCTCCTCGATATTCTCCTCGGACCGCAGCCGCACGTTCTGGATGGAGCCGTCGGTCAGGCTCTTGAGTCGGGTCTGATAGATCGCCCCGCCCTTGCCCAGCTTCACATGGTCGAAATCCACGATGGCGTAGAGCTTGCCGTCGATCTTGACGGTCTGCCCCTTTTCCATCTGCGCTGCTTTCATCTGCTATCGTTCTCCAAAGCCAACATCCCAATCAACCGCGTCCCGACACACCTCCTCAACCATTCCTTAGCCAGTATTACCGAATCCCCCGCAGATGTCAAGAAACCGCCTCAACCAGCGCGCCGCACGCGCGGGCATGGAACGAACTCGGATGCAGTCCGGGTACGGCAGAATCGTGCCAGAGCAGGCATGAGGTGTTGGGTGGCACCCTCAAGCGCAGCTTGGGGGTGGCTGCCAGTAAGCGTACCTGACCATCGCCAAGCCCCGCGGGCTTGACGCTGCCACTCGGTTGGGCCGCCACTTTTTGGTCGTACACCCTGCAGTCCTACCGTTTACCCTTCCTCTTGCCTTTTCGTGCGGGCTTGGCTGGGCGCGGGCGCTCGCGGGTCTGGCCGAGAGGCTCGACGGGGGCGACGTTCAACTGTCGGGCGGGGATGTTGACGGAGACGATGTACACGCGCAGGGGCCGGCCCAGGTGGATGGCCTCGCCGGAGCGCTCGCCCATCACGCATTGAGCGACCTTGTTGAACTGCCAGTGGTCCGGGCCCAGATCCTCCAGCTTGATCAGGCCCTCGATGCCGAACTTCTGCGACTGCACGAAGACGCCGAAGCCCGTCAGACCCGTGACGACGCCGTCCAGCTCGTCGCCGATGCGTTTGCTGAGCATTTGCAGGATCAGGACGTTCGTCAGCTCCTGCTCTGCATCGGCGGCCCGCTCCTCGGTGAACGTGACGTGTCGACCGATCTCGACGAGGTCCAGGGCGGCCGCCACCTGCTTGGCCGCATCGACGCGGTCTTCGAGGAAGTGCTGTAACATCCGGTGCACGACCAGGTCGGCGTACCGGCGGATGGGACTGGTGAAATGGCAGTAGTGCGTCGAGGCCAGGGCGTAGTGTCCGATGTGTGTCGGGGCGTACACGGCCTTCTCCAGGCTCCGGAGCACGACGATACTCACCGCCGGCGCGCGCTCCGTGTCCTTGACGAAATTCAGGACGTCCTGAATGGCCCGGCGGTCAGGGCTGCGCGGCATGGCAATGCCCATCGCCCGCAGCAGTCTCGCCATGTTCTTCAGGCTCAGGATGTCCGGCTCCGGATGGATGCGGCGCAGGAGGGGCACGTTGCGGCGGTCCAGAATGGCGGCCACCGCCTCGTTGGCCTCGACCATGAACATTTCGATGATGGTATGCGGATAGCTCGTGTCGGCCGGATGGGCATCGACGACCCGGCCGGATGCGTCGAACACCAGTTCAGGTTCGGGCAGGTCGAGATGGATCATGCCGTTTTCCGTCCGGCGGGCCTCGATCCGGCGGCTCAACGCCTCCATGTTCTTGAGCAGAGCAACGACCTCGGGCCTGGTCCCCTTCGTGTGACCCTTCAATATCCGGTCCGCCTGCTCGTACGTCAGGCGGGCGGTCGAGCGAATGACGCTGTTGGCGAAGCGCCGGGACACGACGTTGGCCTTCTCATCGTAGGTGAGATAGACGCTCTTGGTGAAACGCTGCTGCTGGGGCTGGAGGCTGCAAATGCCATTGCTGAGGACCTCGGGCAGCATGGGAATTGTCTTGCCCGGCAGGTACACGCTGTTGCCCCGCAAGCGGGCCTCTCCATCCAGCGGCGAGTCCGGCCCGATGAAATGGCTGACATCGGCGATGTGAACGCCCAGGACCCACTTGCCTCTGGCGTCCGTTTCCAGGCTGATCGCATCGTCAAAGTCCTTCGCATCGGGCGGGTCGATCGTGATAATCACCTTGTCGGTGATGTCCTCGCGTCCGGCGGTCGGCTCGGACGTGAATCCGGCGGCGGCCGTCCGCGCCTGCTCCAGGCACGCGGCCTCGAACTCGCGCGGCAGATGGTACTGATGGACGACGGAGGCGATCTCCGCATCGTACTGCCCGGAGCGGCCGAGCACTTCGAGGATGACGCCGCGGGCGAGGTACTTCTCACTCGGGTAAGACAGAATCTCGACGACGACCTTGTCCTTTTCGCGGGCATTCTTGGCCGCCACGTCCTCGACCACAATCGGCTCGATGAACCGGCTGCCGTCCGGCTGCACGATCCAGGCTTCCGGGTGACGCACCAGGGTCCCGACAAACCGGTTGTTGGCCCGTTCGAGCACGGCGAGGATTTCGCCGGTGTAGCGGATTTCCGGCCCACGTTTGCCCTTGCGGTTGACCTTGGCCAGAACGGTGTCGCCGTTCATGGCGTCGCCGGTGCTGTCGGGCGGGATGAACAAATCGCCATGGGCGTTCGGCTCCAGCGGACTGACGAACCCGAAGCCCTTTGGGTTGGCGCGGAACGTGCCGACCACCTGGCCGGCCATCGAGGGCAGCGTAATGACGTTCCCCGCGCCGATGATGACGTGTCCGGCTTGGCGCAGCTCGTCGAACGCCGTTTTGAACTCGGCGTACGCGTCTTGCCCTACCCCCAGCGCCCGGGCCAGATGGGCCAGCTTGAGCGGCTGGTACTCCTGGCGCTTGAGAAACTTGAGGATTCGATCCTTATATACCTGAGCCATCCGTGCTCTCCCCAAAGCAGCAGCACCCAATCGACATGACTTCGATTGGGTGCCGTAGACTCCCCGATTGCAGCCGTGGCCGTACGGCAAAGAGCGCAGGTCCCCCCAGCGCGGCCGTCACGACCGTTGCGGCGCGCCGCCCTGCTTGGCCTTGAGCGCATTGAGCTTTTTCGCCAGGCGTGACTTCTTGCGAGCGGCCGTCTTCTTGTGCATGGCGCTCGTGGCGGCCACCTTATCGAGCTTCCGGGCGGTGAGTCGGAGTTGTTCTTCCGCCGCCGCCACATCACCCTGGGTCAAAACCGTCTCCAGATGCTTGATCTGCGTCCTCACCTGGCTCCTGCGCGAGCGGTTCAGGGTACGCCTTCTGACGTTCTGCCTGACCCTCTTCTTTGCCGACAACGAATGTGCCACTTTGGTCTCCTAATCGTTTTTCTGTTCTATACCTGTATCCCAAG
>CAYFUB010000183.1:0-6050 GCA_964346195.1 uncultured Pirellulales bacterium
ACACCGGACAGAGCCGGACCGAGGTTCTGGGCCGCACGGATACTGTGTTTACACGTATGCGCCGGTTGCTCATCTGGAGCCCTTGGGAAAGGAGGAAGGACCGGGCCACAAAAGTCATCTCTGGCAGTCACAAAGCTAAGCGGGGTAAGTCTCTTCGTCTTGTGGGAGAGAATCGTCCACCGGAGCTCATGGGCTGGGTCTGGAGGCTTGCGGGGCTGCTGTGAACAGACGATACCCGGTGCGTGGCCGGGATACAAATATCTTGAATTCCGTGTAGGAGGACGATCATGCACAGGAAACTACTTTTAATCACTCTCGTAATGCTGTTGGCCCTGATTCAGGGTCGTGCCGCCCTGGGCGCGGGCGGCTCCCTCATCGGACGGTGGATGTGTGATGAGGGCCAGGGCGACGTCGTGTCCGACTCATCCGGCAACAAGCGCAACGGGAGATTTGTGAACGGCCCCGGGGCGTGGACCACCGGTGTCGTCGGCAGTGCCGTCGAGTTGGTTGGCCCAACGCTGGTCGAAATCCCGTCCATCAACATGACGCTCAGCGAGGCCACCATGGCCGGTTGGCTCCTGGCGGACGGTCTGCAGCCTGAATGGGCGTCCATCATCATGCACCGCGGCGCCGGCAGCGCGCACGGCTTCAACATGTTGGCCGACGGTCGGCTGGCCTACCACTGGAATGACGACTCGGCAAGCTGGGGCTATCGTGGAGACGCCTATTACGCCGCCGATGAGTGGACGCACTGTGCGGTGACGGTGGAGCCCACCAAAGCGACCTTCTACGTTAACGGCGTCGCGGCATCCGTCAATGCCATTCGTCATAACCCCGCCAACTGGAACCAGCCTTTCCATCTGGGCGGAGATGGCGGCAGCGGTTGGGTGGCCCGCAGGATGAATGGCGCGCTGGACGATGTCATGTTCTTCAGCCGAGCGCTGAATGAGGAGCAGGTGGCGGGGTTAATGGACGGCGTGCTGCCTATGTTTGTGAAGGCCGAAAAGCCCGATCCCGCGGACGGGACGATCGACGTCATGATGGCGCTGTTCCAGTGGACCGCAGGGGAAACGGCCGTGCTGCACAACGTCTACCTCGGAACCAGCCCCGAGCTGACGGAGGCCGACGCGGTGGCAAAGAACGTGGGATTTGCCATGTACTTCCATCCGCTGCCCTTGAGCCCCGGCATCACGTATTTTTGGCGCGTGGATGAAATCGAGGCGAGCGGCACGATCCACCAGGGCGATGTCTGGAGTTTCCAGATGATGCCCCTGACCGCGTACGTGCCCCAACCGCCTGACGGCAGCGAGGGGGTCTTCGCCAACACGGCCCTGACCTGGCAGGCGGGGTCGAGCGCCATGAAGCACCATGTCTATTTCAGCAGCGTGCTCGCCGATGTCGAGAGCCGTGCGGCCGCGGCCGACAAGGGCGAAACCGACGAGACCACCTACAATCCCGGCGTGCTGCGGGCTTCGACCATGTACTTCTGGTGCGTGGATGAAGTCAAGCTCGGCGGTGTCGTCGACAAAGGGGCTGTCTGGAGCTTTACCACGGGCGGCGCGGCAGATAAGGCCCTCTGGCAGTGGTGGTCCGATATCAGCGGCGCGGCGGTCGGCGCTCTGACAAGCCATGCGGATTATCCCGGCAAGCCGAGCGGCTCGCAACTGGTGGACGCCTTCGAAAGCCCGGTGGACTGGGCCGACAACTACGGCCAGCGGATTCTCGGCTGGCTCAAGCCGCCCGAGGACGGCGATTACACCTTCTGGATCGCCGGTGACGACGAGCAGCAGTTGTGGCTGAGCACCGACGCCGATCCGGCCAATGTCACGATGATCGCCAACGTCCCCGGCTGGACGCCCTACCGCGACTTCGACAACACGGGCGGCGGAACCGGCGATGCCGCCGCGCAAGAGTCAGACGCCATACCGCTCAAGGCCGGCCAGAAGTATTACATCGAGGCCCTGGGCAAAGAAGGCGGCGGCGGGGACAGTACCTCGGTCGCCTGGCAAGGCCCGGGCATTGGGGCCCGCGAGGTCATTGCCGGCAAGTACGTGGATACGTTCGTTCTGCCGCCTCTGCAGGCGTTCTCACCGAGTCCCGCCGACGGTCAGGTGGATGCCCCGCAGGCGCCGGGCCGGAGCTGGAGTGCCGGCGAGAGGGCCCAGCAGCATGAGGTCTACCTTGGCGATGACCCCAATGCCGTCGCCGCCGCGGACACCTCCAGTCCTCTGTTCCAAGGCCGCCAGGCCGGAACCAGCTATGATGCCGGCGACCTGGAGTGGGACAAGACCTTCTACTGGAGAGTCGATGAGATCAACGAGGGTGATCCGGAGAGCCCGTGGATCGGGCGGGTCTGGAGCTTCACCACGGCCAATTTCATCCCCGTCGATGATTTCGAGAGTTACAATGATGAAGAAGACATGGGCACGCGCATCTACGAGACCTGGATCGACGGCTGGATCACCGGCAACGGCTCGACCGTCGGCAACTGGGACCCGCCGTTTGCCGAGCAGACGATTGTCCACGGCGGCAAGCAGTCGATGCCTCTCGACTACAACAACGTCGTGTCGCCCTTCTACAGTGAGGCCTATCGCGAATTCGCGCCGGTCCGGAACTGGACGGTCAACGGCACCGACAGCCTGAGCGTGTGGTTCCGCGGCAGACTGGCGGCCTTCGTCGACGAGGGCAACGGGGCCTTCACCGTGGGTGCTTCCGGCCATGACATCTGGGACGCCGGCGACGATTTCCGCATGGTCTACCAGCGGCTCAACGGCAACGGGTCGATCCTGGTCCAGGTCGACAGCCTCCAGAACACGAACGGCTGGGCCAAGGCCGGCGTGATGATCCGTGAGAGCCTCGACCCCGGCTCCAAGTTCGCTGATGTCATCGTCAGCCCCGCCAACGGCGTGCGCTTCCAGGCGCGGACCATAACCGGTGTCGATGCCGTGAGCGACTCGTCGGTGGCCACGCCGGAGCAGATTGCCCTGCGGGCGCCGGTATGGGTCAAGCTCGAGCGGACCGGCGACACGTTCAGCGGCTTTTACTCCGCCGACGGCACGACGTGGACGGCGATGGCCTGGAACCCGCAGACGATCACCATGACGGGCACCGTCTATATCGGTCTGTGCGTGACCAGCCACACGAGCACGGCGGCCACGACGGCGGAGTTCTCCGGCGTCGCGACCACGGGCAACGTGAGCGGCAACTGGCAGGCGGCCTGGATCGGCGTCGATGCGGACCTGACGAACGGCGTCGCCAGTTTGTATGTCGCGGTCGAGGATAGCGCGGGCAACCTGGCGGTCGCGGTCAATCCCGACCCGGCAGCCGTGAACGCCACCGACTGGACCGAGTGGAAGGTCCCGCTGGCGGACCTGGCCGGCGTGAATATGACCAGGGTCGAGAAGCTGTACCTCGGTGTCGGCCATCGCAACAGCCCTGCGCCGGACGGCGCCGGTCGGATCTACATCGATGATATCCGCGTGACCAGGCCGGAACCGACGCCGGAACCGACGCCTTGACTGTGTACCATCGCGGGGGGATCCCAAACGCGATTCGTCGCGTTTGGGAACCCCCTGATGCTCTTCTCACGGGCCGCACGGTGGCCCCCGCGCCGAAAGCCGGGTCCGGGGTCCCCAACGCGATACATCGCGTTGGGGGGCCCCAGCCGCCAGGGGACACGAACCCGAGGCCCATGTCCAGGGGACCCGGGCCCCCAGAAGCGATACATCGCTTCTGGGAGCCCCACCAAACGCGACACATTGCGTTTGGGAAGGGCCCCCCAACGCCGAAGGGTCCCCCACACGCGATATATTGCGTGTGGGAACCCAATTATGCGTTGGGGACCCGGAACCCACGCTGAAATCTGCACAACTTGTCGCGCAATAATCATGGACGTGAGGGCACCGGTTGCGGACGAGAAAGAGAGGTGGGCTTCATCACAGGCGAAGATGTCTTCAATGTGAGTACGTGAAACTACGGCTATTCTTCTGAAGAAGGAGGAACGCGATGGCTAACGCACTGATATGTCTGGTTATGATTCCTCTGGTGCTGGGGCCGACAGCAAGCCCCTCGGCTAGTCTGGTAGCTCACTGGAAGCTCGATGAGAAATCCGGGACAATTGCCGAGGACAGTTCGAAGAATGCGCGCCATGCGACCGTTGGGGGAACCCCCAACTGGGTGGCCGGAATGGTGGACGGCGCCCTCGATTTGGACGGCGCGACGAATTTCCTCGATGTGAACGCCGAGATCGTCAGAGGGACCTGCACGGTAGCCCTGTGGCTCAAGCCCCGCAATCTGCCGTACGCGTCCGGCTACCGGGCCATCATCCACGATGACCAGTGGAACAGCGGCTCGCTCCACGGCCATCTGAGAGCCACCACGAGCTTGTTCAATTTCGATATCAACGGCGGGGGGGCTGTCTCTTCGACGACCGTCGCCCAGTCGGATGAGTGGTACCACCTCACGGGAACGTTCGATACCCAAAAAGCCGAGTCGAACTTGTACGTCAATGGCGTGTTGGAGGCCACAAGTTCGGGACTGAGCACGGCCCTGTACGTGGGGCCCTTGAACTGGGGGGCCTGGACGGACAACCAGAGGTTCTTCAATGGTGTCATGGATGATATCCATGTCTACAGCCGTGCTTTGAGCGCCGGCCAGGTGCAGGATTTGGTCAACGGGATCCCGCCCACCTTCTTCAAGGCGGAAAAGCCCAATCCCGAGGATGGCGCCACCGCTGTCATCAACCCGCTGCTGACGTGGACGAAAGGTGAGACAGCGATGTTCCATGATGTCTATTTCGGCACTACGCCGGAACTGACGGAAGCGGACCTGAAGGCTTCTCGCCAGTTTTTTGAGATCTACTACCACGTCGCGGGCTTGGTCGCTGGAACGACGTACTTCTGGCGGATCGATGAAATCGCTGCTGACGGGACCGTCTACACCGGCGACATGTGGTCGTTTGCCACCGCTCCTGCCACCGCTTATGCCCCCGTGCCTCGCGATGGGGACAGGTGGATCGATCCGAACAGTGACCTGAGTTGGAGGCCGGGCCACGGCGCGATCAGGCATGATGTATACTTCAGCGCCGATCGGGCCGCCGTGGCGAGCCGCGACACGGGTGCGCTTAAGAGCAGCGGCCAGGCGACTGTCACCTTCAAGCCCGGCGAGTTGGCGGCCCAAACTACTTATTACTGGGCCGTGGATGAGTATACCATGAGCAACGCCACGTACCCGGGCGACGTGTGGCAATTCACCACGACCGGCGGTGGCGGCGGCGTCAAGGGGGAGTACTTCAGCGGCATGACTCCTCAGGGAGTCCCCGCGTTGACGCGCATCGACCCTTCGATCGATTTCAATTGGGGCGATCCGGGCAGTCCGGACGCTTCCATTCCTGCTGACCAGTTCTCCGCCCGCTGGACGGCAGACCTGGAAATCGCGGTGGCCGATACCTACACGTTCATCGGGCGGTCGGACGACGGCATTCGTATCTGGCTCAATGACGAGTTGATCGTCGATTCCTGGGTCAACAGATCCGCCGCCGACTCCTTCAGCCAGCCCGTAGCCCTTGAACCGGGTGTCTATTCACTGCGTGTGGAGTACTACGAGAACACTGGCGGCGCCGTGGCACAAGTGGGCTGGCAGATGCCGACGGTGGCTCGCACGGTTATCCCGGCCGGTCCGCTGCAGCCTCCGGTCCGGGCCAGAGCGGTCTATCCGCGCGACAACGATGCCAACATCCCGCAGGACGTGGTGCTGATGTGGAGCGCGGGCGAAAAAGCCGTCCGGCACCAGGTCTACCTCGGTGAGGACGAGACGGCCGTGACCGAGGCCACACCCGCCAGCACCGGCATCTATCGGGGCACCCAGGCTCTGGAGGAAACCACCTTCGATCCGGGCGGGCTCGAATGGGGCAAGACTTACTACTGGAGAATCGACGAGGTCAACAACGCCGAGACCGAGAGGCCGTGGAAAAGCTCTGTCTTCAGTTTTACCACCGCTGATTTCCTCGTAGTCGATGATTTCGAGAGTTACAATGATGAAGAAGACATGGG
>CAYFUB010000184.1:0-2096 GCA_964346195.1 uncultured Pirellulales bacterium
TGGCGGTACTCCAGAAGTGAGCACGTGATTGCCCTGGACATTCTGCTTGCAAAATCGGTCGTCATCGGCACAATGGCCGTGTCGGAGTTGCCGGCCTTCGGAGGATGGAATGCCACTCGAATGAGGTATTCAACCCGGCCAAGGGCCTGGATGAAGTCCAGAACAGGAGTCAGTCAATGCGGGTGCGGAAGGCTTTAGTGAAGGGCTATCTCACAAGTCGAGCGGCATTGGGCTTGGTGTTGCTGCTCATTCTCGCCGTGTCGGTGCGGGCGGAAAACTGGCCGCGGTTTCGAGGCCCGAACGGCCAGGGTATCAGCGAGGCCAAGACCATTCCGGTCAAATGGTCAGTGCAGGACTACAACTGGGAGATCGAGCTTCCGGGCGGCGGACATTCGTCGCCGGTGGTCTGGGAGGACAAGGTATTCGTCACCAGCGCTGATGATAAGACGTTGAAAGGTACTCTCCTGTGCGTGAGCGCATCGGATGGGCGGGAGCGGTGGCGAAAAGAGTTCAGCCTGAACAAAGTCCAGATGAACACGTTGAACAGCTATGCCAGTGCCACACCGGCGCTGGATGCCGACCACGTTTACCTGTTCTGGCCGGGGATGGAGGAGACGATACTGGCAGCCCTGACGCACGCGGGTCGTGAGGTGTGGACCATCATGCTGCCTGAGATTCACGCCCGGCACGGAACCGGCAGTTCGCCGGTCGTCTGCGGCGAGTACGTGATTGTGACACGCGAGCAGGATCAAAAGAGCGGGGGCGATGTTGCGAGCGTCTGGCTGGCCGTCAATCGCAAAACGGGGCAGATACAATGGCGGTACGAGCATCCGGAGAACGCCAACAGTTCGTATTCGACGCCCTGCACGTATCGCGACCGCGAGGGACGGGATCAGTTGCTCTTCACGAGCAACTCGCACGGCATTGCCGCCCTCGATCCCGCAACGGGCAGACTCCTGTGGAAGGCGCCGGACGTTTTGCCGGCCCGTGTGGTGAGTTCGCCGGTGATCGCCGGCGCGGTGGTCATCGCCACGTGCGGCGAGGGGGGGCGCGGCATCCGGCTGGCCGCCGTAAGGCCGTCTGGGGACGGAGCGTCATCGACCGCGGCCGAGGTTTATGCTCTGGAGCGCGGCATTGTCTCTTATGTGCCGACGGCGGTCGTGCACGATGGCTTGCTGTTTCTGTTTCACGACCAGGGCACGGTCTCGTGCCTGCGGGCCGCCACGGGCGAGGTCTTGTGGAGCGAGAAGCCGGCCGGCCGGTACTACGGCTCGCCGGTCTGCGTGGACGGCAAACTCTACTGCATTACCATCGATGGCGACGTCGTCGTCCTCCAGGCCGGTCCGAGGTACGAGTTGCTGGCGGCGAACCCGCTCGGTGAGAAGAGCCACGCGACACCGGCGGTCGCCGATGGGCGGATGTATCTGAGAACCTACTCCCACCTGATCTCGATAGGCGGCAAAGCGAATTGAGCAGTCCGTTGATGGGGGTCTCTCCGATATGCCGACTTGGGGCTATTCGCCGCGGGCGCTACTGCGGTCGGTCTACTGCGGTTCGGCCAGCCAGATCCGGGCCGCCGACGAGTCCTTGTTGCCACCGCTGGCGGGTCGAAGCCGGGCGGCTTTGTGGTAGATGTAGGTGCTGGTCTGCGACGGCCCAAGTGAGATAACATCCCCGTGGCGGAGCACGATGCCGGGGTCGTTCAGATCGACCGGCCGCCCATTCACGGCCGTCCCGCACGTGCTGTTCAAATCGATCACGAGGTGCCGGGTGCCGGCGTCGCCGGTCTGCCGCACCGCCTTGGCATGCAGCCGGGAGACCTCGCGCGGAACGAAATACAGGGTATCCACGGCACGGTAATCCACGGCCGATTCGAACGGCCCCTCCAGAAAGGCGGGGGGCCGGCCGAGCACGATAGCGTGGGCATTGAGCGGAATGATGCCGACGGTGGAGGGACCCGTCCCCAGCAGGTATTCTCCATAGCTTGTCACGTCTGGGTGCACGTCATGTTTGTAGGTAATACAGATATCTTGCCTAGTCTGTCATGTCGAGCGAAGCGTCAGCGCAGTCGAGACATCTGGCCGCGAAGGGAAGGT
>CAYFUB010000185.1:0-13314 GCA_964346195.1 uncultured Pirellulales bacterium
GGCGAGGATCGTAAGTATGGGTCGGCGGCCAGGACGAGCCGGAATCGCACCGCTCGCCCAACACCACCACGCCGGAGGCCCGAAAGCGGTAAACTCCCGCCACGCCGTGGCGGAAGCGCCCTGTCGCGGAGCGGACCTCCCGGGCGCCAACGCCACCAGGGCCGTAAGGACCGCCACTAGATTCCGGCCGCACCCGACGGCTCTTGTGCATGACACGATCATGACAGGACAGATGCGCCCTGGGAAGCGACACCGTCGAGCGAAGCACGCCCTGACTGTTCCCGAGCTTTGCCTGCAAAAGAGGGATTGCAGTCCCCTCATGGCCCGCGTAGAATGCTGCCAACAGACGGGAAGAACTCGGATAGGCAAAACCATGAACATTGTGGAGGTAGAACCATGATTGCAAAGACTCGCGTTTTGTTCGTTGTGGCTCTGGTGCTGGCGGCGGCAAACGCCCTGCCCGCGGAGAGTCCGGAAAAGGAAGAGGGGTTCGTGCCGCTGTTTCCGGAGGACGGCGTGCCGAAGGGCTGGATCGTGCGGGCCTGGAACGACGTGAATCTGCCGCCCCCGAACCCGAATACGAAGTGGGTCGTGAAAGACGGGATTCTGCACGGCGGCGAGCCGCGCGGGAACTGGCTGCTCAGCGAGAAACAGTTCGGCGACTTCATTCTGAAGTTCGATTTCAAGCTGGGCCCCACCGGCAACAGCGGCTGCGCGCTGCGCGCCCCGCTGTTCGGCGACCCGGCCTTCGACGGCATGGAACTCCAGATGGCGGATTACCGCTACAATCCGCAGGCCAAGGATTCCGAGCTGACCGGCGGCATCTACCGCGCGATCGCCCCGCTCAAGCAGGTCTACAAACCGACCGAATGGAACACGTACTCGATCTCGTTGCGCGGGCCGCGCCTGCACGTCGTGCTCAACGGCGAAGTGATCCACGACCTGAATCTCGATGAGCAAAAGCAGGTCGTCCTGCGTCACAACGGCCAGCCGTGTCCGGCGGTGAAGGACCGCCCACGCAAGGGACACATCGGCTTCCAGGAACTCAGCCGGGGCGCCGAGCACGTCCTGATCCGCAACGCCCGCATCAAAGTACTCGACAAACCGGAGAGACCCCCGGCCGCGAAACCGCGGGGCAGCCGCGAAAAGAAATGAAGGTCCCGGCCCCACGCATTCCCGCGAAGAAGGCGCAGCAGGGCAATCCATCGCGGTCCTGTCATGCGGAACGAAGTGAAGCATCCGGCTCATGAACAGGAGGCTCCTGCCGAATGCGAGGAGGACCTCTCGTGCCATACCCAGATCCTTCGCTGTCGCTCAGAGCCTGCCCTTAGAGACTATCTCAAAACGACACTCTGACTTGTCATGGTGAGCGAAGCGAACCATCTGGCCATCGAATGAGGGGTTTCTCAAGTGCGCACCCCAGATTCTTCGCTTCGCTCAGAATGACATCACCGTTTTGAGATAGTCTCTTAGTGCCGCGAAGGGATGACAACATGCGAGGCGCAGCGCGGCGGGAGTAGCGATGTACAAGATACGCAAGTCCAAAGGCCGGCGGGTCAGGGGGAGAGGACCTGTTGCTCGCGGGTTTTCATCAGGTCGGTCATTTCTTCGGAGGTCTCGGCCGCTTCCAGTCGGGCGACGAATTTCTCGTCGTGGAGCATTCGGCACAGGCGTGCCAGGATATGCAGGTGATGGCGGTCGTCCGGCGAGGCCGTCAGGAAGAACAGCGTGGTCAGCCGGCCGTCGGGGGCCCCGAACGCGATGCCCTGGCTGGTCCGCGCCACGACGAGGACCGGCTCGGCGACCGTCTCGGGCAAGGGCCGGCGCGGGTGCGGGATCGCGATGCCGCCTTCCATGGCCGTGCTGCACAGTTCCTCGCGCTGGATGACGGCGTCCACGAGCGCCCGTGAGTCCAGGACCCGGCCGGTCTTTTCGGCCAGGGCCGCCAGCTCGCGCAACGTGCTGTTCTTCGTCCGGGAGCCCAGATTCGTGGTGACCGCCTCCGGCCGGAGCAGCGGGGTCACGATGGTCTCG
This sequence comes from uncultured Pirellulales bacterium, assembly GCA_964346195.1. Lineage (GTDB taxonomy): Bacteria > Planctomycetota > Phycisphaerae > Sedimentisphaerales > Anaerobacaceae > PLanc-01. The sequence continues at coordinate 2,035 of CAYFUB010000185.1, forward strand.
TCCTGCTCCGTCTGTCGGTGCGTGGTGATACCGGCATCGACCTCGGCCAGGTTGTCGCGGCTCATGCCGCCCATGGTGCGCTGGAGCCATTCGGTGATCTCAGCCCGATTGAAGCGGAATTGCCCGCCGACCTTTTGACAGGGAATCTCCCCCCGCTGGGCCATCCGCTCGACGCGTCGAACGTCGCTGCCCAGCAATTTCACCACCTCCTGAATGGTCATGCTCCGGTAAGGCATGGCATCTGTCTCATACGAGGCTACGGTCATACGCTGCTGTCCGTCCTCGGTGCCAAAGACGCCGCTGCGCGTCGGCCAGGCGGCTCGGGCCCCGCGGCACCATCATGCCCAGTCTATTCACTAACGAGCCTCTTGGCAATCTCGACACCATCTGGCGCGTCGGGGTAGATATCGGACGCAAAGGTCCCCGGCTTTAGCACGGAAACGGTGCAAAATAGAAATCAGGCCCTGAGATAGCCCGGCTGCACGACAAAAAAGCGGCGGGTCAGGATAAGAAGGATGTTATGACGAGGAGGCGTACGCCGACGAAGCAATCTCGGAGCGGCCCGAGGTCAAGATTGCCACGCCGGCCTTCGGCCGGCTCGCCACGACATGCGGGGCGTTCGCCACGACCTTGTCGTACACCCGGTTGCCCCGGGGCGATGACGGACAGCCACTTGAACCGGACGTGCCTCTTTGCGACAATAGTCTTGCGGCCGGCGTGCCGGTCGGCGAGAAACCATGATGAACGACGTGACACGAATTTTGCATGCGATTGAACGGGGCGATGTGAAAGCGACGGATGAGCTCTTGCCCGTCGTATATGAAGAACTGCGGCTGCTGGCAGCCCAGAGGCTCGCGAAGGAACCGCCGGGACAGACGTTGCAGGCGACAGCCCTCGTACATGAGGCATACCTGCGCCTGCTGGGAGACCAGGGACAAACCTGGCAGGGCCGGGGACATTTCTTCGGGGCGGCGGCCGAGGCGATGCGGCGCATCCTCGTGGAGAACGCCCGCCGGAAACAGCGCCTCAAACGCGGCGGCGATTGCCGGAGGATCGATCTGAAGGACGCGGAACCGGCCATCGAGGGCCCGTGCGACGACCTGCTCGCGCTGGACGAAGCCCTGGAGAAGCTGGCACAGAAGGACAAGGTCAAGGCTGAGCTGGTGAAACTGCGCTTCTTCGCGGGCCTGACGAACGAGCAGGCGGCGACGGTCCTCGGCATCTCGCACAACACCGCCGACCGCTACTGGGCTTACGCCCGTTCCTGGCTGCACCTGGAGATCACCAAAGGCCACCGGACCGAGCCCCCCGCCTATTGATGCAACGGCCGGTCTAAATTGGACAGGTCCTTTTGGCCCCTGAGGTCCTTCTTCTGCCGAACGGAAGATTTTTCTCATTTTTCACTGGGGTATTCGCGGCACAAACGGCGCATTGTACCAGGGGAACAAGGATTCGACTGATGGCTATCGAACGCATCACCAATGAAGAAGAGATTTTCAACGCGGCCCTGACGATTCACGGGGCCGACGAAAGGTTGGCCTATCTACGAGAGGCCTGCGGTGACGATATCGCCCTGCTCGACCGCCTGCAGGCCCTCCTGACGGCCCACACGAGCGCGGAGACCTTCCTGGAACAGGCGGCTTCGTCGCTGCAACTGACCCTGGATGTCCCGGCTCTCGTCGAGGGCCCGGGGACCACGATCGGCCGCTATAAGCTGCTCGAAAACATCAGCGAAGGCGGCATGGCCGTCGTTTATATGGCCGAGCAGCAGCATCCGGTCCGCCGGCGTGTGGCCCTGAAAATCATCAAGCTGGGTATGGACACCCGGCAGGTCATCGCTCGCTTCGAGGCGGAGCGACAGGCGCTGGCCCTGATGGACCATCCGAATATCGCCCAGGTGTTCGACGGGGGCGCCACCGAGACGGGGCGTCCCTATTTCGTCATGGAGCTGGTCCGCGGGGTCTCCATCACCGACTACTGCGACAAGAACCGGCTCGGCACGCGGGAGCGGCTGGAGCTGTTCGTGCTGGTCTGCAACGCCGTGCAGCACGCCCACACCAAGGGCATCATCCATCGGGACATCAAGCCGTCCAACGTGATGATCACGCTCCATGACGGCCGGCCCGTGCCCAAGGTCATCGACTTCGGCATCGCCAAGGCCACCCATCAGCGGCTCACCGAGCAGACGCTGTTTACCCGCTATTCCCAGATGATCGGCACGCCGGAGTATATGAGCCCGGAACAGGCCGAGATGAGCGGCCTCGATATCGACACGCGAACGGACATCTACTCGCTCGGCGTACTGCTTTATGAGCTGTTGACCGGCACGACGCCCTTTGCCGGCGAGAACCTCCGCAGCGCGAGCTACGGCGAGATGCAGCGTATCATCCGCGAGACCGACCCGCTCAAGCCGTCCACCCGGATTCGCACTCTCGGCCGGACGGCCACGGATATCGCACTGTGCCGCCAGACCAATCCCGAGATGCTGCGCAAGCTGGTCAAGGGCGACCTGGACTGGATCGTGATGAGGACGCTCGAAAAAGACCGGACGCGCCGCTATGAGACGGCGCACGCCCTGGTCGAGGACGTCGAGCGGCACCTGAGACACGAGCCCATCATCGCCGGCTCGCCTGGCACGATCTATCGCATCCGAAAATTCCTGCGCCGGCGCCGTCTCCAGGTGGCGACCTGGTCGGCCGGGGTGGTCGTCGTGGCCGGCCTGCTCTTCACCGGGATCACGTACCTCCGATTCGACACGCAGCGCACGCGGGACAACCACGGCAAGCTGCTCGCGCTCGTCGAGGACCGGCTGTCCCGCGGCGAATACGAGCGTGCGCTCTCCGAAATCAAGCCCCTTCTGCGCAGCCGGTTCGTGGGACCGAAGGCCCGGCTCCTGCACGCGCGCCTCCTCCTCGAGTCGCAGGGGCCGCGCGCCGGCGTCGAACAGTTGCAGGCGTTGCTCAAAGAACGGGCGGAAATCGCCGCCAACGCGCATTTCCTCCTCGCCCGGGTTTATCTGGAAACCGCTCCCAACGATGCGCGGATGAAGAGCAAAGCGGAGCACCACCTCCTTCAGGGCGAGAAGCTGATGCCGAAGACGGCGGAGGCCTACCTGCTGCGCGCCATGACGGCGCCGACGGTGCAGGAGACCCGCGGCTGGCTGAACGATGCCCTGGAGCTCGATCCCACTCAGTACGGGGCGCGCCGGGCCCGCGCCCTGGCTTTCGGTGCCCTCGGCGAATACCGCAACATGGAGACCGAGGCCTCGACGATGATTGGCAGTCAGCCGGCGAACCCGGCAGGGTACCTGCTGCGCGCGATCGCGCGCCGCGAAATCGCCTGGTCAAAAGATGACGCGGACGTGCTCGCGGAAGCGCTGGCGGACCACGACCAGGCCGCCGGACTGACCGCCCCGCGCGACAGACGACTTGCGGAGCTCTGCGAGCAGCGGCGCCACACGCTGATGCGAATGGGTCTCTACGAGCGCGCCCTGGCCGACGTACAGACCTGCCTGCGCCTGGAGCCCGACGACCGGCTCCATCACTTCAACCACTTCTGTATCCTGACGGCGCTGGGCAAATACGAAGAGGCGCAGGCGGTATACGACCGTACCGTCGCGGCTGGCCAGGAAGCACAGATGCACTTTGACCAATCGGCGGCCCGGCATGTCTTTGACAGCCTGTCGGGCGGGCAATTGTGGCATCCACCGAACCGCATTCCCCAGGGCACGGCCTTTGCCGCCATGCATCGGGCGACGGAGGAATACCATCAGCTTGCCGCCCTGGCCCGCCGGACCGTGGCCGAAGGCTTTCATCCGACCTGGCCGCCTGACGGCACGCAACTCGCCTACAGTCGTGGTGTTCTCGGCGCCAGCGGTGTCGAAATCCTCACTCTCGCGACGGGAAAGACCCGTCTGCTGACGGTCCCGGGCAAGGACCCCGCGTGGTCCCCCGACGGGCGGTATATCGCCTACGTGCGCGACCGCCAGATCCTGTCCCTGGGCGATCTCACGACGGAACGCCAGGGCGAGCATCCCCCGATGGAACAGGAAGAGATCTGGATTGTCGCGGCGAACGGCACGGAGGCCCCGCGCTTTCTGGTCAAAGGCGGCTGGCCGCAGTGGGGCCCCGATTCGGGCCGCATTTACTTCCATTCACGCGAACAAAGCAAAGCGTGCTCCATCGATATCGATCCGAACCACAGCGATTTGCGCGAGATTCTATCCTGCATGTACGAGTTCCCCGTCATCTCGCCGGATGAGAAATACGTGGCGTTTATGCAGGACGACCTGACGCTGGAAATCAGGGACCTGTCCACGGGTTCGGTAGCCGGCACGTGGTCCGGCCCCCAGCCGAAGCAGCACATGTTTCTCAGTTGGTCCCCCGATGGGGCACGCCTGGCCATCGGATGCTACTGGGGCGCGGGACTGTGGATGTACGATATGGCGACGAAGGGAGCGTCGAAGATGATCGACGGCTCCTTCTCCTGGTGTACCTGGTCGGACCCCCAGCGGAGCCGGTTGGCGATCGAGAGAGTCTATGGCCAATGGCACCATGAGATCTGGGTCACTGACCCGAATGCGGGGGCGCCGAGAGTCCCGGAAAAATAGATAAAAGGAGGAATGTAATCCAGTTCAAAGCGTGATCGTGTAAGGGCGGACGAGTTTCCCGGCTCTCTGGCAGCGGCCTCAAACGCCCTGACCTGTCACGGGCGCCCGGTTTGCGCGCCCGCCGACGGGACCAAAGGATTCCAACGCAAACCAGAGAGGATGAAAGACATGACCATCAGGAGAACATGGCAGATTATGGCCGTCGCGGGGCTGATGCTGGCGGCGGCCGGGACGGGACCGGCGTGGGGGGATTTCTACTGCAGCCGGGCCGTGAAAGTGCCGGGGGCCGACTTCGGAAGTACCCCAATGGGAGGCGTCATCGCGCCGGATGGCCTCACTATCTACGTCGCCTCCGACCATACGGGCAATTTCGAGTTGTACGAGGCGGCGCGGCCGACGACGGACAGTCCCTGGGGTCCGCTCGTGAATATGGGCCCGACCGTGAACAGTCCCTCCTGGGACCATGCCGCCAACATCTCGGCGGACGGCCTGTCGCTGTTCTTTCCGTCAGACCGACCCGGCGGCTCGGGCGGGATGGACATTTGGGTGACAACGCGACCGACTACGGACAGCCCCTGGGGCACGCCCGTCAATCTGGGGCCAACGGTGAACAGCTCCACCTGGGACATGGGACCCAAAATGACACCGGACGGCCTGTCGCTCTATTTTCACTCCGTCCGCTCCGGCGGTTACGGCGGCGAGGACATCTGGATCACCACACGAGCCACCAAAGATGCTGCCTGGGGGCCGCCGCGCAATCTCGGGCCGACCGTCAACAGCAGCGGCAACGATGGAGAGGCGACGATCGCGCCGAACGGCCTGGCGCTCTTCTTCAACTCGGATCGCGCCGGCGGATCCGGCAGCTACGACCTGTGGGTGACGACCAGACGGACAACCAACCACGCCTGGGAGCCGCCCGTGAACCTGGGGCCGAACGTCAACAGCACGACCATCGAATGGTGCGGCTCGGTCTCGAGCGACGGCGCCACCCTGTACTTCGTCTCCGACCGACCCCAACTGTGGGGCCCCTGCACCGTCTACCAGACCTCCCTCACCCCGATGACGGATTTCAACGGCGACGGCAAGGTCGACGGCGAGGAACTCCGCATCATGGTGGAGAACTGGGGCACGGACCAGCCGTTGTGCGATATCGGCCCCGTGCCCTATGGCGACGGCGTTGTCGACACGCAAGACCTGTTGGTTCTCTCACAATACATGGGGCAGGAAGTGATCGATCCGGCGGTCATCTCGTACTGGAAGCTCGACGAGGTGGAAGGCGCCACGGCCCGCAATAGTGTCGCTGGGCCGGACGCCACGCTGCTCGGCGATCCGGTCTGGCAGCCGGACGCTGGGGCCGTCGGCGGCGCCATCCGGCTGGACGGCATCGATGATTGCCTAGTGGCAGGCTTCGAACGCGATCCGGCCAAGCCGCCCTGGAGCGTCTTTGCCTGGATCAAGGGCGGCGCCCCGGGCCAGGTGATTCTCTCCCAGTTGGCCGGCGCCGATTGGTTCGTTGCAGACCGCGCCACCGGCGCGCTGATGACCGACCTTCGCAGTGCAGGCCGATTCAGCCATGCCCTGTCCTCGCAGGCCGTCATCACGGATGGCCAGTGGCATCGTATCGGCCTGACCTGGGACGGGACCACGAGAACTCTGTGCGTCGATGGCGACATCGTCGCCCAGGACGTCCCGGGCAATTTGAAGAGCGCCTACGGCGGTCTGCACATCGGTTGTGGCAAAGACATGGCTCCCGGGAGTTTCTGGTCCGGACTGATCGACGACGTGCGCATCTACAGTCGAGTCATCAAGCCATAGGCCACTGCTGCACAGCCGTGCAGCAGACAGGGACCGGCGCCCCGACCGGAGCCGGTCCTTTCACTTACCTCTGGTAGTAGTAATACCTGCCGTAAGGATAGTACCCATACGGATACAAACGGTAGTAGCGCCCGTAATAGCGATACGGCCTCTGGAAATACCACCGACGTCCGGACGGGTCGTACCTGAAGCCGGGGTGCTTGAAAGGCGACAGCCCGAACTGGTGGCGTTTGAACCTATGATGCCTGAAATCGCGATGCCGGAACCTGTCATGCCTGAAGCGGTGGTCGAAGCTGCGGCCAAAACTATGGTGGCGCAGGCTCGACCTGCTGGTGACGATCTGCACGTCGAGAGCGCTCTTCGCCCCCGCAGGCTGCGCCAGCGGGGCTACCGCCAGCATAAGCCCGGCAGCCAAACTTGGCAGTAACTTCCTCGAAATCATAATGCCGCTTTCTATTCCGAAAAGCGTGCGCTCGCGCGCATGCTGTACAAAACACTCATAACACTCAGACAAACAGCCTCGCCCATTTGTCTGCATACGTACCTGGTATTTTTACGTAAATCACTGCAAATTGTGCGGATAACTCCTCCACTCTCGGCTGACGGTGTATGGCGGCGTCTGGTGGTGAACGGGTCGGGGCGAATGATGATTCGCCCCTACGCCCGGCCCCCCGGCGAACTCAGGCCTGCGATGGCGATTGCCGCCCTCAGATCGGTGCGGCGCTGCGCGACATGGCGTCGAGGAACTCCTCGTTCGTCGAGTACTTTTGCAGCAGCTTGTGGAGGGCCTCCATCGCGTCGCGTGGGGCGTAGCTCGACAGGACGCGGCGCAGCGTGGTCAGGCCGCGGTTCTGCTGAGGGCTGTAGAGCTTGGCCTCCTTGCGGGTCCCGCTGGCGGGGATGTTGATGGCCGGGAAAATCCGCAGCTCGGCCAGGGTGCGGTCGAGAACGAGCTCGCTGTTACCCGTGCCCTTGAACTCCTCGAAGATCAACTGGTCCATGCGCGAGCCGGTATCGACCAGACACGTGGCGATGATCGTCACGGAGCCCCCGTTTTCGATGTTGCGGGCCAGCCCGAACAGGCGACGGGGTACTTCGAGCACCCCCGCTTCCAGCCCGCCGCTCATGGTCGGACGGGATTCGCCGCCCCGGCGGGTCCGGTTGTTGAAGGCCCGGCCCACGCGCGTGAGACTGTCGATCATCAGAACGACGTCATGGCCGCATTCGAGCTCGGTCTGCACGTGGGCGAGCATGAACTCCGCCAGTTCCGTATGCTCGTCGGCCGTGTGGTCGCTCGTGCTGGCGACCACCTCGACACCCTCACAGGCCCGTCGAAAATGCGTGACCTCCTCCGGCCGCTCGTCGATCAGCAGCACGACGATGCGGGTCTCGGGTGAATCGTGCAGGATCGCGTGCGACATCTGTTCGAGCAGGATCGTCTTGCCCGCCTTGGGCGGCGAGACGATCAACTGCCGCGTGCCCTTGCCGATCGGAGAGATCAGGTCCACGATGCGCATGCTCTCCTGCCCGCACGCACCCAGGTTGAACCGCTCGTACGGATCGACGGCCACGAGATCGGTGAAGCGCTGGCGTCGGCGAAACTCCTCCGGCGGCCGGCCCCCGACGGATTCGACCGACGTGAGCAAGCGCTTGCCTTTCTTGAGGTCGAACCGCCCGACGACAGCCGCCCCCTCGACCAGCCCGAAACGACGAATCAGGTCCATCGGCACGTTCGCCGCCGTCGGCCCGGGCCGGTAGCAGCGCTCCGACGTGCGGAGCGAGTATTGTTCCTTGTTGATGCGCTTCAAAATTCCGGTAATCGTATCGCTCATGGTTCATTCCATGGGACTGGGGTAAAGACACATGACCATCAACCCAAGGCTCTATCATAGCACATGAATCCGTCTTGGCAACCCTCGAAATCGAATTCGTGCGAATACATTTGGGCCGTGCGAGTTGAAAAGAAGGCCAAACCACCGGCCCCGTACATAAAGCTCCGGCAGGCCCGGAAGATGCCGTCCCGGAGTGCCGCTGCCACGCCCCCCCCACCCCCGGCTGACCGGCTAGCTGCTCATCCTCGCCATGCGCCTGCTCCCCCTCGCCGCCGGCCAAACCCTCAACCCCCCAGAACCGACGCTCCTGATATCCTTTGCGATCAGGACGTGCCCTCCTCCGCGGCGGCGGTAAGCGCCAGCTTGCCGACGGCCCAGGCGGAGCGTCGTTGCCCGCAATAGGAGAAGTGAAGAGCCTCTTGCAGTCGTCACCACTTGCCGTCGAGAGCGTTGACGCGGTTCAGCGGCCAGTAGACCCGCGTGACTCTGCCGACGATATTCTCTCTGGGCACGGGACCGAAATACCGGCTGTCATAGACGTTGCGGGAGTTATCGCCCAGGACAAAATATTCTTCGTCGCCGAGCACAACCTCATGGGATGGACCTTCCATAGATGTCCCGCGCGAACCTGAAGAGAGGAAACCATCGTAGCCCTGCTCCCTGCCGGCAATTATGTTGAAGATGGGCGGCTCGACGACCCGCGCATCGTTGACGAGCAGCCAGGGCGGCTCGATCCGGACGCGCTCGCCCGGCAGGCCGGCCACTCGAAAAACGTGGTAGCTGCCTGGCTCATTCCCAAGCAGACCGTCCGTTCGGAAAACGACGAGTTCGCCCCGTCTGGGGCCGCGGAAGAGATAACTGACCTTCTCCACGAGCAAGTGATCGCCGGTGACGATACAGCCCGACCAGATAAGATCGCCCTTGGCAACCGCGCGGGCGCGGTCAAGTTGGACGCCGGCGGATTCGGGCAGTCGGCAGCGGTCGGCTCCCACGCGGTACTCCTGGAACGGGGTAAGACGGCCGGGCAAATAGTACGGTCCCGCCAGAGTTCCCGATTCCTTCGCCACCCATCGGACATACCGCTCGCCCCGTGCGAGCCTGCCGATTAGGCCGGGACGCGGCATCTCCCCGTCCGGCGCCTCCCGGGCATGAATCCCTAGGATCGTCGGCCGCATGGCCCCGGTCGGGACCGTGAACGGGAGAATCGCCAGACGCGTCAAGGATTCGCTTGCCCCACCAAGCACGACTGCGATCAGGACGACGACAAGCCAGCCGGGCCACCCAATCCGGCGGACCGGGCGGTACGACCGTGCCAACATAATCAGCCACAATACGATGCCGAAGAGGCAAACCACGACACCCGCGAGATAGGACTCGAATCCCGGAACAGCCATCAGGCCCGGAGCCAGAAACCCCAGGGCCAGCAGCGACAAATACCATACGATGCCCGTACGTTTGTGGCCGCTGAGGAAGTGAGCCGAGCCCGCCAGCAGAAAGCCAAGGACGACCCCGACCCACTTCGGATAGAGTCCATCATCCTTTCTTTCGATCGCCTGCGAGCCCAAACGCCGTACGAGACGCACGAGCCGGCTTGCCTGCCGGTTGGCAATACGCACGTCTCGAAACTGGCCTGCGAGGACGCGAGTCAGTCGAACTGCCGCTGCAAAGCCGAACGCAACGACCCAGCCAGAGAAAACGACCGCAGCAGCGGCGGTGGCTTCGGGGAAGGCCTGTGAGACATCGGCCGTGTGATGGACCGCTCGCAAAAACCTGGGCGCCACGATGCCAAACAGCACAATCCACAACACCATCAGGCCGTACAGGCATAGCCCACCCTTGAGAATGCTCCCGGTTCGCAGTGCCATCCTGGCCGAGATTATCAGCGCTGCTACAGCAAGAAGCCCTTGTGCGATCAGTGACGCTTCCAGCATCTGTCTCATTCCCTCCCGGTCGGGCCGTGCCTGATATCGAAGAACTGGTCCTGCACCTGCTTCACGCGGTATCCCTTTTCTTCGAGAGCCTTCCTCGCCTTGTCGGACACCGGCGTGGGTGTGACAACAATAATCTGCACATTCGAACGCGCGTGCCCGGGCAGCCAGCGGGCGGCCCGACACAGCACCTGCTCGACCAACTTGGCGTCGGGTCCGCCGACCGTGATGACACGATAAAGGAAGTTGTCGTCCCGGCCTCCACGAACGGCATTCCGAAGCCTCTTAGCGGCGCTGCGTACGGCATCCTGCTCGACGATGGCAATGGACGTGCTCATCAGGCCGCCATGGGTCTCGTTGAAGTCAATGTGCGGTCCGGTCACATGGACAAGGTATAGCATGCACGCATGCTCTGCGGGCGAGGACCTCGCCGGCGCCGCCCCGCCGGCAAGGACTGTCCCCACGGCCAGGCCAATCACCACCCCGACCAGGACCACCGCACTAATCTGTCGAGCCGACCAGTGCACCTTCTCTCGTACCAGGGCGAAAAGCGGGGTCAACATGCCGAGCAGCAGGAGAACGAGGAAATACACCTTCCACTCGGCAGCCGAAGGCGACACTACCATCGGCCCCCAGAATTCCCACGTGACCCGCAGCAACGCCGTCACCAATGCAACGAGCACACCACCAGCTATGGTGAGAAGTACCGTTCGATAGTTCGATTCACTCATATTCGTTCTGTGCCACCGTCTTCAGCGACGCGCCCGTGCCCCGTCTCTCGATTAGCCCACTATTCTCATTTCCTGCCATACACGGACAGACGGTCCTCTGTCATCTTAGACTCCCTCAGGAGTTGATTTCATCAAGTGTTTCGTCGCTCCAGGCAACACCGGGAGGCTTCCTGCAGAACGGCGGCTCCTCCGTCTGTCGCCGGCGGGAGCACGGGTGCTTGGGTATTCGGATCGTTGGGCTCGTCGAAATCCATGTGGACCTCGTAGCCGTTTGCGGCGTCCATATCCCCGCCCAGCAGGTGGAAAATGCCGAGTCCGGCCCCCGCGATCCCTAACCCGACCAGGCCTGTCTCAGCGTTATCGTC